>JAFSYP010000097.1 GCA_017449935.1 Clostridia bacterium
CTGTTTCTGGAGCTCGGCGTCGGCTTCAACACGCCGGTCATTATTAAGTATCCGTTCTGGAAACTGACCGCGCAAAACCCGCAAGCGACATACGCCTGCGTCAATTACGGCGAAGCGGACTGCCCGCCGCAGATCAAAAACCAATCAGTCTGTATCAACGCCGATATTGATACGGTATTGCGTGACCTGCAAATATAATCGGACAAATATTTTCATCGTCAGAAGCATCTCTTCGGAGGTGCTTTTTTCATACCCAAAATACAGATCGGAGGCACATCTATGAAAGAAATCATCACGCAAAAGCTGACGGAACTGTCGGCGCAAAAAGAGCAGCTTCTGGCGCAGCTCAACGCCGTGATCGGCGCGGAGCAGGTGCTGAAAGAACTACTTTCCGGGAAGGAGGGATCGGATCATGAGCGAAGTGACACTGTCGGAGATCGAGCGGAGACTGTCGGTGTGTGAGCAGGCGGTCAAAGACCTGTCGGACAAGATCACCGCAACCGACCATAACCTCGTGGCGACGACCACGACGCTGAACAGCGTACTGGCGACGTTGGGAGAACTCAAGGGTGCGGTTGAGTCGCTGAAAGCACGTCCCGCGACGATGTGGGACAAGCTGATTTACGCTGTCATCGGCGCTGCCGGAGCGGCGCTCATCACATATTTCATAGGAGGAAAAGCATGAAAGTAGTATTGGATTTCCTTGCGCAGTACGGCTATATCCTCGCGTACACGGCACTGACGGCAATCGCCGGAGTGCTGGGTGCGGGCATGAAAAAGCTGTACGACAGAATGACCGCGGACGACACCAAACGCAAAGTCGTGGAAACGTGCGTCAAGGCGGTCGAGCAGATGTATCAAGACCTTTCCGGCAGTGAAAAGCTGGAAAAGGCGAAGGAAAACATCATCACCATGCTGGATATTAAAGGCATCGCCATCTCCGAGATCGAGATGGACATGCTGATTGAAGCGTGTGTGGCGGAGTTTAATCTGACATTTTTGCAAAAGGCGAAGGAGGACAAGCGTAATGGCAACGTTTCTGAAACCCGATAAGATCATCACGACCGAAAACGGTCTGACGATCAAGCAGAAGATCATCCCGGACAGCATGCTTGCCCCGAAGGACGTGGCGTCCTGGATCAAAAAAGGGCAGAAGATGAAGCCCTGTGCCAAGCTGAATAACGGCACGGGCAAACCAAGAGGCATCACGGTGCATAACACCGGGGTGCGCCCGGATAGGGCGTTGACAAAAGCAAACTAAGGCATTGCCCCATACGATAACGTGGGAATCCTCCTGCCTAACCGAAAGGCGAAAGCTGACACGGGAACATAGCACGGCAGGGAATCGGCAAGTCACCTAAGGCAACAGGGTGCGACTGAACCGAGAGGATAAGTGAGCACAAGGATAAAACTATGATTGTTGAATGTGAGTTTCAAGTTTCCGTTTTGTGTGGACAGAGGAAAGTGCCTGTAACCTCTGCGCATGAACAACATAGGTTGGCACCAGTGACCTATGGGTTATCAATAGTTTATGCAACGAGCCGGAGAACCGGTGTTAACGAAACAAAAGCATATCCGACAGCTCACACGCCTATTGTCAATGCTAACCGGGGATACCCTAAACAGAAACGCCTATCGGCTATGACCGTTTGGGTCTGAATATTCTGCAAGGGTACGGAGCTTCCGTAGTAGTCCGAGAACGGTAACGCCGTTTACATGGCGAAGGGAAGCAGTTACTGCGTTGTTGAAACAGAATGTTGATTAGGGAGGAAAACCTCAGTGCAACCAACAACAGACGTTTTAAACAGAATTCGAGAGAACTCAAAGAAAAATCCCAATGAAATATTCACAAGGCTATACCGTTATCTGCTCAGACCTGACATCTATTATGTTGCGTATCAGAATCTATACTCGAATCAAGGCGCATCGACGCAAGGTGTAAATGGCGATACTGCGGACGGATTCAGTAGTGAAAAGAATCAGAGAATTATCCAAGTATTAGCAGACGGTACCTATACGCCGCATCCGGCAAGACGCACATACATTCAGAAAAAGAATGGAAAGCTGCGTCCGTTAGGAATACCGACCTTTACCGATAAACTGGTACAGGAAGTACTGCGCATGATTTTGGAATCGGTCTATGAACCAATTTTCTTGGATTGCTCACACGGATTCCGCCCGGACAGAAGCTGTCATACTGCGCTGAAGAGTATCAAGCGAGAATTTCGTGGCGCAAGCTGGTTTATCGAAGGGGATATTAAAGGCTGCTTCGACAACATAGATCATCATGTATTGGTCAGTGTGATCGGAGAAAAAATCAAGGACGCAAGGCTTATTCAACTCATTTACAAATTTCTGAAAGCAGGATATATGGAAGATTGGAAATATCATACCACATACAGCGGCACACCGCAAGGTGGGATTGTGTCTCCTCTTTTCGCCAACATTTATCTGCATGAGTTGGATAAATTTGTGATGAAAACAGCCGAAGAATTCTATTCTCCGCGAAAGCAAGTGCGCACCACAGAATACAATCGCATCCAGAAAAAGCGTAGTAAGATCAAGGCAGCCATGGACACCGCAAACGAAGAAGAAAAAGCGGCTTTGCTTGCCGAAGAAAAAAACTTCGAGCGCAATTGGTACAAACACCGTGCAGATCGCAGACCGATAAGAAAATGAAATATGTCCGTTACGCTGACGATTTTTAATCAGCGTAAACAGAAGCAAAGCGGACTGTGAAGCAATCAAGAAAAAGCTGTCTGATTTTATTTCAGAAACGTTGAAAATGGAGCTGAGTGACGAGAAGACGCTGATTACGCACAGCAATACGCACGCCAGATTTTTGGGGTATGATGTTCGGGTTAGAAGAAGCAACAAATTAAAGAAAAACAAAGTCAGGGGAACCATGCGCACATTATCCTGTTCATAATGATTCCCTCCGATGGTTCGTTCTTTTGGACGTGCAGGTGATCTGCGTTTGCAAATCCTCCTGCGGTGTTTTTTTCATCCGTAACCACTTTATCATGAAACGGATCGGATTGCAATACTTGAAAAAGGATCTGTGGGAACTGCGCGTTGCCTGCGATCTGGCGTCGATCGGATCATATCATACGGCCCCGACCGCAGTCGGCTCAGAGAAAAAGTGAAAGTTGTCGATCCAAAGCTCTGCGCCTTGTTCCGGCTTCAGGATCAGGCAAAGGTCGCAAACGTCGTCGAGCGGCGCATCAAAGCGGAAGAAATCGCTGCGGCGGCAGTACCATTCAAAGGAATCCGTCGGGGTTTCCATGCGTATCGTTCCGAGCAGTCGACCGTCCTCTCCGCCTGCCATGACGTCCACACAAGCCTTGCCGCCGACGCAGTAGTAATCCAGAGAAAAGCCGACCTTATTGGACAGATTCCGTATTATCGGATATGTCAGCACCGCACGTTCCGTACAGGAGACGCAGAAGCCGAAAAGACATTTGTTTTCGACTTTTTTCACGTTTTCGCCCTGCATGTACCACTCTGCTTCAATCCGGTTCCAGTTTGAATCATACTGTCCGACGCCGTACTCGACGATCAGCGGATCGGTGACAAGCTCGCCGTTCTCTTTTATATGCACATAACAAAGGCCGCAGGAGCGGTACATCTCGGTTTGCTCCTTGACGGTGATCGCCTGAAAAAGCTGTCCGTTCCATTCGCAGAAACTGCTGTGGTCGATCGTCGACGCCGTATGTCCGATAAAACGGTACGGTCCGTACACGTTGTCGGCGACCGCGTAGAAGCCGCCGTAGCTAAGGTAGTACCGTCCGCCGAATTTGTTGAGCGAGGCTTTGTCGTCGCCGCAATGGTCAAGCGACATTTTTTTCGGCGTTTCGGCAAAGGAGATCATATCCGCATTCAGCCTCGCGATAAAGTATCCGCAGCCTTCGCCGTAGCACCATGCCGGGCCGCCGAAGACAAGATAGTATTCCCCGTCGTCGTCCCTGAAGACGCAGGGATCGTACGCACGCGTCGAGGTCATGTTTCCGTCCAGCAGCGGACGGCAGAGCGCGTCCCTGAACGGGCCGCCTGGATGATCGGACACAGCAGCGCCGATACGTTTGCTACCGTCGGAAAAGTAATAGTAGTACTTCCCGTTGCGCTCGGCGGCGTCGACCGCCCAGCAGCAGTCGGACGGCCCCATGAAAAAATTCTCCGGCCAAACGACACATTCCAGCGTCCATTCCACCGCGTCGGCAGACGACCACACATGCCAATCGTGCATACAAAAGTTCCGCGCGTCCGGAACAGCGTCGTGCGAAGCATATAAATACAGCCTGTCGCCGAACACATGGATATGAGGGTCGCAGACGCCCATGCCGGGGAAAATGGGATTCTTCTTTGCGGTGATCGTTCGGATTGCATCCGACGTCTTTTCATTCTTCATCTCATAATCTCCTGAATATTTTGTGTTTAAAATACCACACCCGACCCGATCCCGCAACAGCGGAGGTGTAATAATTGATTCCCCTCCTGATGCAGAACGACACAGTCGTCGGCTTCCTTGGGTACACTTTACTACGTTCTGATGACGGACGCATTAGGCGTTTCCTTGCGGGCAATTCATCCTGCGACGCGTTTTGTGCGGCGATGTCTTAAATCCAGGCCGTACTGAGGGTAACGAGCCACATGAATGAAGAAATCAACCAATCTGTCGGGTCTTTCAGGATCGGACGTTTTTCTCCTTTGACGTCCGTGAAAAGATTGGCCGGGATACGTGCAGTGAAATTCTCGGGGCGTTCAATGCCGAGGGCGTACAGCACGGCAGCGGCTACGTCTCGGTCGCGCGTTTGATTGTCGAGCGTGCCTGCGCAAACTACCGTTTTGCCTGCTGCCGCGACTGTTGTGTTCGTTTCACGCATGGAGAATCGTCCGTGTCCGCCCTTTATTTTGTGCCCGTGATCGGCAACAACAATAAACAGCCCGTTTTCGATCAATCCGTTCCGTTCGGCTGCGTCGTAGATTCTGCCGAGACGGTCGTCTGCCTGACGGATCGCGTTGAAGTATTCCTCCGAAGCGCTGCCGTACGCATGTCCCGCAGCGTCCACCTCGTCCATCTGCACGAAGAATAGCGCGGGAGCGTTGCCCTCGTCAAAAAATGCACAAATGGCGTCTGTCAGGGATTCGTCGCTGCTGATATGCACTTTTGTTACGCCGATATCCTTTTCGATTATGCCGTAATTGATGTTGTTCCAGTTCACGAACGACGCAAGCTCGGCGTCCGGAAAAGCGCGGCGGGCGTAGGTGAACACGGACGGAAATGCCGTGTCGCTGCTGCGTTCATTCTCGCCCGAATTGCCGTTGTGGATCCGATGCTTGAAATAGGAAACGCCGGTGAGAATGGAGCCCCAGTTCGGTCCGCTGTCTGTGGGCACTTCCGTACGTGCGGTATAATTGACTGCGCCGGAAGAAAAAATCCGATCAAAGTTCGGCGTATCGGCGTCTTTGATAAACCGGCCTGCGCCGTCGATCCCGATGATCAGAACATGGTCATACGCGCCGAAGGAGCTTTGCGCCTGCGCACAGAACGCAGGAACTGCGCAGGAAAAGGCAAGAAAAACACAGAGAAGCAAACAGAGAATCGCATTTGTTTTTTCATACAGAACAGCACCTTTCATTTGACAATCAATCGGATCCCTGCGCGGTAAACAGCAGACGGATCGAATCGGAGTATTTATGATACGCGCTCTCCGCACGGACAAGCAACGTGTACGATTTGCCCGATTCGAGCGTATCGCTCCCGACGCGGAAGTCGGCGGTTTTGTCGTCGTCAAATACGTAGTAATCATTGACGAAATTATCGCTGAACACCTTCCTGCCGCGGTCATCCCGGATCGTCACTTTGTATTCATGCACAATATAGCCCTCCGGTACGGCCGCCTCGTCAAAGGAGATCACCCATTCGCCGTTCTCATTCTTATACGCCGTCGCGGCAGCGTCTTCGGGGAATACGGGCGCGGCGTCGTGTGCTCTTTGGTTGCGGTAGGTATAGGCGAAGCTCTTTTTGTCGTTTACGTTGTCCACATAGTATTCGCAGATATAGGTGTCGCTCAGCAGATCATACCCGCGGATGCGCACGCTGCCGTCGTCGTCCGCCTCGATCACGCACATCTGTGCCGCGGGATCGTAGCCATCCGGATGCTGGCCGGGAAGATAGTTCTTGTCCAGTTCAAAGGTCGCCATCGCGCCGCAGCCGACGGCAGTGTAAGTCGTCTGGATGATGCTTCTCGGGTCGTTCATCGGGAAATGCGAATGGCCGGAAAAGTCCACGACGGACGTATGACTGTTCAGAACAAGGTTGATTTCCGGATCGCTCCAGTAGGTGGAGCCGTAGACTGTGCCCCACGGATGCGGATGTTGGAAGACGAAGATCGCCTTGCCGTTCGCTTTTTTCTCCGCGTTTTTGATCGATGCGGAAAGCCAGTGCAAACTTTTCGGTGTGAACGTCCATTCGGTCGCGCCGCGCTCGCCGGAGAATGCGATGCAGGAAAAGCCGTTGATCTCGGTCACGGTGTCCGGATCGTGTCCGAAGTATTTTAAAAAATACTCGCGGTAGTTGTCGTTTTTGAACTCGTGGTTGCCGTGGATGTTGACGAGCACGGTTTCGGGACGGACGTGTTCGTGCAGCGTTTCGGCGTAGCGCGCGTAATCGCCCTCGCCGCCGACGCTCGAAAAGTCGCCAAGCCCGAAGAAGCCGTCCACACCCGCATACACGAGGTCGTTGTCGAACAGCTCGTATGCGGTGTCGATTGCGTCTGCAACGTGATCGTTGCGGTTGTGAGAGTCCGTGAAGGCAACGAGGCGTACGGTTGGGACGAAGCTCTCCGGCGTTTGGGGCATCGTATCGGTGATACTGCCGGTCAGACGCTGCGGAAGACCGACCGGAATAATCAAACCGAGCACCATGGACAGACCGTACAGCGAACCGACGATCCATTGCAGTATTTCAGAAAAAGGCATGTTGTTCCTCCTTGTTTTTTCACATCACACCGTCATGTGTTGTTTCGGAAAGAAGAGTGATCCTTGGACGATTGACAAGCTGTTTTTGTCTCAGTTCATGATTTGCGTGCGCATTTGACGGTTTTGATTTCGAAAGGTCCGAACGGCAAGGTGAACCCGCCGTCCGTTATGTCGATCGTTTCACGCGCGTCTTCGAGCATATTGGTCAGTACGGCATGGTCAACCGGTTCAGACAGATGTACGGTTGCGTTTGTGCGCGTACCCTCGCATTCGTATAGCCGCAGGACAAACGAATCGGAATCGTCCTCGGCGGGTTTTACGGACTCGACGATCACGTTGTTTTTGTCGACAGCGGCGAAGGGGGCAATCTCCGCTTTGCCCGAAACGGCGACAATCGGTACGTTCACTTCGTACGCCGGATGCACGACGGACTGCGCGCGGAAGCCGCCGTCATGCACGAGCAGCGAGTATGTCATTTCATGCACGCCGCAGTCGCCGGTCACGTTGGGATGGTTGCCGCCGCGGTGCAGCGACAGACGCAGGTTGCAGTCGGTCACCGAAATGCCGTATTTGCAGTCATTCAGCAAGGCGGCGCCGAACCCCGGTTCGCTGACGTCGGTGTAATTACGGTTGCAGACCTCGAATTTCGCGACCTCGAGACTGCTGTTTTCGGTCGTGGGACGCTCGATCGCGCCATACTGGATCTCGCACCGCGCGCGCGAAGCAGTCACATTGAGATCAAACCCGACTTTCAAAAGGCGGTGCGGGCTCTGCCAGTCGACGCGCGTATGGAAGTCGATGCGCGGCGTATCAGCGTAGCAGACCATGTCCTGCCAGAGTGTCGTGCCGTCGCCGATGTCAAATGCGCTGCGCAGACGGATCTCGACCGCGCCGTCGGTGACGAGCGTGCGGCCTTTGAATCCGTGCACAGGTTTTAGATTGCGGACGGTCTCGCGATCCACGTCCCAGTTGTCATATAGGAACGGAACATCTTCGCCGAAAAGGAAGACCCCCAGCGGTTCGCCGCCGCCTTTGCGCAGCTCGCGTCCGCTTTCAAGATCGATGTACGACGCGATATAGCCGTCGTTGTCGAATGTCAGACGGGCAAACGGCGTTGTCAGCGTGACGCCGTCGTAGATAAAGGGAGAGGGGAGCGGCAGCGGCGTATCGGACATCTCGATCACCTGACTGCCGAATCCGCAAAGATGCAGACCGCCGACCGCAAGCACGTTGCGTCCGCACACATCGGAATAGCGCTGCGACGGAAGGTCGCGTGCGTAGCCCGGTATTTCGAGTACAGCCGGATCGCGCCGCGGGAAGGACAGCGTGTTGAACAGCGTTACGCACGCGCTGTCGTCCGTCAAAGACGCGGCAAACTGTGCCGCGGCGTCCGCGTAGCCCGCAAGCACGGCGTCGAGCTCCCGGTTATACACTTCATAAACTTCCGTGATGCAGGTGCCGGGCAGGATATCGTGAAACTGATTTTTCAGCAGCGTTTTCAGCCACTCGTCGCTCTTGGGGTGGCGCGGCGAACGGGAAAGCACATTGCAATACTCCATGTTCCGCAGTGCGTACTCCGCCTTGCGATTCTTGCGCTTGACGTCATGATTCTGCGTGAGCGTACCGCGATGCAGTTCAAGGTACAGTTCGTCACGATAGACGGGCAAGGTATCCTTCTGCGATTCCAGCTCATGCATGAATGCGCTGATCGTCATCGGTTCCATGACCGGCATACCGTCCATGTGCGAGGCGCGTCTGGCCGATTCGAGCATACCGCACGTCGGTCCGCCGCCGCCGTCGCCGTAGCCGTACGCCAGCAGTCTGAGATCGGTCGTATTCTTGAGCGAGATGGACTGCACAGCGGCATAGCCGTCGTCCGCGTCCGGCCAACCGTGCGTTCGGGCAAAATGCGTCAGTACTTCGCTACCGTCGATGCCGCGCCAGATAAAACTCTCGAAAGGAAACTTGTTCAGTTCGTTCCAAGAAATTTTGGTGGTATAGAAATACCGCGTTTCACACCCACGCATGATCTGCGGAATGTTGCCGTTGTAGCCGAAGGTGTCGAGCAGCCAGAAGCAATCAGCGGTGTAGCCGAAGTTTTCACGCGTAAATTGCTGCCCTTTGAGAAACTGCCGCACCATCAGCTCGCCCGACGTAATGTTGCAGTCGCACTCCACATATACGCCTCCGTTCGGCTCATATCTGCCTTCGGCAACGCGGCGTTTGATGTCCGCGAAGATCGTCGGGTAATAGAGCTTCATCCATTCGGTGTGCAGCACAGAGGACTGGAAAAACTGATATTCAGGGTACTGCTCCATCAGATGCAGCGCGTTCGAATAGGTTCGCGCGCACTTGCGGATGCCTTCATCGACAGTCCAAAGCCATGCGGTGTCGAGATGCGAATGACCGATGTATCCAACTTTGCCGAACACGCGGGAGTTTTCGCCCTTAAAGAAGGGACGTGAGATCGCAAGAGATGCGCGGACACCGTTTTGCACCGCCTCTTTGTCTGCATCACGCGGGTAGAGTACAAGCGTGTCATGGATGCGTACCAGTGCCTCACCGGCACGTGATGCGACAAAATCGCCGTCCGTGCGGTGCAGCGCGGCACCGAGCAGTTCGCGCAGGTCGAACAGCAGTGTAAAAAAATCCTCGTCGCGCACGCAAATCATGACACCGTCGTAGGTGTGGGTGAAGTCCGGAAACGTAATGTCGGGATAGTCGTAGTTGTTGTACGGGTCGGTGTCCACGTCGAAATGCCCGGCGTAGCACTCGAATGCAAGCTCGATTCGCTCGCCGCTTTTGCCGATGCCGATATACTGTGCGGCATGGTTGCCGCCGATAAATTCGCAGTTTTTACGGTTGAACAGTCCTTTTGGCTCGCCGTTGAGGAAGAAGAGCTGTTCCCGGCCGCCGCACAGCGATACGGCGTACAGAGGACGTCCGTCCAGCTCCGGCGGTACAATAAAGTCGCCTTTGACCCACAGGTTTTGCCATTCGCCGCCCCATGTCGTGCCTGCCCCGATGGGAGACCAGCCGCTCAGCGGGACTGTGCGCAGATGCTCCGTTGTCGTCAGTGCCTCGGCGTGCGCAAGTTCGCCGACCTTGCGGTAGACGAGCTTCTCATAGATCTTGAGAACTTCTTCAAGTTGGTCAAAAATGACGCGTTTCAGTTTTTCATCGTACATAAAGCCATAAACCTTTCCACAGTATTAAGGCAACACCGCACAAATCGCGGCGCACGCCTTGCTTGAATCTGTTTCCGTCATGCTGCACAAAAATCTCTTGACTTGCGTCAGCAAGCCGGCGATCTTTTTGTACAACCTGACGAAAAATCTTGCTTCGCAATCCGCACACCCCAATTGTGCGGTGTTGCCTTAAGTATAGTTTTTTGATTCAATTCTGCTGTAAAGCATAACACACTTTCAACATATTATCAACTCTTTTCATCGGACATCGTGATTGACAATGATATGCGTAACGGAGCGGAATCCGTTTTTCAACGGAAAGACTGCTTAAAAAAAGGCAGTACGACTGACAATTGAAGCTGGACATTTGAGATGGAATCTATTATAGTATTAACTGATGTGGTTTAAGACGTGTTCATAATTGTTTTGGTTCAAAATAATACAAGCAAAGGATATGTAACGATGCACATTGTTTTCATTTTTACTCTCTGGTTTCTGGCTGCGGAAGCGATTGTTACGGCAGTCGGCTTTCTTTTACGGAAAAGGACCGTAAAGCCGGCGCTTCGTGGTCTGTTGATCGTCGGCAAAGCGTTGCTGGCCATCTTATTCGCATTTCTCGTGTTGGCAGGGCCGGTGCAGCTTCGGACAGCGCAGCCTCTGATGATGGCCCTGTACGCCGCGCTGCTCCCGGACGCGCTTGCCGACGCGCTGTGCAGCTTGTTTTCGGCCGTCCGGAAAAAGGAACGTCGTTTCTCTGCAGCCCGTACGGCGGGGCTTGTTTTCGGTGTGCTTTTCTTTGTTTTCGGCGTCGTCAATATGCAGACCGTCACGCCGCAGGCGCATACATATACGTCCGAAAAACTGGATCAGCCGCACACGGTTGTTTTTATCGCTGACCTGCACGTGGGCAGCGCGCAGCCGTTTTCGGTCACGGAGAAAACGATTGCCGAGGTGCGCGATTTGCATCCGGACGCGACGATCCTCGGCGGCGATATCGTGGACGATTACACCACGAAAGAAGAGATGGAAGCCGCATTCCGGCTCTTTGCGGATTATGAAACGCCTGTATTCTTTATCTACGGCAATCACGACCGGCAAGGACACGCCGAATACGCAGGCGGGCGGAAATTCACTCCGGACGAACTCGAAACCGCATTGAAAGAAAACGGCGTGATCGTTCTGTGTGACGAATTTTCCGTAATCGCGCCGGATTTGCTGCTTTTGGGCAGAGAGGACGTCAGCGAAGGCGAACGCAGGGCGGATAATCTGTCGCTGCAAAACCCTGCGCCGGAAAAATACCTGATTGTCGCGGATCATCAGCCCGCGGCGTTCAAAGAGAACCTGTCCGTCGGAACGGATCTACAGCTTTCCGGCCACACCCACGCGGGACAGCTCTTTCCGCTGGGCGTGCTTTACCGGCTGATCGGTTATGCCTGCGGCGATTATACCGAAGGCGGCGCCGTGATGAACGTGAGCGCCGGCGCGTGCGGCTGGCGAATGCCTTTGCGCACCGAGGCGCGTTGTCACTATGAAGTGATTACGCTGTTGCCGGCGGAATGAATCTATTAAGGCAATACCGCACAATAGGGGTGTGCGGATTGTGAAGCAAGATTTTTCGTCAAGTTGTACAAAAAGATCGCAGGCTGGCTTTCGCCAGTCAAGAGATTTTTGCGCAGCATGACGGAATAGTATTCAAACAAGGCGTACGCCGCGATTTGTGCGGTATTGCCTTAAATAAAACGAAGGTGCGGCAGACCGGAAAGGAAATCTTTTTATGATGGAATCACCCGAAGTGCGCGCGGCGGCACTGCTCTGTGAACTGACAACAGACGAAAAGATCCGTCAGGTGACCGCTGACATGTATTTTGATGTGGACGGCGATTACGACAAGCATCGCAATCCGCTTTGCGGCAGTTACCGCAACCCCGGTCATTTTATGCATCAAAACCGCAGCGCCCCTGCGTCCCCCGCTCAAGTGGCCGAAAAGATCAACGCAGACGTGCACTGCAGCATAGAAGCGCAGCCGCACGGCATCCCGCCGATCGAAAACGGCGAGGCACTGCACGGCGCGCAATGGGGCATGTGTACGAATTTTCCGCAGCCCATCGCGCTTGCGTCGTCTTTCGATCCCGTACTGGTCAGTCGTGTCGCCGACGCGATCGGCAAAGAATGCGCCGTCGTCGGTGTACGGCAGGTGTTTTCACCTGTGGTCAATCTCGCGCGTGACTGCCGCTGGGGACGTACCGTGGAGACATACGGCGAGGACGTGCAGCTCGCATCGGATATGGGCGCCGCCATGTGTCGGGGGCTTCAGCAAAACGGCGTGATCGCGACGCCGAAGCATTTTGCCGACAACTACGCCGCGGGCGGACGCGATTCCAATTATTCCGAAACGAGCGAACGTACGATGCGCGAAGTGTTCCTGCCTCCGTTCAAGGCGTGCTTCGACGCGGGCGCGCAGTCCGTCATGGCAGCGTATAACGCGTGGGACGGCGTACCGTGTTCGGCGAATGCGCGACTGCTGACACAGATCCTTCGGGAGGAGTGGGGCTTTGACGGCTTCGTCGTATCCGATTACTGCGGCGTCGACGGCGTGTGTTCCGCGCACCGGCTCGCTTCGTCTGACGTACAGGCTGCGGCGATGGCGCTCAAAGCAGGCCTCGACGTAATCCTGCCTTTCGATCGGTTCGACGCAGTCAAACAGGCGCTTGAAAAAGGATATATCACTGAAGTAGAGCTGGACAAAAATGTCCTGCGTGTCCTGACCGCCAAGTTCCGGCTCGGACTGTTTGACGATCCGTACCGCGATCCGGCTGCAGCACAGGCGCTCGTGCGGTGCGACGCGCATCGGGAGCTGGCGCTCGAAGCGGCGCGAGAAACCATTGTCCTGCTCAAAAACGAGGGCGTGCTGCCGCTCGACAAAACAAAGATCAAACGTATCGGCGTGTTCGGACAAAGCGCCGACCGCATCCCAATCGGCTCCAATTATTCCGGTCCGTACGGGACGCCGTGGCGGGGCGCGGACGCGCCGACGCCGCTCGAATCGCTGCGCGCCTATCTCGGCAACGGCGTGCAGATCATCTGCGGCGACAACGGCGATGTGGAAACGCTCGCACCGACGTGCGACGTCAATCTCTATTTCGCCGCGATTGTCGAGGGCGAGGGAAGCGACCGCAGCGATCTGCGCCTGCCTGCGGTAACCGTGCACAAAAGCCGCATAGAAGACGGCGGCCTAATCGTGGACAAAACGGCGCAGGAAATCAAAGAAGACCAGGAGGATACAATCCTGCGTCTGTGCAAAGCCGATCCGAACGCCGTGATTGTGCTGCAGAACGGTGCGCCGATCGACATGACGGCATGGATCGAAAAGACAAACGCGGTGATTGAAGCGTGGTATGCGGGTGAACAGGGCGCCAAAGCGCTGACGGAGATCCTGTTCGGCGAGACAAATCCGTCCGCAAAACTGCCGATCAGCATCCCGAAGAACGTCGGACAGCTCCCGCTGTTTTATGCGCACAAGCCGTCCGGCCGCGGGTATGCCTACTGCGACGACGACGGAAAGCCGTTATACCCGTTCGGTTTCGGTTTGAGTTATACCGCCTTCTCTATAGAATCTGCCAAGCTCACTCTCACGGAGAACGGCGCCGAGGTCACTTTCCGGATCACGAATACCGGCGACCGGGATGGTGCTGAGGTGGTACAGTTGTATCGCAGTTCACACAACTGCTCTGTCGTGCGCCCTGTCGCGGAGCTGCAAGCCTATGCGCGCACTGCGCTGAAAGCGGGTGAGACGAAAACCGTGACCCTTCGGCTTTCCGAAGACGCATTTTGTTATTACGATGCGGATATGCGTTACGGCCTGCATGACGGCAGACACACCTTGCTGCTCGGCACGTCGTCGGAAAAGATTCATGCTTCTTTTGAATTGACCGTTCAAAACGGGGCGATTTCTGTTTGAAATGAGAACTGTGTGAAAAAGAAACCAAAGAAGGGTGGATAAATATGAAGAAGAAACGTCTGATCAGTTTGCTGCTGTTTTTCTTTTTCATGCTGACTGCGGTGTCTCCGGCGCTGGCCGTCGGCGCGGAACAGGCGCAGCCGCTTTCCGTAAGCGCCGATAACGACACAGACCGCCTTTTCGTCGCGTTTTTCAAAACGATTTATGAAGTGATCGCCTCTCTGTGGAATCGGTTCAAGACCATGTTGACTGTCAGGAAGGAAAAAGTGAAAAACACCATGAACCAAAACGCGATCCATATGCTCCGGTCGGTCACGGATACGATCGGCGACAGCTTCATCATCACGACCGAGGACGGTAAAGTCATCGTCGTCGACGGCGGACACAAGACCGAGACGGAATATTTCGTCGAGTACCTGAAAGCCGTTACCGGTCAAAGGAAGCCGCACATCGACGCGTGGTTCCTGTCCCATCCGCATACCGATCACGTCGAAGTTTTTTATGAGGTCGCGGAAAACCGCGCAAAACAGGTCTCGTTCGACAAGGTCATGCTGAACTTCGTGCCGTATGCGCTTTACGAATCCCGTTCCCAGCAGGAAGGTATGGAGATGGTCAGCGTATTTGACCGCGTCAGCAAAGCCTTCCCCGAGAAGGTGCAGATTCTCCATACCGGCGATGTATTCTTCATCGGCGCCGCGAAAATCACCGTACTCTATACGCCGGATACATCATTCATCGACGTCAATGAGCACTCTGTTATTTTCCGCATGGATCTCGGCGGGACGAGCATTCTATTCACCGGCGACGCGCAGGTAAACGCCGGTAACAAGACGATCGCCGAGTGGGAAAGCAGCGGCCTGCTCGACTGTGACTACTGCAAAATGGCGCACCACGGGCAGGACGGCGTGGGCAAAAACTTCTATGAAGCGGTTTCGCCCGAGGTCTGCCTGTGGCCGACGCCGACGTGGGTCTATGAAAACACGAACGGCAATCTGAAAACCTTCGAGACACGCGCGTGGCTCAAAGAGCTCGGCATCAAGAAAGAATACAAATCGTTCGAGGGTTCTGTTGTTATCGGTATGAAGCCGCGCATCGTCACGACAACGGACGTTTTCGAGGACGGGTACGACGCGGCAAAAGCAGCCGAACGGCTCGCGTCGCTCGGCTATGAAGGGCTCGATATGGGCTTCGACTACTGGACGTTCGACGGCTCGCCCTTCCTCGGCGACGGGTATCTTGACTGGGCAAAAACCGTCCGGGAACGTGCGGATGCGGCTGGCATCATCTACACGCACGCCCATGCGCCGGGCGAAGCCGATTCCGCACTTCTCGGCCGTTCCATCGAGGCGGCGTCCGTGCTCGGCGCGCGGTATCTCGTTGTGCATCCGATCTGGCATGAGGCGAACGGCAAAACGATCCACAGCCGGCTGCGCTTTCTGCAGGTCAACGCCGACGCAATCAAAAAGTGGCTGCCGAAGGCGGAAGAATGCGGCGTCGTGCTGTTGTCGGAGAATATCCTCTGGGGCGCATCGTCCGATCCGCGCGTCATCGCACAGCTTGTCAGAAAGGTCGGTTCCGACTGGTTCGGCTGGTGTTTTGACGTGGGGCATGCGCATTGTTGCGGCTATAAGTCGGACGTGCTGAAAGCGTGCGCCGTCGTGCCCATGTCCCTGCACATTCAGGACAACGACGGCAGCGGCGACGGTCATCTGATCCCCGGCGACGGGACGATCGACTGGAATCTGTTTCTTTGTACGCTGCGCGAGATCGGCTATCTCGGCGACTGCGTGCTGGAGGCGCACCACCAGAGCCTTGAAGCGCCGGACGCCGAACGCGACGCG
This sequence comes from Clostridia bacterium, assembly GCA_017449935.1. Lineage (GTDB taxonomy): Bacteria > Bacillota > Clostridia > Oscillospirales > Acutalibacteraceae > UBA1425. The sequence continues at coordinate 15,969 of JAFSYP010000097.1, forward strand.
ATTCTGACGCGCCTTTTGGAAACGGCACAGAGTCTGCGCGAAAAAATGTGACGTTACAATTAGGCAGAACCCGCGAAAAACGCGTTTTCCTTTCGACTGAAAGGACAGAATTGCAATACAATTCTATTGACTGAATATCTTGGAAATGTTATACTCATAATATACGAATCCATTTGTTCAAAGTGCTTCCCATGCTGCAGTTTTTGTGTGATTGAATTAAAGGAAACTACAATGAAAAAACTCAGACAACACGCCACAGTAAAAAGCATAACCGGTATCGTTCTGCTGCTGGTTGTATTCTCGGCGATCGTTCTGACGATCGGGTACAGCATCTTTACCGACGCGCTTCTGGAACAGTATGCCGAGGGCGCGTATCTGACCGCGAAAACGGCGGCGCAGCTTGTCAACGCCGACGACATGGACGCCTATGTGCAAAGCGGCGGCGAGGGCGAGATGTATACGCAAGTGTGGAGCAATCTGGACAGGCTCTGCAATTCTTCCGGCTCCACGTTCATTTACGTCATCATCCCCGACACCACGGATTATGCACACATTAAATTTATCTTTTCGACGATCGACCACAACAGCGAATTTTCAAAATACGATTTCGGCTATCTGCGGGACACGACCAATGACGAATACCGGCAGAAGTACAGAGCGCTCTATGACGGAACCGCCGAGCGTGAAATGCTGATCCGCGACAAAGGGTACATAGAGACCGATGCGCACATCACGATGATCGTGCCGCTCAAAGCGAGCGACGGCGCCGTCAAAGCCCTGCTCTGCGTGCAGAGACAGATGGACGTTCTGACCAATATGCGCAACAGCTTTATGAATAAGATCCTGCTTACGCTGATCTGCCTGGTTGCCGCCGTGATCGTCGTGCAAAGCGTTTTCCTCCACCATACGCTTCTGCATCCGCTGAAGCTGATGTCCGAGGAAGCGACGCGCTTCTCGACCGAAAACACCGTTGCGGAAACAAAGCTGAAAGCGTCCATACGCAACACGGACGAGATCGGTACGCTCGCCGGTTCGATCGACCAAATGGAAGAACAGATCCATGCGTACATCGAGAATCTGACGAAGATCACGGCGGAAAAGGAGCGCATCAGCACCGAGCTTTCCCTTGCGACGAAAATTCAGGCGGATATGCTGCCCAATATCTTCCCTGCGTTTCCCGATCGGGCGGAGTTTGATATTTATGCTTCGATGACGCCTGCCAAGGAAGTCGGCGGCGACTTCTACGATTTCTTCCTTGTGGACGACGACCACCTGTGCATGGTTATGGCGGACGTTTCCGGCAAGGGCATTCCGGCGGCGCTGTTCATGATGGCCTCCAAGATCATTCTGGCAAACAACGCCATGCTCGGCAAATCTCCGGCGCAGATCCTCACCGATACCAACGCGGCGATCTGCTCCAACAACCGCGAGGAAATGTTCGTAACGGTCTGGCTGGGCATCCTCGAGCTGTCGACCGGAAAGCTCACCGCCGCCAACGCAGGACATGAATACCCCGTATTCAGAGAAGCTAACGGCAAATTTGAGCTGATAAAAGACAAACACGGCTTCGTGATCGGCGGCATGGACGGCGTCCGATACAAGGAATACGAACTGCAAATGAAACCGGGTTCCAAGCTGTTCCTGTATACCGACGGCGTACCGGAAGCAAGTGACGCAGAGCAGACGCTTTTCGGTACGGAACGGATGCTTGCAGCGCTGAATGAGGACGACGACACCAAACCGGAGGATATTCTGAAACAGGTACATAACGCCGTAAACAGTTTCGTGGGGGACGCCGAGCAGTTCGACGACCTGACGATGCTGTGCGTTCAATATATCGGAAAGGATGCGGAAACGATGTCGGATGCGAAAGAACTGACATTGGAGGCAACTTTGGAAAACATACCGACTGTCACGGCGTTTGTGGACGCCGAACTGGAGGCGCTCGACTGCCCGATGAAAGCGCAGATGCAGATCGACGTTGCGATCGACGAACTGTTCGGCAATATTGCGCATTATGCCTACGACCCCGCGACAGGCCCGGCGACCGTACGCGTGGAGGTTGAACGAGATCCGCTTGCAGTCGTCATAACCTTTATCGACAACGGCAAGCCCTACGATCCGCTTGCCGCCGCCGATCCCGATACGACGCTCTCCGCCGAAGCACGGCAGGAAGGCGGACTCGGCGTGTTCCTCGTCAAAAAAACGATGGATGATGTGCGCTACGAATACAGGGACGGCAAGAACATTCTGACGATCAAAAAAAGTATTTGACGGAGGTAAAAATGGAACCGAAAGAAAAAGCTCCCGTACCGGACGCAGGCGCATTTGAAGAAGCGGTCTGCTTTGCCGTGCAGGCGCATTCCGGGATGAAGCGCAAAAACGGATCGCCGTACATCCTGCATCCGCTCGAAGTCGCTGCGATTGCGGGCACGATCACCGATGATCCGGAGGTTTTGGCGGCGGCAGTGCTGCACGACACGGTCGAGGACACGCCGACGACGATTGAAAAGATCCGCAGCCGGTTCGGCGAACGCGTCGCATCGCTTGTGTCGTCCGAGACCGAGGACAAGCGCGCCGACATGCCGCCGTGTGACAGTTGGCTTCTCCGCAAAGAGGAATCGCTCGCCGTGCTGGAGAATGCCGCAGACGTCGGCACAAAAATCATGTGGCTGTCCGACAAGCTCTCCAATATGCGCTCCTTTCTGCGTCTGTACCGCGGGGAAGGCGACGCGCTGTGGAATCGTTTCAATCAGAAAGACCCTGTAAAACAAGCATGGTATTACCGCTCGGTTGCTGCATATACAAAAGAATTGTCCGACACCGAAGCATGGAAAGAATATACAAAACTGACTGAAGAAGTCTTTAAAGGAGTTGCACAAAATGGCTGAAATCAAACATACCCTGAACGATGGCGTGCTCACGATCTCCCTGTCGGGTCATATCGACTCTGCGAATGCCGCCGATGTGGAAAAGGAGATCGCAGCGCTGCGCGAACAGGCTGCGCCGCATACGGTCGTGCTGGACTGCGACGCGCTGCAGTATATCTCCAGCGCCGGGCTGCGCATCGTGCTGCGCCTGAAAAAAGCGGTCTCCGATACAAGGCTCGTCAATGTTTCCCCCGAAGTATATGAGATCTTCGATATGACGGGATTTACCGAAATGATGGACATCCAAAAGGCATACCGCGTGATCTCTGTCGAGGGATGCGAAGTGATCGGACAGGGCGCGAACGGCAAAGTGTACCGCATCGATCCGGACACGATCGTCAAGGTCTATCTCAATCCCGACGCGCTGCCGGAGATCCACCGCGAGCGTGAGCTGGCGCGGACGGCGTTTGTGCTCGGCGTTCCGACGGCGATCCCCTACGACGTCGTGCGCATCGAGGGCGGCGGATACGGTTCGGTTTTCGAGCTGCTGAACGCGACGAGCTTTGCCAAGCTGCTGATCCGCGGCGAAAAGACCGTCGACGAGATCGCCAAAATGAGCGTCGATCTGCTCAAGCTCATTCACTCCACCGTCGTCAAGCCCGAATCCATGCCGGACATGCGCGCCGTGGCGCTCGACTGGGCGGCTTTCCTCAAGGATTATCTGCCGTCCGATCAATTTGAAAAGCTCTATGGACTGATCGAAGCCGTGCCCGAAGACAACCACATGATGCACGGCGACTATCACATCAAGAACGTCATGCTGCAAAACGGCGAAACGCTGCTGATCGACATGGACACGCTCTGTCATGGTCATCCGGTCTTTGAGCTTGCCAGCATGTACAACGCCTACGTCGGGTATTCCGAGCTGGATCACGACAACATCCTGAGCTTCCTCGGCATCACCTATGAAACGGCGGGCGAGCTGTGGTGCAAGATGCTCGCGCTGTATCTGGGCACGACAGACGAGGCCGCCATCCGGCAGACGGAGGAAAAGGCCATGATCGTCGGCTACACCCGCATCATGCGCCGCACGATCCGCCGGAACGGGCTGAACACGGAAGACGGCAGAGCGGTCATCGAAAACGCCCGCCGGCATCTGACCGAACTGCTCATGAAAGTCGATTCACTGACGTAAGACGTTGAAGCTAAAAAACGATGTTCACGGAAAGTTGGGGGATGCAGCAGTCTTTTCTTGATTGTCATTGTTATGAAAACTCCACGCGGGATGGGATAACAGAAAGGGAATAAATAACCAAGCCGGTAAGAACCAGCCATAAAGTATCAGGTATATATAATTAAGCAGGCAAAGGCATCTGCCAACCTAACTCGCCA
>JAFSYP010000098.1 GCA_017449935.1 Clostridia bacterium
GAAATAGACGGTAATATGGGCACAACGGAACGGGAACACCGCGCCGAAAAACCGAAAGGAGCAGGCATCATGGCACTGGCATTTTTACACAGCACGGACATGGACGGCAGACACACCGCACCCAAGCAGGAGGTTGAAGTTTTGGAGCAGCTTCCGGACGGCAGCTACATCGTGCGCACCCCGGCGGGCGTCAAATGCACGGCGATCTTCAACATCTTCACGGGATGCTACTTCGCCGACGACGTCTACGGTGTGCTCGACGACTGACCGACAACCCCGCAAAGCCGAAGGAGCCGAGAGGCTCTTTTGGTCGTAGTGTCGGCGTCGGTAATTAAATAGACACACCAGAGCCGGGTGTACCATCAAGGCTCCGGTATCAGCGCGGTCAACCGATTTGCGTGTCGATCAGTGCAGTCCTATGAATGCGTCGCCCTCCTGCGCGTTGTACAGCACGTAATCCCCGTCCGCCAGGACGCTGTTCTCTTTTTCGTAAAACATGAGCCAGCTTTGGCAGTCCTCCGGCATATCGGAGATAGGCATGCCGGGCGCGTACAGAATCAGCTCGTTTGTGTTTTCCAACCCGTATGGATCGGACGGAATATATTCAACGCTGTCATCGTAAAACACTTTATCCTGGTCATTGGTCACATGGAATTCTTCGATCTTCACAAGATACGTATGCTCTCCGGTTTTCTTGGGCTGTCCGAGTTTTCCGTTGAAGGTCGAATAATACAGTTGCATATAATCGCTGTCATGATAGATGCCGTCGAAGGTTCCGTCCGGACGAATCGTCAGCGTCGTATCCCAGCCGCCGGCGCCGGATGAAAAGACAAACTCCGTCGGCAGGTCGGAAATCTGAATGTCGCTCGACGCGGTTGTCGGCTGTGTTTGCGTAGTCGTCTGCTGGGTACTCTGCTCCGGAACGGTCTCTTCGACAGTCTGCTCCGTTGTCGGTTCCGCTTGTGTTTCCGTGGTCAATGATGCCGCAACTGATGTGCTTTCTTCCGTTACCGGAGATGTCGCATCCGACCCTTTCAGAGAGCAGGAGGCGGACAAAAGGCACAGCGTCAGGCAAATGGCGGCAGCGAGTATTTTCTTCATTTCAAAATGGCTCCTTTGCGTTTTATCTTCATTTAGCATACTCGTTTTCGAGTATCCTGTCAACTGAAAATCAACAAACAGCTTTTGCGTTTGCAGGGCTGTATTATTTTGCACTTTTTTACGAGGAGATGATCTTTTTGGCACGTTTCTTCAGCCGGTTCCGGTCGCGGGATAAACCTGCCAACCGCACGGCGGGCAGTTCGTTCGCGTTCTACATGGGCGGTTCGACCGCAGGCAAATTCGTCAATGAGCGCAGCGCCATGCAGATGACGGCGGTGTACGCCTGCGTCCGTATCCTTTCGGAAGCCGTGGCCGGACTGCCGCTGCATCTGTATCGGTACAACGACAGCGGCGGCAAGGAAAAAGCGACCGACCATCCGCTGTATACGCTGCTGCATGACGAACCCAACCCGGAAATGTCGTCGTTCGTCTTTCGCGAGACCTTGATGACACATCTGCTGCTGTACGGCAATGCCTACGCGCAGATCGTCCGTAACGGAAAAGGAGAAGTGATCGGACTGTATCCGCTGATGCCGAGCAAAATGACAGTCGACCGCGACGACAACGGACGCCTGTTTTACAGCTACGTGCACTCCAACGAAGAAGCCGACACGATGAAGGACGAAACCGTGATCCTGCAGCCGTCCGACGTGCTGCATATTCCGGGCTTGGGTTTTGACGGATTAGTCGGCTATTCGCCCATCGCGATGGCGCGCAACGCGATCGGTATGGCCATCGCCTGCGAGGAGTACGGCGCGCGGTTTTTCGCGAACAACGCGGCGCCCAGCGGCGTGCTCGAATATCCCGGCACACTGAAAAACCCGGAACGCATCCGGGACAGTTGGAACGCGCAGTACGGCGGCAGCGCCAATTCGCACCGCGTTGCCGTATTGGAAGACGGACTGCACTTCACGCCGATCTCCATTTCGCCGAACGAAGCGCAGTTTCTGGAGACGCGTAAATTTCAATTGAACGAAATAGCGCGTATCTTCCGTGTCCCGCCGCATATGGTCGGCGACTTGGAGAAAAGCTCGTTCAGCAATATAGAAGAGCAGTCTCTGGAATTCGTGAAATACACCCTCGCGCCGTGGATCGTGCGCTGGGAGCAGTCGATGTTCCGGTCACTGTTCAACGCTGAAGAAAAGAAGCGGTATTTCTTCAAGTTCAACGTGGAGGGTTTGCTCCGGGGCGATTACCAATCCCGCATGAACGGCTACGCCACGGCAAGACAGAACGGATGGATGAGCGCCAATGACATCCGGGAACTGGAGAACATGGATAAGATCCCCGCCGAAGAAGGCGGCGACCTGTATCTCGTCAACGGGAATATGATTCCCATTTTGGCGACGCAAAAAACGAGAGAAACGGAGGAAAGCAATAGTGGAAACGAAGAAGTTCTGGAACTGGGCGACGCCGGTTCGGAACGAAAACGAATCGGACGCTGAACGCGTGCTTGAACTGTACGGCACCATCGCCGAGAACAGCTGGTACGATGATGAAGTTACGCCGCAAATGTTCAAGGACGAATTGTTCAGCGGCAGCGGACCGGTGACAATTTGGCTGTCGAGTCCGGGCGGTGACTGCGTGGCGGCATCGCAAATCTACGCCATGCTCATGGACTACAAAGGCAATATCACCGTCAAAATCGACGGTCTCGCCGCGTCCGCTGCCAGCGTGATCGCGATGGCGGGTACGCGCGTGCTGATGGCGCCGACCGCGATGATGATGGTGCATAACCCCGCCACGATGGCGTTCGGCGATCACAACGACATGAAGAAAGCCATCGAACTGCTGGACGAGGTCAAAGAAAGCATCATCAACGCCTATGAGCTGAAAACGGGTCTGCCGCGCAAGGATATCTCCAAACTCATGGAGAACGAAACGTGGATGAATGCCCGGAAAGCGATCGAACTCGGTTTTGCCGACGGCGAACTGACCGACGAGAAGAAAACGGTCACAGACGCGGTGGCGTTCTCTTTTTCGAGCAAAGCCGTGGAAAACGCGCTGCTCAACAAGTTAGCCGCAAAGTATGACCGTGAACCGGATCCGCAAACCGTACCCGTAAACAACACACAGCCGAAAAGAGGTCGTTCCATCGATGAACTGATGGGACGGCTTCATTTAATTCAACACTAATTTTTGGAGGTAAAATCTATGACTATTCAGGAACTCAGAGAGAAAAGAGCCCGCCTTTGGGAGGAAACGAAGGCATTCCTCGACTCGCACCGCGGCGAAGACGGCCTGTTGTCCGCCGAGGACGACGCCACTTACGGCAAGATGGAAGCCGACATCACGGCGCTCGGAAAAGAGGTCGCCCGTCTGGAGCGGCAGGATGCGCTCGACAAGGAACTGTCCCGCGCTGTGAACGAACCGTTGACCGAAAAGCCGATGTCGCCGAAAGGTGACGAGAAGAAGGGCACGGCGTCCGACGAGTACCGCACTTCGTTCTGGGCGCGTATGCGTTCGAAGTCTCCTCTTCCCGGCGTGCTGAACGCGCTGCAGATCGGCGACGACTCTGAGGGCGGCTATCTCGTCCCGGACGAGTACGAAAGAACCCTGATCGACGCGCTGCAGGAGGAGAATATGTTCCGCCAGCTTGCGAACATCATCCGCTCCGAATCCGGCGACCGCAAGATCCCCGTCGTCGCCTCGCACGGCACTGCGTCGTGGATCGACGAAGAGGGCATCTACCCGGAGAGCGACGACACCTTTGCACAGCTGACCATCGGCGCCCACAAGCTCGGCACCATGATCAAGGTGTCCGAAGAGCTGCTCAATGACAGCGTGTTCGACCTCGAAAGCTACATCACGCGCGAATTCGCCCGCCGCATCGGCACCAAAGAGGAAGAGGCGTTCTTCCTCGGCGACGGCACGGGCAAGCCGCTCGGCATTCTCGCGGACGTCGGCGGCGCACAGATCGGCGCTACGGCAAGCAGCGCGACGGCGATCACTGGCGATGACCTGATTGACCTGTACTACGCGCTGCGCACGCCGTACCGCAAGGGCGCCGTGTGGGTCATGAACGACGCGACGGTCAAGGCTGTCCGCAAGCTCAAGGACTCCACCGGCCAGTACCTGTGGCAGCCGGGACTGCGCGCCGGTGAGACCGATCTCATTCTCGGCAAGCCTGTGCGCACGTCGGCATATATGCCGTCTCCCGCGGCAGGCGCGAAGACCATCGCGTTCGGTGAGTTTTCCTACTACTGGATTGCCGACAGACAGGGTCGTTCGTTCAAAAGACTCAACGAGCTGTTCGCCGCGACCGGTCAGGTCGGTTTCCTCGCCACGGAGCGTGTGGACGGCAAGCTCATTCTGCCGGAGGCCGTCCAGGTCCTGCAGCAGAAGGCGTGATCTTTGTGACTTCGGGCAGTATGGCGTGATGCTGTACTGCCCCTTTTCGGAGGTGACAGTATGTACAACACACAAAACCACGGCGAACAGGGCGGCAGCCGCACGGTGATCGACGGCGAACTCGTTGTAAACGGCAAGCTGATCATCGGCGAAGACGCCGTTGTCGAAGGTCTTATGCCTGTCCCGACGGTGATCGAGGAACCGCATAACGACGGCGCCGCCGCTCCCGCGCCTTTCATCATGCAGCCGTGCGAAAACCAGTCGATGTCGCACGCCACGACCGTAGCCGCGCTCCGTGACGAGTTCAATCTCCTGCTGACCAATCTGAAGGATGCGGGACTCATGGAGCCGGACGGTGATCCGGATGCATGATCTGCTGCATGATCTCAAGAGCAATCTGGTGCTGGAGCACGACGAGGACGATCTGCTGCTGCGCGGTTATCTGACCGCCGCCATTGATTATGCCGAGTCGTATCAGCACCGGGAACCGGAATACTACGACGTGCACGCCATGTCCGCCGCCACCCGGCAGGCTGTTCTGCTGCTCGCCTCGCACTTTTACGAGAGCAGAGACGGCAGCACGGCGGGCTTCTTCGGGGACGGCGTCGAGGCGGGCAGGAACGTTTGGAAGACGGTCAACGCTCTGCTTGATATGGGAAAGGAATGGGTCGTATGA
>JAFSYP010000099.1 GCA_017449935.1 Clostridia bacterium
AGTTGTATAAAGCGGCATAAGAGACCGCAAATTCCGGTTGAAATCCTCAAAATTTCAACCGGAATCTGCGGTGCCACAACGCATCGCGTTGTGAATATTTTGTTAATTATTTCTTTGTCCTCTTGACGGGGTGCGGTTCAATGTACACGGAAGGGAAGCTCGTTCATTTTTCGGTTCAGATATTCTTTTGCGCCTCGACGAAATCCAGGATGCTCTCCGCGACCTCGAGGTCGTACGGCGTGGTGATCTTGAAATTGAAGAATTCGCCGCGCACGATATGGATGGGCATCCCGCTTTTGAAGCAGACCATCGTCGTTTCCGTCAGCTGCTTGCGCGTCTGGTCGTCGAGCCGCCGAAACGCGTCGATCAGCGCGCGGATGCGGAAGCCCTGCGGGCTTTGACCGGCAAACAGTTCGCTGCGCCGCGGCATCCCGCTGATGATCGAACCGTCGACGGACTGCACGATCGTGTCGTTGACCGGGACGACCGTGTTGCAGACGTCGCAGAATTCCATTTCACGGATCACGTCGCGGATGATGCGACGTGTGGCGAACGGTCGCACCGCGTCGTGAATGAGCGCGACGTCGTTTTCTCCGATCTCGTTTTTTTCTTCGATGGCGGCAAGTGTATTGAGCAGCGTGCCCTCGCGGTCGGCGCCGCCCTCGCAAAGATGGATGCGCTTATCGCTGCCGCAAAACTCCGCGATCTGCTGCTGCGCCAGCTCCAGCCAATCGCCGTTCGAGCCGATCCAAAGCTGGGCAACGCGCGGTTCGGACAGCAGCGCGCGGACCGAATGGATAAAGATCGGCACGCCGCCGAGCGGCAGAAACTGTTTCGGAGTGGGTGAATTCATACGCGTTCCGCTGCCGCCGGCAAGGATAACGCCGTACACTTTTCCGACCTGACTCAATGTAATGACCCCTTTTTTACTCTTTTTCGTCAGATTATTTTATCACAGTCTGTCCGCAGATGCAAGAACTTCTCGTCCTTTTTCTTGACAAATCAAAGAAAACGATGTATGATGAGTATGTATCAAAATGGAGGTATTCTATGAAAAAACATATTTTTTCTTTCATCTGCATTCTATGCGTCGTTCTGGCGTTCTGCATGACGGCGAATTTTGTGCGTTGTTCCTTCGTCGCCAGTGCGGAGGATACGTCCGAGACGACCAAGAAAGCGTCTCAGGAGCAGCCGTATACCGAACCGGAAACGACAACGACGACGACGCAGCCGCCGATGCCGACAAAGCCGACCACGGCCGCGCCGGACCCGACGGAGCCGCCCGAGACGCAGAAAACGACCGAATCGACGACGGGCGACGGTCCGAAGTGGCCGTTCACGACGAAGAAGAACGACGAACCGGATCCTACGGAAAAGCCGGACAATACCGAGACGACGCCGGATAAGCCTGCCGACAACACGACGAAGACCACGTCCGGCGGCAGCGAGCGCACGACCGAGAGAACGACTTCAAATTATACGCCGTACACGCAGAGAACGACGAGTTATGTTCCGCGTATGACGGTGCCGAAGGTCGACAATACGCAGATCGACGGTACGACGGTCGATCCCATGCAGGCGTATATCGAGCGCATCAGCGGCATGACCAATACGTATCCTTCCGAATACTTTGAGACGTCGGAAGGCGCCGCTCCCGAACCGGGTACGAAGATTAACCTCAGCACGCCGGCCATCGTCGCCATCTGCGTGGGCGGCATCGCGCTCGTGACGGTCGGCCTGACCGCGGCGTTTGCGATCCGCAACAAACGTGCCGGCGGCACACAGGACACGGAGGACGATCCGTACGCCTCTCCCTATGACGAGGGCGACGATTATCCGATTGACGATCCGGACGACGGACAGCAGGACGACCAGACGGACAACGTCGTGGAGAGTAATTCGTTCACCGTCGTTTCGCTTGATGACAAGGATTACAAGGATTGATAAGACTACGGCGTATGCGCACCGGCGTGTACGCCTATTTTTACGGAGGAACAACATGTCGTTGTTGATCGAACCGATCGCGTATATCCGCACGGATTTTCCGGAAAAATTCGGGATACCGCGACAGAGCGGACGCGTCGACGCGCTGCGCGGACGCATCGTTTTCGAGCCGGAGTACAGAAACCCCGACGCGCTGCGCGGTCTGGAACGCTTTTCCCGTATCTGGCTGATCTTTGATTTTTCAAAGGCACACCGCAAAACATGGTCGGCGACCGTGCGTCCGCCGCGGCTGGGCGGGAATACGCGTGTCGGCGTGTTCGCCAGCCGTTCGCCGTTCCGGCCGAATCCGCTCGGCCTTTCGTGTGTGAAGCTGGAACGGATCGAGGAAACGCCGCAGGGCGCGGAGCTGATCGTCGGCGGCGTCGATCTTTTGGATGGCACGCCGATCTATGACGTCAAGCCCTATATCCCGTACGCCGACTGTTTTCCGGACGCATCCGCCGGCTATACCGAGGACACGTTCCGCTATCGGCTGGATGTGGATTTCCCGACGGACTTGCTTATGAAGCTCCCGAAAGAAAAACGCGAAGCAGTGATCGGCTGCCTCGCGGAGGACCCGCGCCCGTCCTATCAGGAGGACGCGGAACGTATTTACTCTATGCGCTATCTGGATTATGACGTTCGTTTTCAGGTGCAAGACGGCAAGCTGCACGTCGTCGCGGTGGACGATTACCGCAGTTCGTCCTGAAACAGCGCCGCGCGCGGCAGGCTCCAGCGGAAATACGCGGCCGGGAAGCGGATCAGCAGCACGGCGACCGCGCCGGATATGAACGCGACCATATGGTTGACCGGCCAGAGCAGCGCGCACAGTACCGCGCCGACGATCGAAGCGCAGGCGTAGATGTGCTTGATGAAGATATACGGCGTATCGCCCGCCAGCACGTCGCGCATCACGCCGCCGCCGACGCCGGTCAGAACGCCGACGAAGATGACGAGGAAGAAATTCTTGTCGCCGATGCGGAACGCGGTCTGCACGCCGATGACCGTAAAGATGCCCAGCCCCAGCGAGTCCATAAACAGGATGATCCAATGATAGACCGTCTTGTTGCGGCCGAGAAGACGGCGCACCGCCGGGAAAAACAGGATGACCGCCGTCGCCGTCGCCACGATCCCGTACACCGGACGCCCGAACGTGCCCGGCGGCTGGATGCCGAGGATCAGGTCGCGCAGGATGCCGCCGCCGACCGCGGTCGTCATGGCCAGGATGATGACGCCGAAAATATCCATATTCTTGCGCATCGCTGTCAGCGCGCCGGAAACGGCAAAGGCGACGGTGCCGATGATCTCGATGATAAAAAATACAGTTTCCATATGCACCCTCCGCATGTCATTATATGCGGATTTATTTGTTTGTCAAGTATCGGATTTACAGATACGGTTTTTTATGCTATACTTTCTGCCGAGGAGGTGCGCCAGTTCGGTGCAGGTAAAACAGTGCGGTGAGAGGCCGCACCCGGTAAAGCGTAGCGAGCAGCCGGTACTCAGCCTTGGAGCCGAAGCCGCGAGGTGAGGTTTAAGCGTAGGCAGAGGAGCACGAGAGCCGCAATGCGAAAGCGTGAAGCGATACA
>JAFSYP010000100.1 GCA_017449935.1 Clostridia bacterium
CGTGACGGTCGTGTTATAGTTGCCGGACTGCGCGGTCGGCAGCGTGCCGCCCGTCGCCGTGCCGTTCGCGTACGTAACATTGTAACTGTTGATCGCCCACTTCGCGTACAGATAGACAGTTCCGCCGTTTCCGGGATCGGAGGAGCAGAGATCGACCAGCGTCTTTGCGCTCACGGTCCCGCTTCCGGCCGTGATGTCCGTCCCGGTCCCGTCTGCTTTAGTGTTCCATTTAGAGAACGTATAGCCTGTCTTTGTAAACGAATTGGCGTTCGTCGTGACCGAGGTCGTGAAGCCCTTGCTCTGCGGATCATTATAATAGACGCCGGTATGCGACGCGGGCGCGGAGCCGCCGTTACTGCCGTTACCGTTGTAGGCGATCGTGTAAGAGTTCGTCGCAAATTCCAGGTATGTGCTGACGTTGGCGGCATTGATCGTGCCGCTCAGGCTGCCGCTGTACACGCCGACGTAGCGGTGGCCCTTGCTCGCCTTGATATCTTTGAATTCATAGGTGGTGCCGTGATTCCACTGCTGATAGTAGTCCGTGCAGTCATTGGAACGGCTCGTACCTGCGGTATAGACGTCCGCGGTACCGTAGCCGGAGATGTTGCCTACGTTGTTGCCGTCCAGACGGCCGTTGAGGTCGACGTAGTATTTGTTGATCGTCCACTTCGCGTACAGCGTACCGCTCGCCTGCGGGCTGTAGCTCGCGCCGGCGCCGCCTGCAGAATTGGTCAGTTCAGCTTCCTTATACCATCCGTCGAATGTGTGTCCCGTCTTCGTCGGCGTCGGCAGCGTGATGGACGTGTACGTCGTGCCCTGCGTAAAGCACGGGTACAGCGTCGTATTGCTTGCGGGGATGGTGAACGTTGCGCCGTTCGCATAATTCTGCGTCGTGCTGCCGCTGGTCGTCGTCCAACCGTTCTTGGTGTAGGTCGTCTGTTTCTTGTTCGTCGCGCTCGCCGTGCCGTTGCCGCCGGTCGCGCCGTTGTACTCGTACGTCGTCGTGTACGTCGCCGCGTCCGTGTTGTTCTTGGTCATGTTGTTCGTGCCGAGCGTCACGGTCGTGTTGTAGTTGCCGGACTGCGCGGTCGGCAGCGTGCCGCCCGTCGCCGTGCCGTTCGCGTACGTGACATTGTAGCTGTTGATCGCCCACTTCGCGTACAGCGTCGTATCGCCCACGACCGTGATAGACGTGCCGGCCGCACCGGCGCTCTTGGACAAACCGCTGTCATAGTACCAACCGCTAAACGAATAACCCGTTTTGGTCGCCGTCGGCAAGGACAGCGTGCCCGGCGTCCAGTTGGCATACATATTGATTGTATCTCCGCTTGTCGTCGTCAGGTTGTTGACGCTCTGAGAGTTGGTATACAGCTGGCTGGAACCGGAGGATACTTCCGCCTTAGTGATGCGCAGATTCTTCAGGCTGGCGCTCGTTGTGCCGCTGTACGCGCGAAGCAGGAAATATTTGTCCACCGAACTGCCGCCGCTGCTGCTGAGCGTATAGACGATCCGACAGTGAACGTAAGAGCCGCCGGTAATATTCAGTGTACAGTTTCCGTCTGAACTGGTGCCGGATGTGGTGTAGCCTGCCGATGTGCTGGCCGTGTAGGACGCCACCTGCCGATACCCGCTCGCGCCGTAGAAGAATACATGCGGCGCCGTCGTACCGGATGTTTTGTAATCAAATTCGATAATGTATTTATCGCCGCTCTCGAACGTACCGGTGGAATACGGTACGGTCCACCTCTTGATATCCGTGTAGCTGCCGCCGGTGTATGACCCGGTAGTTTCGCTCGAATCTGTCACCGGTGCTTTGGTCGTCCAGTTCTTGAACGCGAATGAAACTGTGCTCGCGCTCACGGCGTTGCCGCCGTCGACGCTGTACGAGACAGTTGCAGTTCTTGTAAAGCCGTTCGCCGTCAGGTTTTTCGCCGTTCCGTATGTATGCGTTGAACTGGCCGTGCTTCCGCCTGTGTTGCCGTTGCCGTTGTATGCTACCGTATAGCTGATACCGGTCCACTTAGCATACAGCGTTTTGGTCGCATCCGTGATATTCCATGTTCTGGAGCTGCTGCCGTTTGCTTTGTAGTACTGCGTGCCGCTGCCGCCTGTGGATGTGTAGTAACCGCCGAACGTGTAGCCCGTTCTTGTCGGCATCGTCGCCGTCGGCATATTCTGCCCGTAGATCGCCGTAACGCTGCTCGTGCCGCCCGACCCGCTCTGTTTATTGAGCGTCACAGTTGTCGTTTTGGCTTTGTAGTAAGCGATATAACTCGGACCGTCGCTTCGGCCCGTGCAGCTGAATGCGGCAGTATAATCATAAGAAGACGGTATCGTGATCGTGCCCGTCGGCGCGGAGCTTCCCGCAACGTATCCGACAAAGTCATAGCCGGTCACGCTGATTGGCGCAAAATCCAGCTTTGCACCGACCTTAAACGCATCGGAGGTATCGGTGCTGTCTGTTTTGACCACGGTAAACTGCGTGGAGCTTTTTTCATAAACAAGCACATTAAACTGCTTGGCCGTGTACGTCGCGTTGTTGAGCGTATCCACCGCGGAGCTGAGCGAGGAAGCCAAAGTCGCCACGGCGGATTGGTCGTCGGTCAGCGTGACCAACGCGCTGTAAGCAGAGCGGTACTTAGCTTGGAAGTCCGACCATGTAGTACTCTTAAGAAGCGTATCATTGATCGTTGCGTTGTACTTCAGCGCTTTCATTACCGCATTGCGCAGCGCGCCTTTATCGATCATATTGATCTTACAATTCAGCTGCGCCACGTTCCAGCAGGTATCGCTGCTGCCTTGGTTCATGTGACCGGCGCCGACGTAATACGTGCCGGTGGAGCTCGAGGTGCTGATCGTCTTATTCCATTTGAGGTTCCACTTTACGCCCTCGTCATCCGCGCTGCTGTTGCGGCTGTTGTAATTGCCGACGGAGGAGATCAGGTTGGATCGGTAATAATTCCACAAAGCGATCGCGCTTGTACAGTTGGTAGGACTGTTTTTCTCATATCCGCGCTCGTCCGCTGTTTTCGGCGTGCCGGTAAAGTTGCCGACATACCAAGCGCCGTCCGACGCGTCGTCATTGCCCGCGACGAAGCAGCCCAGAGACAGGTTGGGGATCTGGTTGAGGTTGGTATACCGGCTGGTATCGACTGTGAGCAGCGCTGTGGGCGAGTAGCAGAAGTTGCGGAACGCCACGTCGCCGCTGCTGTAGCCGCTCTCGTTGCTGTTATAATACCGGAACGTTGCGTCCGGAAGCGGCTGATCGCTGCCTGTAGTCTGATTAAACCAATCGGTAATACCGTTATCGCTTGCAGAATAGCCGAATCGGCCGTTATTGACAGTCGCGTTGGCAAACTGCGCGTACAAGCTGCCCAAATATTTGCCTGTGCCGCTGTTGGAGTTGGAAAACACCATAAAGCCTCTGCCGCCGGTGCCGGTGTTGGGATACCAATCGCCCGCAGTTCCCGTAATACCGTGTACGCCGCAGATCCATTTTGCATCCTGGTCGAAGGAGTTGGTGCCGCGGTCGTTCTTGGTACGCTGTAAAGTACCGACCGGCGCGGGATAGGGCTTATAAACATATGTATAAGCGTACGCCTTTTTGACCTGACTGTCTACCGAGTCCGTATACGTCGCGATCCAGCAGATATAGGTACCCTTCGTGGCTGCCGCAAGCGACGGAGACGTGCCTGCCGTGATCGTCGTCGAGGCCACATTAGACGAAAGAGTCAAGGATTTAGAGCCGGATCCGGAGTTCAAGGACGATCCGCCGACAGTCACCGCACCCGATCCGCCGTCCGTACCGATCGAACTCTGCCATTTGAGCGAGATCTTGACCGTGGACGTATTTGCATAGGAGAAATAAATCTTGCCGCTGGACGACTCGCCTGTGTCCTTTGTGATCGACGTGCCGTCCAACGTGTTATTGACATACCATTGGAACGAATAAGTCGCCGACGTCGTATACGAATTATAGGCCGGCGCAAGATAAATCGTCTCCGGCACAATAAAGAATACGTCCTCATACGAACGGTCGGTCCTCGTTACCGACGCCTCCGCCTGCGGAAACAGCGACGTCGGGTCGAAGATGACGAAAGTCGTAAAGACCATCGTCAGCGCCAACAGTACGCTCAATGTCCTTTTCAAAATATTCTTTATCATGTTCTATCTTCCTCCCATGACAAATTACAGAATAATAATGCAGCATAAACCGCCATGCGGCAGAGCTTTCCGCAGAAAGATCCGCAGAACGCCGTTTCTGTTTCATCAGAATAATGCGCTCGGACAGATTATTCTGAAAGGACAGAAACGCGCCAGTTTACTCATACTACTGTATTATATTTTAGCATAAAAAGCGTGCCGGTGTCAATCATTTGACGCCTGTTTTTGCGTCGTCAAATTGCACAATCTTTTCGCCTCGCATCGGACGTTTTCAAACGGTTTCGGCGGCGTCCTCGTTCGTTGTTGTTTTCGACGGCGTCATCGCGAACGGAGCGCGGCGATCCATTTTCTCACTTGTTATTGCGAGCGCAAAGCGCGCGGCAATCCGTTCCCCTGTGTCACAGCCCGATGTGCTTCCGAGGGGGATGCGGATCGCCGCGGTCGGCGCAGACGCCTCCCTCGCGATGACGTCGCCTTTGGCTGCATCTGACCATCCCCCAACTTTCCGTGATGAACCATAAAAAAGCCGCCGTCGGTCGGGTTCGATCGACAGCGGTTTTGCCGTTTTATTTATGGCAACACCGCACAATTCGCGATGCACACCTTGCTCGAATCTTATTCCGTCATGCTGCACAAAAATCTCTTGACTTGCGTCAGCAAGCCTTCGATCTTTTTGTACAACCTGACGAAAAATCTTGCTTCGCAAACCGCACACCGGAATTGAGCGGTATTGCCTTATCTCTGTCGGCTCAGCTTGATGCAGTAGGCGTATTCCGTCCCGATCGCGTCCGGCGACGCCGGCGCAAACGCGAGACAGACCTTGCCGTTTTCGTTGAGGACGGTCGGGCGCAGATCGCTGCCGAGCAGCTCGGCTGTCAGCGCCGGGTCATAGTCCACGTCGTCGAGCGTGACGGCGCCGAACGGGAATCGCAGCAGGAACGCGTAGACGACGCCGTCCTTCTGCGTGTAGCGCAGGTCGCCCGACTCTTTGAACGCATACGGTCGTGTACCGTAGATCCCCTCGCCGTTGACGGCGAGCCATCTGCCGATATCCAGCAGCTTCTGCTGCATGATGACGGGGATGCGTCCGTCGGCGGTCGGTCCGATGTTCAAAAGGAAGTTGCTGCCCTTGCTGACCAGGTCGATCAGCATATGCACCAGCTCTTTCGAGGACAGATAATCCTCCGGCGTCTCAAATCGGTTGAAGCCGAAGGAGCCGCCGATGCCGCGGCACTCCTCGAACGGGCGGTCGGCGGTCAGAAACGCTTTGGTGCCGCCGTGCGTGCTGTCGCCGTCGATGAAGCCGTATTCGCTCGTGAAGTTGCCGCCGAGCCTGCCGCGCGTGCCCTTGCCCCAGCGGTCGTTCGGCACGATGAAGTCGCGCACGCTCGATTCGTTGTACAGCCACTGCAAAAAGTCCGTGCTGTGCCAGACGGAGCTGTCGTGATCCCACTCGCCGTCGGTAAAGAGCGTGGCGGGCTGATACGTTTCCATGAGCTCTTTGAGCATCGGCAGCAGATGCCGGAGCGCGTATTCCTCCGGGTCCTTCAGATACAGCGGGTGATACCACTCGTACACGGAATGGTACACGCCGAAACACACGTCCGTCTTGTCGAGCGCGTCCTTCAGTTCGCGGCAGAAGTCGCGGTGCGGCCCGACGTCCACGCTGTTCCAGAATGGCGCGTACTGTGTTTTGTACATGCAGAAGCCGTCGTGATGCTTGCTGACGAGATTCATGTATTTCGCGCCCGAACGCTGGAACAATTCCGCCCATTCGTCCGCGTCGAAGCACTCGGCCTTGAACAGCGACACGAAGTCCTCATAGCGGAAGTTCTCGCCGTACGTCTTTTTGTGGAACGCGCGGAACTGCTTTTGCACGTCGTTGGGATCGGGACAGGTGAGGGCGTGCCAGTACCATTCCGCATAGTGTCCCTTCGGCGCGAAGGCCGGAACGGAGTACAGGCCCCAGTGGATGAAGATGCCGAATTTTGCGTCGCCGAACCATTTCGGAACGGGCCTTGCGTTGAGCGATTCCCAGTTGTTTTCGTAGTACATGTTATCCTCCGATCATTTGTGCAGAGAGTCCAGAAAGCCGTACAGCCGAAGCACGAACGGTTCCAGGAAGTCCCAGTATTTTTCATCATACAGCTTCGCCCACTTCTCGCCGCGGCGCAGCAGAACGAGCGACATGCATTCCGTCAGTCCGCGGTTCGGACGGGCGACGCTTGTGCGCGCGACGCCGAATCGTTTAAGGTCGTTGTACAGCGCCTCGCGCGAGGCCATGCGCGAATACAGCGTGCTGCGCAGGAAGGCGTATTCGCCGCGGCGGTTGTTGCATTTCCACCAGCGCCAGCAAAGCTCCGAACGCTCGACACGCGCGAAGTATTCCGTGCCTTCGGTCAGCGCCTTGGCCGTTTCCCACTGCGCGTCGCAGTAAGCGACGTCCGACGCCGTGAAGCGTGTGAGCGTGTCGGTGCTGTCGGGGAACGTGCCCAAATGCGCCGTCCTCGAGGCGCCGGCCTTTTCCGTCGTCCGCACGAGGAAGCGGCAGATCGCTTCGCCGCCGGGGCCGTAATAAGCGTCAAGGAAGCCGCGCATCTCGGCGTCGAAGTCGAGATACGGGTCCTGCATCAGCCGCGCGAGCAGATACGCGCGCAGCTCGCTGAACTCCGCGTCGCAGTCCTCGCAGGAATTGCCTTCCTCAAAAACGCCCTTGACGTTGTTTTCATAGAAGATCTGCATATTGCGCTGCAGAACGCCGAAGTCGGGATACAGACAGACCGTTTCCCAGTAATTGCACGTGTAGTCCCAGACGTAGATGCGCCGGCAGATCTCGTTCCAATCGCGCAGATCCTGCATGAAGCTGCGGTTTTCTTTGCAGTGCGGATCGTCGAGCGTATGGCAGAAGCAGCACTCGATCGAACACAGGCGGATGATCACGTTGTCGCGTGGGACGACGTGCGTCGGCGTTTTGCGCGTGTACTGGTAGGCGAACGTGTCGATCGCGACGTTGTCATAGCCGGCTTCCTTCACTTTGTCGGCGACGGCGTTGGCAAACGTGACGTTCGTGCCGGCATGGGAGCCGTTCAGATCGTCGAGCGCTTTGCACGACGGGCATTCGCAGTAATCGCCGTTGTCGTCCTGCGTGATCGAAACGATCTGCAGATCGGCGTCCGGATCGTGGTGATCGCACAGATACGCCAGCACTTCCTCCTGTACGATCCGCTGCGTGTCGGGATTCGTCAGACAAAGCTGGTTGGGCGAACGCTTGCCGTCGTGCAGCGCAAAGTATTCGGGATGCGCGTCGAAGTATTTGTCCCGCGCGCAGAATACGGTGGACAGCGAGTGGCAAAAGGGATAATACCGGACGACGCCGCCCTGCGCGTCGGACAGCGTGCGGCAATTGCCGCCGTTGAGTCCGTTGGCCAGCGAAAATTCCGGATCGAACGCGCTGGTCAGCCAGTCGGTCTCCGCATACTCAAAGAACGGCGTATAGGTCACGTCGACCGACGCCGGCAGCGACAGAGCGTCCGTTTGCGGGATGGTCACCGTGTCGCGCGCATACCATCGGCAGCCGCAGAAGGTGCGGAGAAACGCGTACACGCCGCCTATCGCGCCCTTATTGCCGCCGCCGCGGATGCACAGCGTTTCGCCGGCAAAGAAGATATGGTACGCGCCGTCCGCAAGCGCTTCGTCCGCGCTGCGGTTCGTATTGCCCACGGCGATCTCCGCGCCGTCCGGGCGTGTGTCGTCCGTCGTGACGGCAAACGCTTTGCCCGTGATCCTCTCCAGATAGTCCCGCAGCGTCCGGGCGGCGTATTCCTCCTGCGGCGCGGCGTCCCGCGGCAGGACGATGCGGCAGGAAACGTCGGCGGAGAACAGGACTTTGTCCGCCTGCGCCGAGGCCGGGATACACAGCGCCGCCGTCAGACATACGGCCAGCAGCAGACTCAGCAGTTTTTTCATCGCGTCCCCTCCTTTTTTCCTGATTATTATATTGTATCAAAAACCGTTTGTCAACCGCCTGCACGCTTGACAACGCGGCCGGTGAAATGATATAAATAGAGTAGAAAAACAGTTCGGAAAGGAGCAGAATATGGGCGTATTCAAGGCGTTCTCCGCCGCGGCCAAGGGCGCGATGGAGGATCAGTGGCTGGAAGCGTTCACCTGTGACGCGCTCGATACGGACACGCTGGTCCTGCGCGGACACAGGATGCAGTCGGAACGTTCGGCAAACGAGGGAAACGAAAACGTCATTTCCGCCGGGTCGGTCATTTTGGTCCCGGACGGCGCCTGCGCGGTCATTACGGAGATGGGCAAGGTCATCGCGCTCTATGACGCGCCGGGCGAACACAGATTCACCGGCGAAAAGGCGCGCGGCGTTTTCGGCGGCGCGGGCGTTTCCGGGCTGCTGCGCGACGTCGGCGAGCGGTTCACGTACGGCGGCGACGTTCCGATCGTGCAGCGCGTATACTTCGTCAACACCAAAGAGATCCTGGGCAACCCGTTCTCGTTCGGCGGCATACCCGTGCGGCTGTTCGACGCGAATACGAAGCTCGACATGGACGCGTCTGTCAGCGCGGAGGGAACGTATTCCTACCGGATCGTCGATCCGCTCCTCTTTTACAAAAACGTCAGCGGCAACGTCTCCGGCACGTATACGCGCACGGAGCTTCATGCGCAGATGCTGTCCGAGCTGGCGTCCGCCTTCGCGCCCGCGCTCGCCGAGGTCTGCCGGTCGGGCGTCCGGCCGTATGCGCTCTCGGAGCACATCGAGCAGATCGACGACGCCGTGCAGCGCGTGTGCAGCGAACGGTGGAAGACGCTGCGCGGGATCGAAATGACGTCCGTGTCGATCGGCGCTCTGACTGTCGCGCAGCAGGATATGGCCGTCGTGCAGCAGACGCAGCACGCCAAGGCGCTGACCGATCCAGCGCTCGCGGCCGCGACGCTGACCGCAGCGCAGGCGGATGCGATGAAGCTGGCGGCGGGCAACACGGCGGGCAGTATGCTCGGCGCCGCGCTGCTGGCAAACGCCGCAAATCCGGCGCTGTGGTGCTGTGTATGCGGTCAGTGGAACCGCGCCGGATTCTGTGAAAACTGCGGAAAGCCGCGCAGCCGACCGCAAAGCAACGCCCGCGATTAACGGCGAGCGATACAGCGATTACAACAAAGGGGGGCGGCAATCTGCCGCCCCCCGAACTTATTGTGTATGTTACCGCGGATCTGTCGGTTTTTCGTCAGCGAAGCGTGACTTCCCAACCGGCCAGATACCGGCGAATCAGCACCGCGTCCTTGAGCAAAACTTCTCCGTCCGCGTCGACGTCGGCCGCGAATTCGTCGATCTCAACGTCCCAACCGCCGGTCAGGAAGCGCGAGATCTGGATAACGTCGCGCAGGTCGACTTCACCGTCGCCGCCCGCGTCGCCGGGCAGGCAGTCCTTGATCTCGATCGAACCGTTCTCGACGAAATACTCCACGGCGTTCAGGCCGACGTCCAGCACGGAGGCGACGCTCAGCGTGAGCGGCACAACGCCTGCGGGAGCGCCTTCGAGGATCTCAAACGTGAAGGTCACGATCGTACCGGTCGCTGTGATATTCACGCGGGAGTTCGCGTCCGCCCACAGAACGGTGTACGGGATCTTGGTAAGATCGTTGCCGGCAGTCATGGCGTCCGCGCCGAACACCCTGCCGTTCTCCGCACCGGTCAGGCGCAGCTTGGTGTTGTCATAGGAAATCTTCATCAGCGCGGAAACCATGCCGGAGTTTTCCGGCGCCTGCACCGCGACTTGGACCGTCTGGCCGGCTCTCGCCTTGATATCCGGGACGGCAAAGGTGACTTTGGTCGACGGCGTCGACGTCGGCGTCACGAATTCGTCGACAGCGGCGGACAGTGCGGCCGCGAGCGCATCCAAGGTGGGATACGTCGTGTCGTTTATCTCTGCCGGCGTATACGCGGCGTCGAGCTTGGTCAGCGTCTGACAGGCTGCGGTGTAGAGCGCGTTATAGCTGCTCCACTTGTTTTCATCGGCGACGGTCGTGCTGTTGACGACGGCGCCCGCGCGGATCGCCTTCAGCACGGCGGCACGCAGCGCAGACTTGTTCTCCGGCGTGATCCGGCAGCGCAGCTCGCTGATGTTCCAGATCGTGTCGCCGCCTTCATCGTTCATATACCCCGTGCCGAGATAAACGGTTGACGCATCGGCGGGGATCTCTTTCGTCCAACGGCCGTTGTACTTGACGCCTTCCACAGCGGCGGCAGTCGTCTCCGACTGATAGTTGCCCTCCGCGGCGAGAATCGGGCCGGCGTCTCTGTACTGAATCCACTTCGCGAGCGGAACGCTCACGTCGTTCTTGTAATAATCCTTCTCCGGTGCGGCGCCGGGCGTGCCGCGATAGTCCGAAACGAACCATGCGCCGTCTCTGCAGTTCTGATCGTCCGTGACCATCATACCCACGGAAAGGTTGGGGATCTGGCTGAGGTTGGAATAGCGGCTGCTGTCCACCGTCAGCAGAGCATACGGCGAGAGCGCATAGTTGTAGAATGCGTCGTTGCCCGACGTATGACCGCTCAGATCGTTGTTCTGGTAACTGACAGACGCGTCGGGGACGGTCGACTGCATGCCGGACACGTCGCTCAGCCAGTTGTATGCGGAATAGTTGTTGACGTCGGTCCTGAACCGGGATTGCGCCGCGTCTTCGGACGCGAACTGCGCAAACAGACTGCCGATCATCAGGCCGTTTTCAGCGGCGGAGGAAAACGGCAGGAAGCCGAAGCCGGAGTCGCTCGTCACGGTTTTCGGATACATGAGCGTGGATTCCATTGTCGACGCGTCCGTACCGTGTACGCCGCTGATCCAGGAAAGGTTGCCGCCGTAGGTATTTGAACCGCGGTCATTGACCGTTCGCAGCGCCGTACCGACGGGCTGGACATAGGGTTTATACACGTAGGTGTATGCCTGCACTCTCTTGACAAGGCCGTCGTTGCTGTCGGTGAACCGCGCCGTCCAGCGGATATACAGGCCGGTCTGCTCCGCTGCCATCGCAGGCGAGACGCCTGCGGAGATCGCGGCGGGGCCGGAGAGCGTGAAGTCGTTGTTCGGCGTGCGGGCCGTATTGTCAATCGTGATCGAGCCGCCGGTCGCGCCGATCCATTCATAGGAGAACTGCACCTGCGAAGCGCCGGCGTACTGGAAGCGGAAATTGCCGGTCGCCGAAGCCCACGGGTCCGCTGTGACCGTGCCGTCGCTGTAACTGTTGTTGACATACCACTGGAACGCGTAGCTGCCGGATGTGACGTAGGAATCATAGTCCGGCGCCAGATAGATCGCTTCCGGCACGATAAACACGACGCTGTCCGTGTCGGCGGCGGCCGCGGCCGGCGCCAGCAGGGACATAATCAAGGCGAGCGCCATACATATGCACAAAATATGTCTGCAATTTCTTCGGGATGCTCTCATAGTCATTGTCCTCCGATCAAGTATTTTGGGGACGGTTTCCGTTCCCAATGACAGAATTATAACATAATATACAAAAATTGTCAATGCTTGAATAATATTTAGCGATAATCACGGAAATCAAAATAATGACTTCACTCTTGTTTTCCGCGATCGTGCGTGGTATAATGATTTAAATCTGTTTGAAAAGAAGTGAGTCGGCGTGCCGATCAAGATCGACAATCAGCTTCCCGCGCACAAAACGCTGGAAAATGAAAACATATTCGTGATGACGGAGGAGAGGGCGACGTCGCAGGACATCCGCCCGCTGCGTATTCTGCTGCTCAATCTCATGCCGACCAAGGTCGAAACGGAAACGCAGCTGCTGCGCCTTCTGAGCAACACGCCGCTGCAGGTGGAGATCGAGCTGCTGCAAACCTCGACGCATCAGTCGAAGAATACGTCGGCGGAGCACATGCTCAAGTTTTACAAGACCTTCGATCAGATCAAAGACGAAAAATTCGACGGCATGATCATTACCGGCGCGCCGGTGGAGCATCTGGAGTTTGAACAGGTGGACTACTGGCCGGAGCTTTGCCGGATCATGGCGTGGAGCCGCACGCACGTCTATTCCACGTTCCACATCTGCTGGGGCGCGCAGGCCGCGCTGTACTACCATTACGGCGTGCCGAAGCATCCGCTCGCGGAAAAGATGTTCGGCGTATTCCCGCATCGGCCGCTCGATCTGTACCATCCGCTCATGCGCGGCTTCGACGACGAATACTTTGTGCCGCATTCGCGCCACACGGAAACGCGCGCGTCGGACATCGCGCTGGTCAAGGATCTGCAGATCCTGTCCTATTCGGACATCGCGGGCGTGCATCTGATCTCCGACATGGACTGCCGCAATTTTTACGCCACCGGCCATTCCGAATACGACCGCGATACGCTGGCGAAGGAATACTTCCGCGACCGCGATAAGGGGCTGGCGATCCGTGTGCCGTTCGGCTATTTCCCGGACGACGACCCGACGAAAACGCCGACGATCAAATGGCGCGGCACGGGGACGCTGCTGTTCACCAACTGGCTGAACTACTTCGTCTATCAGCGCACGCCGTACGATCTGTCGTCGATCTGCTGACCGGACGCATTACTCAAACCATCAAAACCCATTCAGAGAGGTGTTTTTATGACAGAAAAAGAGCTTCAGGCGATCTCCTCCATCGACGCGATGGAATTTCACGTCAACGACTGGCGCGACGCGACAAAGGGCAAGCAGAGAGGGATCTTCTCCTTTGACGATCTCGCCGCGATCAAGATCAAGGAGCTGAAAAAGCGCATCTACACGGACGTGGAATTCATGAAGCCGTGGAAAATGCGCGAGTGCATCTACAAGGACGTCGGCGAGTACGAGTACCTGTACGAGGGCTGGAAGGAGCTGAACGTCGGCGACCGCTGGGGCAGAAACGGCTGGAGCGCGTTCTTCAAGAACGACTTCGATCTGCCCGCGCGCTTCAAGGGACACAAGGTCACGCTGAACGTCTACTTCGGCGGCGACTCGCTGGTGTCGCTCAACGGCGTACCGTATCAGGGTCTCGATCCGTTCCGCAACAGCGTCCTGCTGACGGAATGCGCCGCGGGCGGCGAGCATTACGACGTGGATATCGAGTCCTATTTCGTCTGGCACTCCGACGAGCCGGAGACCAAGACGCTCGCCTGTTCCTTCATCGCCTGCGTCGATCCGGAGATCGAGGAGATCTTCTGGGATTTCAAGGCGGTATTCAACGCGCTGTTCATGCCCGTGCTGGACGCGTCGCTTTGCGAGCTGATCCGTTCGGCGCTCAAAGACGCGTTCCACCACGTCAACTTCGATCTGGAGGGCGACGCGTTCCGCGAGGAGCTGCGCGTCGCGCAGAAGATCCTGCATGAGCAGATCTACGAGTGCGACAAGTTTGCTTCCATCGGCAAGCTCGCGCTGTGCGGCAACTCGCACCTCGACCTGGTGTTCATGTGGGCGTACAAAGAATACGTCCGCAAGGTCGGCCGCACGCACGCGACGATGCTTCGCCTGATGGAGCAGTATCCCGACTTCATCTTCTCGCAGAGCACGGCCGTGACGTACGAGGAGATGCGCAAAAATTTCCCCGTCCTCTTTGAGCAGGTCAAAAAGCGCATCGAGGAGGGACGCTGGGAATACATCGGCGCGATGTGGGTAGAGCCGGACTGCAACCTGATCTCGGGCGAATCGTTCGTGCGTCAGATCCTGCACGGCGTGCGCTACGCGCAGCAGACGTTCGGTATCACACCGAAGACCTGCTGGCTGCCGGACGTGTTCGGCAACAGCTGGGCGATGCCGCAGATCATGAAAAAATCCGGCCTCGAATACTTCGTGACGCACAAAATGTACATCTGGAACGACACCAACCCCTGGAAATACAACACATTCTGGTGGGAAGGCCCGGACGGCTCGCGCGTGTTCTCCATCGTGCCGCCCACGCATTTCATCGGCACCGTGGAGCCGGATTCTCTCAAAATGAACTGGCAGCGCTATTCCGACAAGACGACCATCGGCGAGTCCTTGTACTGCTACGGCTGGGGCGACGGCGGCGGCGGCGTCGACAACGAGATGCTCGAATACGTCAAGCGCTACAAAAAATTCCCCGGCCTGCCCGAGACCGAGGTCAGCACCATCGAAGCGTCGCTCGCCCGCATGAAGGCGAAGGCGACCGAGGACAATATCCCGATCTGGAAGGACGAGCTGTATCTTGAGGAGCATCGCGGCGTGCATACGACGAAGGCCATGCTCAAGAAGCTCAACCGTTACTGTGAAAACCTGTACCGCGAGGCGGAGCTGTACGCTTCCATCGCCTCGCTCTACGGCTATGAATATCCGCTCGACAAGCTCAACGAGGGCTGGCGGCAGATCCTCACGAACCAGTTCCACGATTCCCTGCCCGGCTCGCACATCACCGAAGTGTTCGAGCAGCTGTGCGGCCTGTACAAGGACGTGATCGCCATCGGCGAAGCGGTGCGTGACGAGGCGCTCGCGCTGATCGCGTCGTACATCGGCGGCGTGGCCGATGGCGGCAAACCGTTCGCCGTGTTCAATTCGCTCGGTACGCCGGCGACCTCGAAGGTGGAGCTGCCGTACCGCGACGTCGCGGTCTTCGACGCCGACGGCGCCGCCGTGCCCGTGCAGGCGTATACGAAGCTAAATGGCGAGAAGGTCCTGGTCTTCATCGCCAAGGACGTGCCCGCCGTGGGCTACAAGGTCTACTACACGAAGCCGCAAGCCGTTCCCGCAGTGCGTGAGATCTCCGGCACTGCCGTGGAGAACGACCGCTACCGCCTGGTATTCGACGAGCGCGCGGAGCTCAGCTCGATCTATGACAAGGCGAACGAGCGCGAAGTGCTCGAAGGCAAGGGCAACGTGTTCCGCATCTATGAAGACCTACCCGGCAAGTACGAGGCGTGGGACATCGTGGCGACGTACGTGGACATCCAGTTCGACACCGATCCCGGCAGGATCGAAAAGATCGTCGAGGGCGACGTGTTCACCTGCGTGACCGTGCGCAAGCAGATCCTCAAGTCCTTCGTGCGCCAGAACATTTTGCTCTACAAGCAGCTCGACCGCATCGACTTCGACAGCTACATCGACTGGCAGGAACGCCGCAAGCTGCTGAAGGTCGGGTTCGATACCGCGATCTATACCAATAAATACACGCGCGACATCGCCTATGCGACGATCGAAAACAGCAACTACCGCCAGAATCCGTACGACAAGGCGAAGTTCGAGGTCTCGGCGCACAACTTCATCGACATGTCCGAGGACGGCTACGGCCTGTCGATCCTCAACGACTGCAAGTACGGCTTCGAGGTCGACAAGCAGCGCATGATCGTGACGCTCCTCAAGGGTCCGATGAACCCCGACCCGATGTCCGACTACGGTGACCATTACTTCACCTATTCGCTCTATCCGCATAAGGGCGGCTGGAAACAGGCCAAGACGCTCACACGCGGTCTGGAGCTGAACAACCCCATGCACGCCGTCGAGCTTTCCGCCGCGGGCACGGACAAGTCCGGTTCCTTTATGGCGCTGAACGTCCCGAACGTCACGCTCGAAGCGGTCAAGAAGTGCGAGGACGAGGACGCCTTCATCGTACGCATGGTCGAAAAGACGGGCGCGTCGGCCGACGTCGTCTGCACGCTCTTCGCCGACGTCGAAAAGGCATTCGAGTGCAATCTGCTCGAGCGCGAGGACAAGCCGTTCGCGGCCGAAGGCAATACGCTGCGTTTCCGCATCAAGCCCTTCGAGATCAAGTGCTTCAAGGTGTTCATGAAATAAAACCCGGCAAAAGCACAAGGGCAACTGCATTCCGCGAAGAAAAGAAGAATACAGAAAAGAAGGGTCCTTTCATCCGGCAAACCCGGAGGAGAAGGCCCTTCTTCTTTCGATGTTCACGGAAAGTTGGGGGATGCAGCAGTCTTTCCTTGATTGTCAGAGCACGAAGCGCGTGGCAATCCGTTCCCCTGCGTTACCGTCCGATGTGCTCCCGGGAGATGCGGATCGCCGCGGTCGGCGCAGACGCCTCCCTCGCGATGACGTCGCCTTTGGCTGCATCTGACCTTCCCCAAACTTTCCATGATGAACCCGCTTTTACGGTGGTGCCGTACGGGCGGGCATGACCGCCCGTCGCACCGTACCCGTTGTTGTGCCAGGCGGTGCACCGTAGGAACGCGCATTGCGCGTCCGCCCGATCGCCGTACGATGACGATTCAATGCGGGCGGGCGTCCCTACGAGGTGCCGGCACGTTCGCACGCATTTGTGATTGACGAATATGACCGACCGAAAAGTTCAAAGCCCGGCAGGCCGTTTGGTCTGCCGGGCTTGTTGGGTTGTTATGGGCCTATGGGGTTTGCTTACGGGGTGATGAGCTCGGACCAGGTGCTGCTGTACAGCGTCTGCGTTGTGCCGTCCGCCAGGCGGATCGTCAC
>JAFSYP010000015.1 GCA_017449935.1 Clostridia bacterium
GTAAATCTGCCGTCACTGACTTCGGTGGTTCGAATCCACCCTCTTCCACCACGCTGTCACGGTTATTTTGATACAATGTAACTGTGACAGCGATTTTTTTGTTTTTCGTTGATATACAACGGCTCCCGTTGAGCCGGGGGTTCAGCACGGACGCCGTGGGAGAATTTCCGGTACCGTTTCGGACGGCTTGGCGACGGTCAAAATCCTTATAGCGCAAAGTTTCACGGAAAAAGTTGCATTTCTCGTGCAAATTGTTGCATAACCTTTGCACGCGCAACCAACTTTTTGGTGCGTGCGACCGTCCCGCCTTTGCACGTGCAACCATAAATCTTTGCTCGATATGCAGACATGTCTTTTTTGATGTGTCTGCTATTTTTTTTTGTACTTTTTTGAAAAAGGGGGCTTTACTTTTGCCGTTTTCGAGACCTAATTATTGAAGGGAGTGTTCAAAATGACAGAAAAACAGAAGAAACAAATTGACGTTTGCCGTGAGAATGGACTGACGATTTCGGCAATTGCAGACGTTACCGGTCTATCCGTCAGCGCCATCAAAAGCTACTGCAGCCGTCGGAATGAGGCAGAGCCGCCGTCAGATTTCCACTGCAAATTCTGCGGCGCGGCGTTGATGCAGACAGAGAAGCACCGCGAGAAGCATTTCTGCAATCAGAGCTGTTATTTCCGCTGGCGATATGCGCAGGGCGACATCAAGCGCACGGTGTATCAAAAGAAATGCGCACACTGCGGCAAGCCGTTCACCGCCGCGTCGAAAAAGGAACAGAAGTACTGCTCGTGCGCCTGCTTTTATGCTGCACGCAAGGTGGGTGGCGAACGTGAATAAGGATTTATTTGCTTCGCTGCTGGCGTATAAGAGCATCATGGCGCAAATGAGGGTGCTGCTCAACCGGGGTGTTATCACAAAGCGAGAGTACGGTCATTTTGATACAATGTTCACTAAAAAATACGGATTATCTTTGGATAGTATTTTCCGAGAAAGAAGTTGAAGTGTACCCCGTTTAGAGCAATTATGGTGGTGGGGGTGATAACGGTATGAATATCAGAAAAATGCCTACTATACCGACGCTGCCGAAGAAAAAGCAAGTAGCCGCATACGCCCGTGTCTCATCCGGAAAAGATGCAATGTTGCACTCGCTGTCGGCGCAGATCAGCTATTACAGCGAGTACATACAGAAGCAACCAGAATGGCTGTACCGTGGTGTGTACGTGGACGAGGCGATCACAGGGACCAAGGCGGAACGACCGGAATTCCAGCGGCTGCTGTCCGACTGCCGCGCCGGGAAGATCGACATGATCGTCACGAAATCCATTTCCCGGTTTGCCCGGAACACCGTCACCCTGCTCGCAACGGTGCGTGAGCTGAAAGCGATCGGCGTGGACGTTTTCTTTGAGGAACCCAATATCCACACCATGAGCGCGGCCGGCGAAATGATGCTGACGCTTTTGGCGTCGGTCGCGCAGGAAGAGAGCCGCTTGACGAGTGAGCGCATGAAGTGGCGGGTGCGGAAGAACTTTGAAGAAGGCGTTCCGTGGAACTCTAAACTGTTGGGGTATCGACTGGTCGAAGACAGGTATGTGATTGTACCGGATGAGGCGGACACCGTCAGACGGATTTACAGTTTGTTTCTTTCCGGTATGGGGCCGTTGAAGATTGCGAAGATACTGAACGATGAGGGTCGGCGCACGAGTGAGGGCTATCCGTGGCAGCCGAACGGTGTATCCGCGATCCTTCGAAACGACGCTTACACAGGCAACCTTACATTACAGAAAACATTCCGCATTGATCACATTTGCAAAACACCGCGCAAAAACGACGGCGAGTGCGCTGTGTATAAAGTGGGAGAATCCCATGACGCGATCATCTCGCAGGCGACTTTTGATGCGGTGCAGGCGGGAATTGCACGCCGTGCGGACGAGTGGAAGCACGCCGCGCCAAAGACAGGTGTGTTCACAGGAAAGCTGCTCTGTGAGAACTGCGGAAAGCACTACCGCAGGCGGACGGTGCGTAGAGGGCACGTTTGGCAATGCGCCACATACGCACTGAAAGGAAAAAGCGCGTGTGCGTCGAAACAGGTACCGGAAGACACATTGATGCAATCTGCCGCCATTGCGCTCGACCTGCCTGTGTTCGATGCAGAAGTATTCGACGCGGAAATCATCGACGTGCGTGTATGCGGCGGGAATAAATTGACATTTCGTTTCCATAACGGATCCGAAAAGGAAGTCGTCTGGCGGGATCGCTCACGGAGCGAAAGTTGGACGGACGAAATGAAACAGAAAGCGAGGGAGAAAACGTATGGCCGTTGTCACCAAAATACCGGCGACGAAGAACAAATTCACGTCGGCGCCGATGTCGCAAACGCGTAAACGCCGTGTAGCCGCATACGCCCGCGTGTCCACGGACAAGGACGAGCAAATCACCAGCTACAAGGCGCAGGTGGACTATTACAAGAAAATGATCCAGAGCAATGAAGACTGGGAGTACGTCGACGTGTACGCTGACGAGGGCATCACAGGGACGAGTACGAAAAGCCGTAAACGGTTTAAGGAAATGATCGACGACGCGGTCGCGGGCAAGATCGACCTGATTATCACAAAATCGGTTTCCCGTTTCGCCCGGAACACCGTCGATACGCTCGTCAATATCCGCACGTTGAAAGACGCGGGCTGTGAGTGCTTTTTCGAGGAGCAGGGCATCTGGACGTTCGACAGCACCGGCGAGCTGATGATCACAATGCTGTCGAGCATTGCCCAGGAAGAAGCCCGGAACATTTCGGAGAACGTCACGTGGGGGCATCGGCGCCGATTTGAGGACGGCAAGATCCTGATGTCGTACAAGCATTTCCTCGGCTACGACAGGGGCGAAGACGGCACGCCGGTCATCAACCCGAAAGAAGCCGCAATTGTGCAGGATATCTACACGATGTTCATGCAGGGCAAGACGCCGTTCGCAATCGCAAGAGCGTTAGACAAACGGAAGATTCCGACGCCGATGAAAAAGGATCACTGGTCGGACAGCACGATCATCCACATTCTGACGAACGAAAAATACAAGGGTGACGCGCTTTTACAGAAAAAGTTTACTGTGGACTTCCTGACGAAAAAGACCAAGAAAAACGAAGGCGAAGTGCCGCAGTATTACGTCGAGGGCAGCCATCCGGCAATCATCCCGCCTGTCGAGTGGGAAGCGGTGCAGGCAGAGTTTGCCCGGCGCAAGGGCATCGGTAAAGCGTACAGCGGCACAAGCGTGTTTTCAGCACGGCTGGTTTGCGCCGACTGCGGGGATTTCTTCGGGTCAAAAGTATGGCACTCCACGGATGCATACAGAAAGGAAATTTGGAGATGCAACCATAAGTTTTCGGGCGAAAAAAAGTGCAGCACGCCGCACCTTGTCGCCGAGCAGATCCAGAGCCTGTTCCTGCGGGCGTATAACGAACTGATGCAGGATCGCACCCAAGTGATCGCCGACTGTGCGGAAATGCGCGATGCATTGCTGGACTCTTCGGCTATTCAGGCGCAAATTGCGAAAGTGGATGCAGAGATCGAAGTGACCACAGCTCTGGTCGCCGCCGCCGTCAAAGAGAACGCTACCCTGCCGCAGTCGCAGGAAGAATACCATAAAAAGTTTGCCGCGCTTGAGGAGCGTTTTACGGAACAGAAGAACAAACGCGCCGCCCTGGAAGCGAAGATCGAGGAAAGAAAAGCGAGAGCGCATGAACTGGATTTGTTCATGGACACTCTCGCGGAACGCGATTTGCTGTTGGAAACGTGGGACGATCAGCTCTGGCTGACCCTCATCGAAAAAGGCACCGTTCTGCCGGAC
Organism: Clostridia bacterium; assembly: GCA_017449935.1. GTDB lineage: Bacteria > Bacillota > Clostridia > Oscillospirales > Acutalibacteraceae > UBA1425. The sequence continues at coordinate 3,839 of JAFSYP010000015.1, forward strand.
GGCAGCATCAACTTCCTGTTCAAAGACGGGACGGAGATATTGGCGGCGGAGTAAAAAATCAGCTGAGGGATTTTGCTTTTTCTCTGATGACTTGAATGCATTCGATATAGTATTCAGCGACTTTTTTTGGATACATTGTCGTTATTTCCTCCGACAGATCGTTCAGATCATATCCCGACCGGAATCAAATTTTTTTGACACGGGAATCAGCGGTCACCCTGTTTCGTTTTTGAAAACAAAGTGACCGCTTTTGTTGTTTGTTACGCGGTGACGGGTTCGGGGCACAGATAATCCTCTGCGCCGGAAATGTATTTCTCGTAGTCCACCCAGTGGCACTCTTTTTCTTCGTCGCTCTGGATACGGGTTATATCGTCAACATTAACGCTGCTGACCGCCATGCAAAAGATCGCCATGAATTCCGTATACGGATACGGCTCCGTTTTGCTGCGGGGAATAAGGAGCATGGAGTCCTCTGCATCCTCCAAAAAGCGTTTGCCGATTTCAGCGTTATCCAGCCGGACAAAGATGACGCCGTCAAGAGCGAGACGCAGATTTGAGAGTGTTCTGAGCATGCCGTTTGCATCCTCGACTGCCTCATTGCGCACAGGGGTGTTCATGAATTGCCATTGGGGTCTGTCGGCCAGTTCTGCGGGCAATTCCATTTTGATCGGAGGCGCCCAGTAGACCACTTTCCACCAGTAGTCCTCGCTACGCCATTCACCGTCTTCCCATTCATCGCGATCATCGATATCAATAGTTCCTTTTTTCAGATCGCCTTTGTCATGCTGCAGTTCTGTGATGGTATAATAATCACCGTCTTCCGTCGGCAACGCATCCTCAACGCTGATCCATTCGGGCCGCATGATGCCCTGTTTTTCTTCTTTGCACATAATAAATACCTCTCTTTCGTTTGTTACGGCGCCCCGTATTTCGGTCTGTCGGCAAGATGCGCGGGGACGGTTACGCGAACCGGATATGCCCAATAAAGGATTTTCCAATACCCGCCTCCGTCGTCATACCACTTGCCGTCTTCCCAGCTGTTACAGTCGTCGACATAGATGTCGCCTTTTTTGATGTGTTCAAAATCCTGCTGTGCCTCGGAAAGTGTGATGTAATTATCGTCCTCCGTCGGCAGAGCATCTTCAACGCTGATCCAATTGGGCGTAGAGATACCTCTATCGATTATTCTGTCTGTATTTGACATAACTGCACCTCCATTCTTTTATTACAGCACACCGATCCTCGGTCTGTCGGCATACTTCGCGGGCACAACCGCACGAACGGGATACGCCCAATACAGCACTTTCCACAAATCGCTCTCATCGTACCACTCGCCGTTCTTCCACTCATTGCCGTCATTGACGCTGATGGTTCCTTTTTTGATTGCGTTGAAATCTCTCTGCGCTTCCGACAGCGTAAAGTAGTCTCCGTCCTCCGGCGGCAGCGCGTCTTCCACACGGATCCAGTACGGCTGCGGGAAAAGACCGCCCATTTCTTCGTTCACGTTATGCGCCTCTGCATCAACGATAGAATCCGGCGCGCTGACAAGCTCAGAGGGGATGATAATAACCGGCGGATACGCCCAGTAGATGACCTTCCAGTCCTCTTCTGCAACAGCCCAATGATCCTCATGCCACACTCCGCTTTCCACCATTTCGATAGCGCCCTTTTTGTGTTCGTCGGTATCGTGCAAGCACTGAACCAGTATGAAATAATAGCCGGACTCTGATGGTTGATCATCTTCAACATTGATCCATTCAGGTCTGAAAAAACCGCCTCTGATCACATCGTTTTCGTTTGACATAATTGTACCTCCATTTCTGTTTTATCCGTTTCCTAAAACGGCAAGGATTATGACGATCAGCACGCCGAGCAGCATCGTCGGCAGACAGCCGCAGCCGGATTTCTTGCCCGGCTTGGGTTCATCCTCCTCGTCGTCATCGAGGAGAAGCATGTAGTTCATTAAATCATCCATGCAGTCCCTCCCTTCGGTGCATAGGTCGGTGAAGAAGGTCAAAAATCCTGGTTTCACATTGACAATTTCCCGCCCTGCACTCGAATTATCTCATAGCACCTGTCCAATAAACCACCCTGCAAAACTGCATATTTCCCGACAAGAAACAAAACACGCCGATTTGACGTGTTTTTACCAATTTTCTGTATATGTTTTTTACCGCGCTGGACGAACGGCGTTTTTACTCGTCTTTCTCTATGGACAGCACATCCTCTATGGGGATGACGATCGGCGGGACGCGCTTATCGTCCGTGACGTCCGACCCGAACAGCATGAGTTTCTGCTCGATCGGGTCCACGCGCCGCACCTTTGCCGTCACGGTCTCATAGCTGCCGCCCTCTTTGAGACTGTCCGGTACAAAAAAGGTAACGGTGACAGCGGGATGCTCGCCCTGCTGCAAAGCATACGAGATTTCTGCGAGACGCTGGTTCAAAATGTCTATCTCGTATTCGGACAGATCGACCTTTCTGTCCGTCAGTCGCGCTGTTTCTTTTACCATATCGTCATAGCCGGTCAGCGCCGCGAAGGGGGCGAACTGCGCCGCCCGGTCATAAAGAGACATATGCTTTCTGCCGGCCGCCTGATGATGCGGAAGATGTATGATCGCCGAATACTTATCAATCGGATTATCTTCTTTCATACCGTTACCTCATTCCGCTTTGTGTCCGCCGACCTGCCCGTTGCGCTCTATCGTGGTTGCGCCGTCCAGCAGGTTCATGCCGCGCACAACGGCGTTCTTTCCGAACCGCGACTGTAGGCTCATTTCGGCGAGCTGCAGCCGTTTTTCTTTTTCTTCCGCCTCTTTTTCACTCTTTCGCTGCCGTTCAATCGCGGTGTAATCCTCAAACAGGGAAAGCTGTTCCGGCGGCGCGGCGGGAATATCGGTTTCTCTTATCAGACCGCACGCCGCGACGTTTACTCTGCGTATGAGTAAATCAGGATCAACAACGCGGTCAAACAATTTCAAAAAAGCCGCTGTTATTTTTTTAGCGGAGCACGTATATCTGTCCAGATTCTCCGTGCCGTGCGCATGTGATGGGTGCGGTCTGCCGTATGGGTCGGGCGTCACTTTGCCCTCGTATCGCAGCCCGGTTTTCGCGACTGCATACACGGAGTCCTTTATTGTCTTTCCGTTGTAAAGCACTTTCAGGCTTTCTCTGTCGTACCCGATCGTGAGAACAAGCTGTTTCGTAACCAGCCGTTTTTTTACAAGGTCGAGCGCGAGCAACTGCGCCATTTCGTGGACGATCAGCCGTCCTTTGTCAAAAGTGTACGGTTCTTTTAATACCTGTCCGGATGAGAGAGAATTTGTACTCGGACGGTATGCTTTGATCTTATCGATCGTTGTCGGTTCCCAGCCCCACGCATGGTCGATCAGCAACTCGGCGTTAATGCCGAACAGCTTATACAGCACGTCTTCCATGGATTTGGACAGAGACGCCGCCGCGATGTCTCCCATTGTGTACAGACCGATTTGTTCAAGTTTTGCGCTGTATCCTCTGCCGACGCGCCAGAAATCGGTCAGCGGGCGGTGACACCACAGTTTTTCGCGGTATGTCATTTCGTCCAATTCCGCTATGCGCACGCCGTCCTTGTCCGCCGGGACGTGCTTTGCGACGATATCCATAGCGACCTTGGCGAGATACAGATTTGTGCCGATCCCAGCTGTCGCCGTAATGCCCGTGGCGTAAAGCACCTCGCGGATCATGGTCATAGCCAGATTGTGCGCAGACATGTTGTACGTGTCAAGATAGTGCGTCGCGTCAATAAATACTTCGTCAATGGAATAGACGTGTATATCTTCCGGCGCGATATATTTCAGGTAGATCGAATAAACCTTTGTGCTGTATTCTTCATACAGTTTCATTCTCGGCGGCGCGACACAGTAGGACAGTTCCAGGGAAGGATCGTCTTTCAGCGCGTTCGCGTCAAATGATGCGGAGAAAAAATGATACTCGCCGTTTTCGTCTTTACGGATATTGCCGTGTTGTATGGCGTAACGCATCCGTTCCCGGTTTACTTCTTTCACGCGCTGTATCACTTCAAACAGCCGCGCTCTGCCGGAAACGCCGCACGCTTTCAGAGACGGCGACACGGCGAGACAGATCGTTTTCTCTGTCCGGGATGAATCCGCCACAACCAAATTTGTCGTAAGCGGATCGAAACGCCGCTCCACGCATTCGACGCTCGCGTAAAAACTTTTTAGGTCGATCGCAATATATGTGCGTTCCATCGGCGCTCCTCCTTTCCCGTTTTACGCCGGCACGGGACGTTCGACAAACCAGCGCCCGACGCGCGCGGCGAACAGGTCGCTCGTTTTCTCGAAGAAAAGATACTTCTCTTCGCCGTGGATCACCACGGTGTAGCAATCGCCGCTGTGTCCACTGATATACGACGACGCCGGACGAAAGTCCTTGACCGCGTCGATTTTGAATACTCTGCCATCATTCCAGATGATTGCGCGCGGCATCATGTAACCCGTAGCGTCAAAGTCGGAATTGACCTTGACGTAGATTTTTTCATTTGTCCGGCGCATATCATCACCTCGCTTACCAGCCGCTGAACACTTTTTCAAATTTCGGAAGCTCTACGGAAGGAACGTCGTAGTTTCTTACCGCCATCGCTTCATATTTGTAGTCGATTATATAAACAGGAACATCAAATTCCTGTGCTATTTCGCTCTTGGACAGACAGATGCCGGAATTGGAAATATCCGCGGCCTGCTCCATGAGCTCTTCATACATAGCCGCCAGCTCGTCTTTGTAGGCGACCATCCGCTTGATACGGGATTCGGGAGAGCGGTTTGATACCGCGATCTCATAGTGTCTGCGATAGTCGGATACCGCCTGCTCAAACGACTCTACGCTTTTCAGATATGACTGCACTTCCCGGCTGTCGCTGCCGGTCAATTCAAGGAACAGAGAGGTATCGATCAGCGTATCCGCAGCGCCAATGTTTGCGTCTCTTTCCGCTTTTGCGATGTGGTATCTGTCAGCAAAACTGTCCATGTGTCCGCCATCTTCGAGAAAATCGGGGTCGTTCAGATGCCCGCAAATTCCGTGAAATGCCTCGTGAAAGGATCCGAATGCATACTTTTGCTTGCTCAGGCTTTTGTTGACGCCGTAGTATACGGTGCCCTTCCTTTTTGTAATGAAGCCGGGCAGATGGGATCCAGGGTCAATATAGATGAATTTAAAATACGCAAGGATGTCATCCGGGTCGCGGGAGCCGACTTTTCTGACAGCGGTATCCATCGTTTTCAGATATTCTATTTTCAATTTTCTGCCTCCGCTCAGATCATAGAAACACCTTTAGTCTTCGTCTGTCGTCTCGTCGCTTGCTCTCGCGTACATTTCGTCGTCCACCGATTCGATGATTTCGTCTGCCTCGCTGCGGATTCCTTCGGTGCGTTTCTCCCATTCCGGCGTGCGGAACCTGTTCGGCGTGTACTTTTGCTTGGCGCGTATCTCGGCGTCCACAAGCACCTTTCTCATGACGGAAATGAAGTCGAGCTGATCCTCCGTCGAGAGCGTGCCGCCGGCAAGAAGCGCGTTGGTGCCGTCCAGATACGCCTGCGCGGAGTCGGCGGATCGTTTGCCGAAGAGTCTGCCCATATCGTCGATGGCTTTTGCTTTTTCCATCTCCGCATCGGGATTGTCGACGCCCAGCAATTCTTCAACCGTCATTTCAAATGCGTTCGCCATTCTCAGAGCCGTATCCGCATAGGGGATACGCGTGCCTCTTTCGTAATTGACGATCGTACTCGGAGCAACGCCGCATAAGTCGCCGAGCTGCTGCCTTGTCATGTGCCGCTCTTTTCGAAGCTGTATAAGCCTCTCTCCGAACTGCGCATAGGGGACTGCGTTTTCCGTTGACATTAAGTATTACCTCCTATGTTCTTCACATTTGTATACATACAAAAGCGAAGTGTATTATAGACGATTCAGCAAGAAAAACACGATTGTAAATACGGTCAAAAAATATTTTACAAATGTGCAACTTGACTATTGACAAAACCACGAACGTGTAGTATATTATGCATGTGATCGGCACAAACGTGACCTTTCGAGGCGATTATACATCATCTTCACGTTCGTGTCAATACTTTTTTGTCACATTTGTGAAAATATTATTGAATCCTATTAACGTATAAAGGAGGGTGCGCGATTGAAGAAAAAGGATAATGAAATACGGACTCCAAGAAGCAGTGTGAAAATCGGAGAGAGGGTAATGCACGGAGATAAGCCGGTCGCGCTGATTAGGCAGGGCGGAAAAGCGGACACGATTTCGCTCGAAGAGTTCGCCGAGAAGCTGTACGGAAAAGGAGTCCAGTGCGTGGTGTTTTCACCGTCTTGCGGTCAATAAAATTAAATATTGCTTTATTCTTCCCATAATGAGTAGGTCTGCATCCCGCCGTTGGGCGGCTTAGCTGATAGCAGGTCACTCGGGAACCCTTGTCGGGGTTACAAGACGTGCTATTCGTAGGAGCTGTCCTGCAGGTGAACCGTTAAATACGGTAATAGACCTGAGGTACTGAGATAAGCCGGGGTAGCGGGGATCATGAGGATATTGAAGTCCTCTGTCTCTTTCTTTTCTTCCCATAATGAGTAGGTCTGCATCCCGCCGTTGGGCGGCTTAGCTGATAGCAGGTCACTCGGGAACCCTTGTCGGGGTTACAAGACGTTGCTGTTCGTAGGAGCTGTCCTGCAGGTGAACCGTAATAACGGTAATAGACCTGAGGTACTGAGATAAGCCGGAGCAGTCGGAGATCATGAGGATACGTATGTCCTTATTCTCCGATTGCTCCGGCTTTTTTGTTTCTATGACCTCTCTCCGGCGAGAGGGGCGATAGAAGCGAAAAGCTTCAAAAAAAATATTAAATGCCTGTAAGGCGCGCGACTTCAGGCGGCGATACATACGGTTAAGGTTTTTCGGCAAAAACGCCGGAACGCAAGAAACCGGATGTATTCACCGCTTAGATTCGCGCGCCCTTTTTGTGTGGAACTCGGCGGTTTGCTGCCTGACAGCGCGTTCCTTTCGGCGGAAAGGAATGCAAAATGCAAATCAAAATCCGTTACGACAACCATTTCCAGACCGTGGAGGTGCCCGAAGAAGAATGCGAGTCGATGATTCGCAACGATTATGAAGAACGCCTTGCGGTAGCCGAAGACCCGTCAACCGTACAGCCGCGCACGATGCAGGAGATCTTCGATGAAAGCTTCAACAGACAGGAGTACAACAACTATCAAAAGGAACATCGCCGCAGGGCGTCACTCGATGCCTTTGAGGAAGAAAGCACACTGTTTATCCAGCCGGACTTTTGTGAGGATCTTTTTGACAGCAGCGAACGTATTCGCGCATTAAGCGCTGCTTTTGAGATTCTCCAACCGCAACAAAAGGAAATTGTACGGCGCGTGTTTTTTAACAACGAACGTCCCTCTGACATTGCAAAGGAACTCGGCATTTCAAAGCAGGCAATGAACGACCGCCTGAATAAGATTTACGCCGTTCTGCGCAAAAAAATGAAAAATTTTTAAATTGGGGGGCTTTACTTTTGCCGTTTTCGAGACCTAATTATTGAAGGGCAAAAAAAATATCCCTTCAGAAAGGCAGGGAAACGACCATGAAACACGGAACAAACAACATGATCCGCGCCAACGGGAAGGGAGGTGAACGCAATGAGCAGAGTGCAGCTTCTGTTTGATCTTGTGCAGGATCTTCGCACCGTTGCGGACGACGTGCATGCGATCGCCGACGCGCTGATGCAGACGGACGACGTCCCAGCGCTGCCGGAGCAGAAAGCGATCCCGCAGACGACCGCCGCTCCCGCCGCCGACACGGGTGACGCAGCGCCGGAAGCGCCGATCACGAAAGAGCAGGTGCGCGAAGTCCTCAAACAGCTCTCGCGCAGCGGATACCGCGACGCCGTGCAAAACCTCATCCTCAGTTACGGCGTAGGCACGTTCTCGGAACTGCCGGAATCGGAATACGCCGACATTCTGAAGCAAGCGGAGGCGATCGCCAATGCCGCCTGAAAAACACGCGCTGCTCTCCGCGTCGGCGTCACACCGCTGGCTGCACTGTCCGCCCTCCGCACGGCTGTGCGAAAACTATGAAGATCAGAGCAGCGTTTTCGCCGCCGAAGGGTCCGACGCGCACGCCCTGTGCGAATACCGTCTGCTGACGGCGCTCGGCATGGAAGCGGAGAATCCGATCGAAAATCTCACGTGGTACAACGAGGAGGCTGAAGACTGCGCCGCCGGATATGTTTCCTTCGTCATGGAACTGGTCGAGGCGGCGAAGCAGGAGTGCAAAGACCCCACGGTGCTCGTGGAGCAGCGGCTCGACTATTCCGACTATGTTCCGGGCGGTTTCGGGACCGGCGACTGTATCGTCGTATCGGACGGTACGCTGCACATCGTGGACTATAAGCATGGCAGAGGCGTTCTGGTCGACGCCGACCACAATCCGCAGATGATGCTGTACGCGCTGGGTGCGCTCGCCCTGTTCGACCATCTGTACTACATCGACACCGTATCCATGACGATCTACCAACCGCGCAAAGGCAACGTCAGCACCTACACCATCCCCAAACAGGAATTGTTAGATTGGGCGGAATATGAATTAAAACCCGCCGCACAGAAAGCGTGGAACGGTGAAGGCGAATATGCCTGCGGCGACTGGTGCCAGTTCTGCAAAGCGAAGCAGGACTGCCGGGAACGCGCGAGAGCGAACCTTGAGATGCTCCGGTACGATTTCCGCGATCCCCCGCTGCTGTCGGACGATGAGATCGAGGATGTTCTCGCCAAAGCGGACGAGCTGATCGCATGGGCGACGGACGTCAAGGATTACGCGTTCAAAGCCGCGCTCGACGGCAAACACTGGCGGGCGTTCAAGCTCGTCGAAGGACGGTCGATCCGCCGTTACACGGATGAAGCCGCCGTTGCGGTTGTCGCGGAGAACGCCGGATACACCGATATTTACAAGAAAACGCTCATCCCCATCACAGAGATGGAGAAAGCGATGGGCAAGAAGAAGTTCACGGAGCTGCTGGGCAGTTTTGTGATCAAACCGCCGGGGAAACCGACGCTCGTACCGCGTTCGGACAAGCGCCCCGAAATGAACACTACTGATATTAAGGAGGATTTTGACAATGAGCAAAACTGAAGCACCCGCATCCGGCACGAAGGTCGTGACCGGGAAAGACACCCGCTTTTCGTATGTGAACGTGTTTGAGCCGAAGTCGATCAACGGCAGCACGCCGAAGTTTTCCGTTTCGCTGATCATCCCGAAGTCGGATACGGAAACGGTGAGCAAGATCAAGGCGGCGATCCGTGCGGCGTACAAGGAGGGCGAAGCGAAACTGCGCGGAAACGGCAGAAGCGTGCCGGCGCTCGAAAACCTGAAGACGCCGCTGCGCGACGGCGATATCGACAGACCCGACGACGAGGCGTATGCCGGCTGCTGGTTCGTCAACGCCAACTGCACGCAGGCGCCCGGTCTTGTGGACGCGCACAAGCAGGACATCACGGATCCCTCGCAGATGTACTCCGGCTGCTACGGCAGAGCGAGTCTCAACTTCTACGCCTACAACTCCAACGGCAACAAAGGCATCGCGTGCGGACTCAACGGTCTGCAGAAGCTGCGCGACGGCGAGCCGCTCGGCGGCAGAGGCAACGTGGCGAACGATTTCAACGACGAAACGGATGATGACGATGACGAAGATTTCCTCAGCTGAGGCACTCACCTTTTCGGGCGGCGGAGTTACGGCTTCGCTGCCCACCGCTCCGGCGGCGCCGATCCGGGAGCTGTCAATCGACATTGAAACATATTCATCGGTCGATCTGACAAAGTGCGGCGTGTATAAATACACCGAGGCGCCGGACTTTACGATTACGCTGTTCGGATACGCAGTTAACGGCGGGAAAGTAAGGGTGGTCGATCTGCTGCAGGGCGGCACGATCCCCGACGAGATACTCGCCGCGCTGACGGACGACCGCGTAACCAAATGGGCGTTCAACGCGAACTTCGAGCGCGTGTGTCTGTCCCGCTTCCTCGGTTTGCCGCAGGGAACATACCTCGCGCCGGAAAGCTGGCGCTGCACGATGGTGTGGTCGGCGTATCTGGGACTGCCGCTGAAACTGAAAGACGCCGGCGCCGCGCTCGGTCTTGAAAAACAGAAGATCGAAGAAGGCAAAGACCTGATCCGGTATTTCTGTGTGCCGTGCGTACCGACCGCAAAGAACGGCGGCAGGACGCGCAATTTGCCCGAACACGCCCCGGACAAGTGGTTCCGATTCAAGCGGTACAACCTGCGCGACGTCGAGGTGGAGATGGCGATCCAGCAGAAGCTCCGCCGTCACCCGGTGCCGGAAACCGTCTGGGACGAATACCACCTCGATCAGCGCATCAACGACAGAGGCGTCGCACTGGACATGGATCTTGTGAGCGCCGCGATCCGCATGGACGACAGTTCCCGCAAAGACCTGACGGCGCGTATGCAGAAGATCACCGAACTGGAGAATCCGAACTCCGTGCAGCAGCTTCGCATGTGGCTTGCCGACAACGGTCTCGAAATGGACACGCTCGGTAAGAAAGCGGTCGCGGAGCAGATGAAAACAGCGCCGGAGGATCTTATTGCGGTGCTGCGGCTTCGGCAGCAGTTAGCGAAATCATCCGTCAAAAAGTACATCGCCATGCAGAATGCGGTGTGCGCAGACGGCAGAGCGCGCGGCATGTTCCAGTTCTATGGCGCGAACCGTACCGGTCGGTTTTCCGGGCGCAACGTGCAGCTGCAAAATTTGCCGCAGAACCATCTGCCCGATCTGGAGGGCGCGCGGAACGCGCTCAAGACCAGCGACTATGAAACGATGCGCACGCTGTATGACGATGTACCCGATACACTGTCCCAACTGATCCGCACAGCGTTCGTGCCGCGGAAGGGACGGAAGTTCATCGTAGCGGATTTCAGCGCGATCGAAGCCCGTGTACTCTCGTGGATCGCCGGTGAGGAATGGCGCAGCGAAGTGTTCCGCAGCGGCGGCGACATCTATTGCGCGTCTGCAAGCCAGATGTTTGGCGTTCCGGTCGAAAAGCACGGACAGAACGCGCATCTGCGTCAAAAGGGCAAGATCGCCGAACTCGCCCTCGGATACGGCGGGTCGGTCGGAGCCTTGAAAGCGATGGGCGCTCTGGAGATGGGGCTGACGGAAACGGAACTGCCGGAACTGGTGTCGGCATGGCGCGACGCCAATCCGCATATCACGGAATTCTGGTGGGCGGTTGACGCCGCGGTCAAGGAAGCGATCACCAAAAGGGACAGCGCCGAGCTCGGCTGCCTGACCTTCGCCTATCGCGGCAAATGCCTGTATATCACGCTCCCGTCCGGCAGACAGCTTGTCTACGCCAGACCGCGCCTTGAAGAAAACGACTACGGCGGACACTCCGTTACATATTTCGGCGTCGGTCAGAACAAGAAGTGGTGCAGGCTCGAATCCTACGGACCGAAGTTCACGGAGAACATCATACAGGCGATCTCCAGAGATATCCTCTGCTACGCCATGATGAATCTGCGGCGGCACGACATTGTGATGCACATCCACGACGAGGTCGTGATCGACGCACCGCCGGAACTGGCGCTCGAAGAGGTCTGTACCGTCATGGGACAGACGCCGCCCTGGACGCCGGGATTGCTGCTCCGGGCGGACGGATATGAATGCAGCTTTTACAAAAAAGATTGAAAGGACTGAACAATATGGCAAGCACAACGGAAAAATCCATCGACAAATGTCCCGCCTGCTATTTCGGCGAAACAAACTGTCACGCATACAAAGACGGACACTGCATCGCGCTCAACGCGCTGGATAAAAACTGGATCCGCTGTCCGTTCTACAAATCCGAGGAACAGTATCAGCGGGAAGACGCGAAAGCGCTCGCGAGACTTCGCAAAAGAAGAATGACCGGACGCCTCGAATACTACAGGAAGGAGAAAGCGAACGATGGCAATCAGCAGAAAGAACAGTGAGATGTACGACGATCCCACCGCCTATGAGGCGCTGACCCGGATCGAGATCGAGGAGGAAAGACGCCGCGTGCGGCCGCTCGTTTACATCTGTTCGCCGTATTCCGGCGACGTGCAGCGTAACACCTTTAACGCATGCCGCTACAGCCGGTTCGCCGCAAAGAGCGGATATATCCCGGTCACACCGCATCTGATGTATCCGCAGTTTCTGAACGACAACGATCCCGCCGAACGTGATCTCGGCCTGCAGTTCGGTAACGCACTCATGGATCGGTGCGCAGAGGTTTGGGTCTTCGGCGCTCACGTTTCCAACGGCATGGCGGCGGAGATCAAAAGAGCGAAACAGCGTCGCTGCCGTATCCGGTACTTCACCGAACGGTGTGAGGAACGCAAGGAGGCGCTGTCATGACGACGATCAACAGACTGACCCTGATCCGGTACCTGTACGGCAAAATGGAACGATCCCTCTCCGGCTCCGCGCTGGAGAGGGCGAAGACCGAGATCAACCGCAAGAGCGATCATGATCTGTTTCTTCTCTGCCTGCACGTATCACAGCGCGATCCCGCGGCGGTCAGAGCGGCCGTCACGGTGTGCGGCAACCAATCATAAAAGGAGGGCAACACAATGATGCAATTCAATCTCTGCATGGCGGACTGCGCGGGCAACAGCAAAAACTGTCTGTACCCGTACCCGATCACCGTCACGGATCCCGATGTTCTTCGCGCTTCCGCCACGATGGATCACGTCTGCGGCATGTATAAGAACAACTACCGCAGTCTGGACAATTTCCTATGGTCGGATGTCGCCGTCATGGACTGCGATAACGACCACTCGGAGAACCCCGCGGACTGGATGACGCCGGAAACGATGGCGGCGCATCTGCCGGACGTTTCGTTCGCCGCCGTTCCCAGCCGCAACAACAACAAGGAAAAGGGCGGGAAAGCCGCTCGTCCCCGTTTCCATCTGTATTTCCCGATACCGACGTGCAATGACAAAGACCTGTACGCCCAGATCAAGCAGTCCATCTATCAGGCGTTTCCGTTCCTCGACTCCAACGCGCTCGACGCCGCCCGGTTCCTGTTCGGCTCGGAAGCCGACGAGGTTTTTTGGCACGAGGGCTGGATGAGCATCGTCGATGTGATCGATACGGGCGAGGTGCTGTACGATGGTTTCGCGCAGCCGCAGCAGACGGCGGAACGCACGATCCCGGAGGGCGCACGGAACTGCACATTGTCCCGTTACGCCGGACGCGTGCTCAAGCGTTTCGGTATCTCGGACAAAGCGAAGGAACTGTTTCTGAAAGAAGCGAACCGCTGCGATCCGCCGATGGATCCGGAGGAACTCAAAACGATCTGGGGCAGCGCCGTCAAGTTTATGAAAAAGGTACAGTCCGAACCGGGATACATCCCGCCCGATCAGTACGACGGTTTCGACGCGGCGCGTTCTCTGAAGCCGGAGGATTACTCCGATATCGGACAGGCGAAGGTGCTCGCCCGCGAATACGGCAACGAGCTGAAATACACCGACGCTACCGATTTCCTGCGTTTCACCGGCGAGTACTGGTTCGAGTCAAAGCAGATGGCGGTCGGCGCGGCGGAGGAATTCCTCGACCTGCAGCTGGCGGACGCCGAGGGTCAGGTGGAGATCGCGATGCAGGCTCTGGAGGATATGGGGCTGACGCGCGAGGACATTATGACCGGCGGCAAGAGTTTCGTCACGAACCTCACCGACGAAGGGCGCAAGGCGTACCACCGTCTGGCGGCGGCGATCTCGTACAAGGGTTTCGTCATGCGCCGGCGCGATATGAAGTACATCTCCAGCGCACTCTCCGCTCTGAAGCCGATGGTGCTGATGAACGTGCAGGATTTCGACAAGGACGGTTTTCTTCTGAACACGCCCGGACAGACCTATGATCTGCGCTCCGGCGGCAAACGCGGATACGCGCCGCAGGCAAGCGACTATATCACGAAACAGACGCTGGTCGCGCCCGGCACGGAAGGAAAAGA
>JAFSYP010000101.1 GCA_017449935.1 Clostridia bacterium
AGAGGCGCGCTGTCCGCAGCGGTACCTCACGCAGATCAACGCCTTTGAACGCTGGCTGACTGCGCATTATCTGCCGACGTCTGCGCAGCTTCTGTGGTACAAGATGATCGCGCTGTTCAACGGGTGCGACTGGCCGGCGTCGGTGCAGGTCGACAGCCGACGGCTGGCCGCTATGATCGCGAAGACGGAGAAAACCGCGCTGCTCGCACGGGACAAGCTGGTCGAGGCGGGACTCCTGCGCTATGAACAGGGCGGCAGGGGTTCCCCGACGCGCTACGAAATGCTCTGGTTTTCTGACAAACGCGAGGAAAATGACAGTCAGGTTGACGGGACTTTTGACGGAAAAAATTCCAGAGATAATACAGTGCAATCTACCGACATAAATAGAATAGATATAGATAAGACAAGACAAGAGAATAAAACGCCCGCGCCGCTGCGCGATGCGTTTGCGTCGTATGCACAGATGCGCAGAAAGATTCGTCGGCCTATGACGGCAGACGCCGAGCGAATGATCCTGCGTGAGCTGGAGGAAATGGCGCCCAGCGACTTGCGAAAACAGCGCGCGATCCTCGATCAATCCGTAATGCACGGCTGGTCGGGGGTGTTTCCGCTGCGCGAAAAAAAGCAGGACGCAGACCATCCGCCCGCGTCCTACGATATTGATGAAATGGAAAAGCGTCTGCTGTACGGAAAGATCGAATACAGGAAACGTGAATAGTCCGCCTGTATGCTCTATTCCGCCATAGCGGACTTGCGCACGTATGATTTGAAGAATTCTACGCCGCCGCGCAGGCAGTCGATCGGCACGCGCTCATCAGTCGCGTGTGTGCAAAGCAGCAGAGATACGGGTGCGACGAACGGCGAGAAACGGTAAATATTCTCGCAGATCGGCTCATAGAAGCACGCGTCCGTACCGCCCATCACAAGGAAGGGTGCGACGATACGGTTGCGATCCTTTTGCAGACAAATCTCCTCGATGATCTTGAACGCTCTCGAATCGGTCGGGGAGAAGGCCGACGCCTCTTTGCAGCGCAGGACCTCGACCTCGATGTCCTTGTTGCGCACGACGCGCTTAATATGCTGGACGACGTCGTCGGTCGTCGTGCCGGGCATCATGCGGAAATTGACCGTGATCTTCGGCGTCTGCGGCAGGACGTTGGGCGCGGGGCTGCCCTGCGCCATGGTGACGGCCGTCGTGGTGCGCACAAAGCTGGCGGCAGGCGGGATCTGCTTGAACAGCTGCTTGACGGCCGGCAGAAGCGCCGGAAGGTTGCAGGCGATCAGACGGACGGGGTAGGTCGTGTTGCGGCCGATGCCGTAGATCAGCTCGGAAAGGTACGGCTCAATGCGCGCGGGGAACTGGTGCGATTCAATATCGCGGATGACCTGGGCCATGCGTCCCATGCCCGTGTGCTTCGGCGGCTGCGAGGAATGGCCGCCCTTGCATTCCAGAGAGATCTCCAGATCAAGGTAGCCCTTTTCGGCGATACCGATGCCGACAAGCTGCTTTTCCAGCACGCCCTTGATCCCGATCGGGAGGATCGCGCCGCCTTCGTCCAGAACGGATTCGAGGCGGACGCCGCGATCGCGCAGCGTCAGCATCATGTCCTTGGCGCCGCCGTACTGCGCCGCGACGACTTCCTCGTCCTGGCCGAACAGCAGATACACATCGCGTTCCGGTTCGTATCCTTCTTCCAGAAGCGTTTCGACCGCTTCCATCACGCCGATCAGATGGTTCTTCATATCCATCGCGCCGCGTCCCCAGATGTACGCGCCGTCGTTGTAGCCGTCGAAGGCCGGATGCGTCCAGTCGTCCTCGGTGCCGGGCGTGACGGGCACGACGTCCTGATGCCCGAGCAGGGCGATCGGCAGGAGATCGGGGTTCTTGCCCTTCCAGCGGTACATGAGATTTGCGCGGCCGATCACTTCTTTTTCCAGCTTCTCCGCGATCAGGGGAAACGCTTCGTCCAAAAAGGCATGGAATGCGTCGAAGGCGGCCCAATCGGTTTTTTCGGGATCGGAATTGGAGATGGTGCGATGACGGATTGCTTCGCTCAGGTGCGCGACGTAGCGTTCCAGATCGACCGCCTCTTCCGGCAGGTCGTCATAGTTATGCTTTTTGGGCGTATACAGCGCCGCATGCACGGCGTTGCCGACGGCCAGCGCGGCAGCGGACGCGCCGAGGATCACCTTTGTGGATTTCTTCATAGATCGAACCTCCAAAACAAGTTAGAAACATTATACAGCATTCCGGGGAAAAATTCAATATTCTTTCGGCACAAAGCGTTAAAAATCAAACAGACTGATCTGCGTGGTTTTCGGCAGAGCTTCGAGCGCGCCGGCTTCCTCCAGCGCCGTGATCACGCTTTTGGACACGTTGGCACGCGACTGCAGATCCTCCATCGAGATGTATTTGCCTTTTCCGTCGTCACGCGCGGCCTGCAGCGCCTGTGCCGCGACGCCGCCTGCGCCGCTCAGGGCGGAGAAGGGGAGACGTATCTTGCCGTTTTCGATGCGGTAAACCGTCGCGTCGGATTTGTAAATATCGACCGGCAGGAACTGCACGCCGCGGGCCATCATCTCGTTGACGACCTGCAAAGACGTGTATGTGCCTTCCTCTTTAGCCGTCGCGTCTTTGCCTTTGTTGCGGATCTCAAGCATCCGGTTTCTGACCGCCTGACGTCCGGCCATGATCGCTTTGGTGTCCAGATCCTCGCCGCGCACGGTCATATACGTCGAATAAAACTCGATCGGCTTGTACACCTTGTACCACGCCAGACGCATGGCCGCTATAACGTAGGCGGCGGCGTGCGCCTTGGGGAACATGTACTTGATCTTCATGCACGAGTCGATGTACCAGTCCTCGACGCCGGCGTCCTTCATGGCTTTGATATGGTCCTGCGTCAGCAGCTTTTTTGCCTTTCCCTTACGCACAATCTCCATGATCTTGAACGCGGTAAGATTCGGCACGCCCTTTTGGATCAGGTAGGTCATGATGCTGTCGCGCGTGCCGATCACTTCGGAGATCGTACAGGTGCCGTTGCGGATCAGATCCTGCGCGTTGCCCAGCCACACGTCGGTGCCGTGCGACAGGCCGGAGATCTGTAAAAGATCGGAGAAGGTTTTCGGCTTGGCGTCCATGAACATCTGGCGCACGAACGGCGTGCCCATTTCGGGGATCGCGAGCGTGCCCGTTTCGCACTCGATGTCCTCCGACGTGACGCCCAGCGGCGCGGGACTTTCAAACAGCTTGTACAGCACGGGGTCGCATACGTCCACGTCCATGACGCAGACGCCTGTCGTGTCCTCCAGATACTTATAGATCGTCGGCACATCGTGTCCGAGATTGTCGAGCTTGAGGATCGTGTCATGCAGGAAATGGAAGTCAAAATGCGTGGTACGCGTGCCTTTTCCGGCGTCGTCGGCGGGGTGCTGGATCGGCGTGAAGTCCTCCGCGACCTTGTTGCCCGGCACGACGACCATGCCGCCCGGATGCTGTCCGGTCGTGCGCTTGACGCCCATACAGCCGAATTTCAGCCGTTCCACCTCGGCGTTCGGCAGATCTATCCCGCGATGCTCGAGGTATTTGCGGACGAAGCCGTACGCCGTCTTTTCGGCGAGCGTGCCGATCGTGCCGGCCTTGAACACGTGCGAGGAGCCGAACAGCTCTTCGGTGTATTTGTGCGCGCGCGCCTGATACTCGCCGGAGAAATTGAGGTCGATATCGGGCGACTTATCGCCGTCAAAGCCGAGGAACGTCTCAAAGGGGATGTTGTGTCCGTCGCGCGACATCGGCGTATCGCAGTGCGGACAGTTTTTCGGCGGCAGATCGAACCCCGACTGATAGCTGCCGTCAAAGATAAACTCGCTGTGCCGGCAGTTCGGACAAACGTAATGCGGAAACAGGGGATTGACCTCGGAAATGCCGGCGGCGAACGCGACGAACGACGAGCCGACGGAGCCTCTGGACCCGACGTAGTATCCGTGGTCCTCCGAGTTCTTGACCAGCTTCTGCGCGATGATATACAGCACAGCGAATCCGTTTTTGATGATGGAACGAAGCTCTTTTTCCAGACGCTCCGTCACGTATTCGGGCGGCTGTTCGCCGTAGAGCTTGTGGACTCTGTTCCAGCAAAGGCGCGTCAGCTCTTCGTCCGAGCCGTCGATATGCGGCGGGAACGAGCCTTTGGGGATCGGCTCGAACAACTCGACCAGATCGGCGATCCGGTTGGTGTTTTCGACCACAACCTGATACGCGGTCTCTTCGCCGAGATAGGCGAATTCCGCAAGCATTTCGTCCGTCGTCCGGTAATACAGCGGCGCCTGTTTGTCCGCGTCCGCGAAGCCCTGGCCGTCCATGAGGATGGCGCGGAAGATGCTGTCCTCCGGGTTCATGAAATGCACGTCGCACGTCGCGACGGTCATTTTGCCCAGCTCGTCGCCGAGCGATATGATCCGGCGGTTGATGTTCTCTATATCTTCGATCGTGCGGATATTCGGATAGCGCTCGGATTCGAGCAAAAAGCGGTTGTTGCCGTTCGGCTGGATCTCGAGATAGTCGTAAAACCGCGCGACGTCCAGCAGCTCCTCGTGGGATCTTTCGTCCAGGATCGCGCGGTACAGCTGTCCGGCTTCACAGGCGCTGCCGAGGATCAAACCTTCGCGATGCTCGATCAGGCGGCTTTTCGGGATACGCGGCACTTTGCGGAAGTAGTCCAGATTGGACATGGTGATGAGCTGATACAGGTTTTTCAGCCCGACGAGATTCTTGGCCAGAATGATGATATGGTAAGAGGGCAGCGTCTTGACGTCGCCGCCGATCAGAGAATCGTTGAGCTTTGCGATGCTGCGGATGTCCAGCTGCCGTTCCGAGTCCTCCAGCAGATGCAGAAATATCCCGGCAAGCGCGCGCGCGTCGTCTGATGCGCGGTGATGGTTGAACTTAGGCAGCTGCAGATGCTCCGCGACCGTGTCGAGCTTGTAGTTTTTCAGGCCCTTATACATCGTGCGGCAGAACGGCACGGTGTCGATCGACGTGTACGTATACGGAATATCGCACCGCTTGCATGCTTCGGAAAGGAAGCCGGTATCGAACGGCGCGTTGTGCGCGACCAGCACCGCGCCGCCGCAGAAGTCAAAGAATGCGCGCACGGCCTCGTCCTCCGCCGGCGCGTCGGCGACCATATCGTCGGTGATACCGGTGAGCTTCACGATGTTCTGCGGGATCGGACGCAGCGGGTTGACGAACGTATTGAACGTATCGACGATCTCGCCGCGGACGATCTTGACCGCGCCGATCTCCGTCAGTCTGTCGCGTGTTTTGCTAAGTCCCGTCGTTTCGACGTCAAAGACGATAAACGTCCCGTCAAACTCCGTCGCGTCGTTGCCGCGCACGACAGGGACTTTGTCGTCGACGAGATAGCCCTCCATGCCGTAAATGATCTTGACGCCCGTCGCTCTGGCGGCGTTGACGGCGTCCGGAAATGCCTGCACGACGCCGTGGTCCGTGATGGCGATCGCCTTGTGGCCCCATTCGGCGGCGCGGCGTACCAGCTTGTCCGCGCCGGTCATGCCGTCCATGGCGGACATATTCGTGTGCAGATGCAGCTCCACACGCTTGACGGGCGCGTCGTCCGTCTTGTTGATCTTTTGGACCAGCGTGATCGCTTTGGCGTTGATGACGGACATGTGCATGAAATCATCGTCCCGCACAAGTCCGCGCAGCAGCACCGTGACGCCGTTTTTCAGCTCCTTCAGCAGCTCTTCGCAGTTTTCCTTCACCTCGAAGATCTTGACCGTGTAGGAGCTCGTATAGTCTGTGATGTTGAACGTGATGATCGTCCGGTCGCCCTTCTTGGTGTCCTTCGCTTCGAGCGCGAACACGTCGCCCCAAACGACGACGGTATCGGACAGGGGAGAGACGCTCTTGATTGTTTGCGGCTTTGCGCGGATCTGGCTCTGGCCGTAGATTGCCTTCGCGTTTTTCAGCGAAATGGGGATGTCCGCGTAGTCGAGCTGTTCCTTCTCCGGCGCGATCGGCTCCGGCTCCGGCTCGGCGATGCGCAGCTCCTGCACGCTGTCCTGGATGCGGATATACTCCTCGCTCTTGGTGTCCAGCTTCTGCTTTTCGCAGAACATGATCTCGCGCCGGACGCCGAAGCGCTCCGACAGCAGACGACTCAAATGCGTGTGCGCGGCGGACTGCTCGAGCACGTCCTTGCCGCCGTGACGCAGCATGACGCGCACCGAAGCGCCGTCGTCCTCGAACGCGGCGTCGTCCAGAAAGCCGTTCACGGTCGGGACAAGCCTGCTAAGCTCCGGCAGAACGTACTGCATCGTCACGGTGTTGAACGTCTCGGGCGGGAAATGATAGGAAAACTCCAGCGATTTCAGCTCAAAAATGCGTCGGCACTGTGCGGCCAGATCGGCGATCTCCGCATACTGAAACGGCTTCGGGAAGGCGGCCTCCAGACGCATCGAGCGCTTGGCCGCATCGGCGGAAATGTCAAGCAGCTCGCCGCCCCGAAAGGCAGCGAGCGCTTGTTTATTGGGTATATATTCTTCAAAAAAGGATATAAAATCCAGCGGTTTCATAGCGGTTAGAAATCAATTATCTTTCTTGTGACGATGGATGACGAAACGGTTCAGAGGATAGGTCCACGCCGTGGCGAGCGCCGCAACGATCGGCTTGCCGATGGCGTCGCCAAGCGCCTGATGGCCCTTGGCAGCCATGAAGATCTGGAACTTCGTGCCGATCCAGGCGGTCATGCCGATGGTGAAGATGACCATGATGATGTACAGGAACGTGCTCAGAAGCACGTTGGAATCGGCCTTGAAGGTCGTCTTTCTGTTGAGGATAAAGGCGATGATATAGCCGATGGTGGTGGAGATCACGTACGCGTAGAAGTAACCCATGCCGTCGGCAAGTCCGGTGAACTTGACGAAATTAAAGAACGCGTTGTCCGGCATCGGCGCCGTGAGCGTCGCCTTGAACACGACGTATTGCAGCAGATAGAACACGCCGAGCTCCACAAGCGTGGACGAAAAGCCGACAATGGAAAACTTAATGAATTTCCAAAGCTCTGCGTATTTCTCGGTGAATTTGACTTTTTCGGTGGTTTCGGTTATGTTTTCGGGTTTGTTAGACATGCTGTATACTCCCTTTCAAAATTATAAACGCGCAATAACGAAAGCGATACCGGCAATTCCTCCGGCGCAGAGCAGCGCCTTGACGAGCGGCGGGATCGGCAGGCACAGCGATACGATGATGACCGCCAGACACGCGAGCAGCTTGGAACCGGCCACGACGCCTGCGTCGACCGAAGTCGGGATCTTGTCGTAAAAGCTCTTCTGGAACGGTTTGATGACCTTCTTGCCGAAGAGCTGACGGTATGTGACAACGTACGTGCGATACTTGCGGATATCCTTCTCGTTGAGCTCGATGATGCGGCAGCCGCGCTCCACGCCGTTGCCGTATTCGTTGAAGCCGCAGGACGGGCCGTAACCCATATCCACGCCCTTGTAATTGCCGACGAAGTTGTTCTGATGGTCGTGGCCGAAATACATGGCGAATACTTCGCCCTTTTCCGTCAGTGCGTCGAACTCGCCGGTGTTGACGTCCGAAATGGACGCGGGCTCATAGAGCTTGACGTCGTCGTGCACGAACTCGTCCTTGAGCTTGAAGAACTGCCCCTTATGGATGCGGTACGTTTTGACCGCGTCCGGGTGCTTCTTGTCCACTTCGTCAAAGAGATTGTATATCTCGTGCACGGGGATATGCTGAAACACCATGGACGGGACGTAACGGCCCCATTTTTCATGCAGCTTTTCACGCACGGCGCGATACCAGTCGATCTTTTCCGTTTCGACGGACTGATAGCCGCCCTCCGGCGCGCTGCCGCCGGAATCGATCATATAGAGGTTCACGGCCGGTTCTTCGCTCTCGCTGCCGTAGATCGGCAGGCTGAACGTGCCGGGGCCGTAGCTGAGCTCCTCGTCCGGGATGATGCAGCTGTCGAATACCTCGTACATCTTCATCTGCTCCGCGGTGGAATAGCCGACCTGCGGGTCGTGGTTGCCGAACGTGACGGCAAAGGGGATGCCTCTGCGGTCGATCGGCTCGGTGTAATTGTCGATCGCCTGTTCGACCTTCTTATGCTTGTCGCCGTGCAGATAAGACAGGCCGTATCCTTTGATCTGGTCGCCCGTGATGACGACAAGATCGGGCTTTTCCTGATCCAGAACGCCCTCGATCAGACGCGAGGTGTCCGGCGTTTTTTTGCAGATCCCGTGGACGTCCGTGAGCTGAAGGATCTTGAACGTGCCGTCCTTGCGGAACCGCAGCTTTGGATTGCGCATTGTATCCGACCTCAATTCTTTAGGATTGATTCTTTTGGACTCAAACAAATTATATTATACATAAATAATCATGTATCGTCAAGTATAAAAAACAAAAAAAGATTGCGCCGCAAACCGAAAAGGCAGCGGCGCACGCATCAGACAGGATCGATTTGATTATTTTTTCAGCAGCTCGGAAACGCCGGTCGCAAGGCCGGCGACGCCCTGAAGATCGCTGGGGATGATGATCTTTGTCGACTGACCGTCGGCGGCTTTCTCGAACGCTTCGAGGCTTTTGAGCGTGATAAAGCCTTCGCCGGGGGCCGCTTCATTGATCATGGCGATCGCTTCGGCGTTGGCCTTTTGCAGCTGCAGGATCGCTTCCGCTTCGCCCTGCGCTTCAAGGATCTTCGCCTGTTTAACGGCGTCGGCGCGCAGGATCGCGGCTTCCTTTTCCGCCTGCGCCTGGAGGATCTGGCTTTCCTTCTGGCCCTCCGCCACAAGGATCTTGCTGGCCTTTTCGCCTTCGGCGCGCAGGATCGCTTCACGGCGCTGACGCTCCGCCTTCATCTGCTTTTCCATCGCGTCCTGGATCTCCGAGGGCGGGATGATGTTTTTCAGCTCGACGCGGTTGACCTTGATGCCCCACGGGTCAGTCGCTTCGTCGAGGATGACGCGGATCTTGGCGTTGATCGTATCGCGCGAGGTGAGCGTGTGGTCCAGCTCCAGTTCGCCGATGATGTTACGCAGCGTCGTCGCGGACAGATTCTCGATCGCCGAGATGGGATTTTCCACGCCGTAGGTATACAGCTTCGGATCGGTGATCTGGAAAAAGACGACCGTGTCGATCTGCATCGTCACGTTATCTTTCGTGATCACGGGCTGGGGCGGGAAATCCACGACCTGTTCCTTCAAAGAAACGTTCTTGGAAACGCGCTCGATGAACGGGATCTTGATGTGCAGGCCCGTCTGCCACGTCTCCTTGTACGTGCCCAGACGCTCGACGACGTACGCGCGCGACTGCGGCACGATCTTGATGTTGCCGATCACGACGATCAGGATGACCAGAATAAGACCGATGAAAAAGTACAGCATAAAAATCCTCCTTTATTCTTTGACGGATACAATGAGCTTCACGCCCTCGATGCGTTCCACCGTGACGGATGCGCCTTGTGCGATCGGTTCGCCGTCTGCGGAACGCGCCGACCACACGCTGCCGCCGACCAGAACGGTCCCGCAGGCCTTTGTGTTGTCGATCGCGTCCTGCACAACGCCGACCTGATTCAGGACGCGGTCTGCGTTGGTCGGAACCTTATCCGTGCGCGTCAGCTTTTTGGCAAGCGGGCGTGTCAGAATCAGCGCGGCGGTCGAGACGACGGCAAACAGCGTGATCTGCAGCCAGAGCGGCGCGTGCAGAATGGACGCCAGCAGCGCGGCCAGCGCGCCGAGCGCAAACCAGATCGTCACCAACTGCGTCGTCGCGGCTTCCAGAAGGGAGAGCACGAGCATCAATCCCAGCCACAGGGCCGTCAGTTTCCAGTCCATCTCATCCACCTCCGATTCAATTTCAAGATAAACATATCATATTTTTTTCACAAAATCAAGAAATTCGCCGTTAAAAAGTTAATAAATTAAAAATTTTTTCAGAATAGACTAAACATTTTCAAAAAACTGTGTTATAATACAAATACGTATAAAGGAGGATTGTGTCCATGAGCCGAGAATCCCGCACGGACCGGAATGCGGTCCATATCTCCGGCGGACAGGCCGCAGCGCCCGAACCGAAGAAAAAACGTAAAAAGAAAAAGAAAAAGCACACGGCGCTTTCCGTGGTGCTATCTTTTCTGCTGATCTGTTTTCTGACTGCGTGCGTCGTTGGCGGATACATTTTGACGAACGCGTTTCTTGTGATCGGCGGCAAGCCCGTCGTGAATCTCGAGGACGAGAAGACGAATCAGAACCAGACCTCCTTTATTTATGCCTTTGACGACAACAACAAGCGCTATGAGTACATGCGCCTGCACGGGGAGATCAACCGCATCTGGGTCGGTTATGACGAGATCCCGAAGGACCTGATCAATGCGTTCATCGCGCTCGAGGACAAGCGTTTCTGGTCGCACCGCGGCGTCGACTGGTACCGCCTGGGCGGCGTGGTGTCTTCGCTGACGTTTGACGAGGGCGCGTCGACCATCACGCAGCAGCTCATCAAAAACGTCACCGGGCACAACGAGGTCACGATCGTGCGTAAGTACAACGAGATCCTCAGCGCGCTCAACATGGAAAAGAATTATGACAAAAAAGATATTCTGGAAGCGTACTTAAACGTCGTTTACCTCGGCAGCGGCTGCTACGGCGTCAAGACGGCCGCCGAAACGTACTTCGGCAAGGATTTGAGCGAGCTGAATCTGTCCGAATGCACCGTCCTCGCCGCCATCACTAAAGCGCCGTATTCCTACAATCCTTTATACAACCCCGAAAAGAACCGTTCGCGCCAAAAGGAGTGTCTGGACAAGATGCTCGATCAGGGCATGATCACCCATGTCCAGTATGCCGACGCGATGCGGTACGATCTCATTTTGACCAACGACTCCCGCTACGAAGCCGACGAGCAGGAGGAGGAAGAAGAGAAAGAGGAACAGTATCAGAATTTCTATATCGACTTCGTGATCGATCAGGTCATCGACGATCTGATGTCGCAGCTCGGCTATACGCGTTCGGAAGCGACGAAGATGATCTACTACGGCGGCCTGCACATCGACTGCGCCGTCGATACGAGGATCCAGGAGATACTTGAGGATATTTATACGACGCGTTCCGCGTTCCCGGACCCGAACGAAACGGATACCGAGGAGCATCCCGCCGTGCAGTCCTCGATGACCATTATGGATTATAAAGGCCGCGTGGTCGCCATCGTCGGACAGGCCGGCGAAAAGGACGGCGTGCGCTGCCTGAACCGCGCGGCGGATTCTCCGCGCCAGCCCGGTTCCAGCATCAAGCCTCTGTCCGTGTACAGTCCGGCGATCGAAAAGAACGCGATCACATGGTCGACGTATATCAAGAATCAGGCGATCGCGTTCAACGGCACGTATTGGCCGAAAAACGTGGAC
Source organism: Clostridia bacterium (assembly GCA_017449935.1). GTDB lineage: Bacteria > Bacillota > Clostridia > Oscillospirales > Acutalibacteraceae > UBA1425. The sequence continues at coordinate 11,445 of JAFSYP010000101.1, forward strand.
GGCAGCACGAGCGGTTCATCCAGAACGGTGCAGTATGCGCTCGAAGTGTCGCTCAACACCGTGCCCGCGCGCATCGTGTACGACGGCATTTTGCCCGGCGGCGTTTCGACCTGCCTCGATTATATGACCAATCACTACCACCTCAGCCACGTCGATATGGTCAACGACGCGTCGCTGCCGCCCGTCTGCGTGGGCGCTATGACATACGGTGTGACGACGCTCGAAATGGCCGCGGCGTATGCGACGTTCGGCAACGGCGGCGTCTACTACAAGCCGTACAGCTATTACGAGGTCCGCGACAGCGCGGGCGAGGTGATCCTGTCCAATCGCGAACCGAAAGGGGAGCAGGCCATTTCCGCCGATACGTCCGACGTGATGTGCGAGCTGCTGCAGACCGTGCCGATCTCCAGCTACGGCAGCGGCTATACCGTACAGAAATTCAACGTCATGTGCAAGACCGGTACGACGGACGAGGATATGAACCGCTGGTTCTGCGCCGGCACGCCGTATTACGTTTCCGCGATCTGGTTCGGCTACGATCTGCAAAAGAATCTGCATTCAACGGTCAATCCCTGCGGACGCATCTTCCTGGAGGTGTTCAGCCGCATCCACCGCAATCTCGACGCGGGCAAGACGTTCCCCAAGAGCGGCCAGACCATCCGCAAGGCGTACTGCGCCAATACGGGACTGCTTGCCGGTTCAAGCTGTCCGGTCGGCGGTTACGGCTGGTACAAGACGAGCGACCTGCCGAAGCAGTGCTCCGGCTGCTACTCATCCAGCAGCTCGGACGACGATTCGGATGATTCTGACGACAGCTCTGTCGAAGAAGCCGTCAGCAGCGCGGCCAACACGATCGGCGAAGCGATTGGCAATTTCCTGCAAGACGCATTCGGGTAATACGATGATTATTCTTTCAGTTGATCTCGGCGACAGCCGCACCGGCGTCGCGGTGTGCGATAAGCTGGAGATGCTCGCGTCTCCGGTGACGGTGATCCATGAACGGTATGTGCCGAACATCCTTTCGCAGATCAGCCGGATCGCCGAAACGACCGGCGCGGAATTGATCGTGGTCGGGCATCCGAAAAATATGGACGGCAGCGAAGGCGAACGCGCGGAGAAGTGCGCCGCCTTTGCGCGCGACCTTTCCGAAGCGTGCGGGATCGAAACCGTGCTCTGGGACGAAAGGCTGACGACGGTCAGCGCGCATTATGCGCTGAATGAGACGGGCGTCTTCGGCAAAAAGCGCAAGTCGGTCGTCGACAGTGTGGCCGCTGTCATGATACTGCAATCCTATCTCGACCGTCGGAGAATTCAAAATGCACAGAATATATAAAGAAAAACCGTTCCTGCATCCCGTGGTACAATGGTTATGTGCGGCGGTCTGCGGCGCGCTGTACGCGGCGTGCTGTTTGCCGTCGTTTCGTCTGATCGGACATTTTGCCGTGCAGATGGCGCTGTCGGTCGTTTTGTCGGCGCTTTGCACGGCGATCGTCTTTTTTGCCGTGCCGCGCAGTCTGACCGTGCTCGGCAAAGCGCTTTCGCTGTTTTTACTCTGTATGCTGCTGGCCGCCGTGATCGCCCAGATCCGCGCGCAGGCGGCCGTCGGGACGTTTTCGTTCTGGCGTCAGACCTTCTTTTACGACAAGCCGCTGACCGTCGCCGTCGTCTGGGCGGTCGGCTACACGTCCGTGATGCTGCTTCGTCTGCTGTGTCCGCAGTCTGAGGCGCTTCGCGCGTTCCGGACGGATTACATGCGGTTTTTCCGCGACAGCACCGGCGTGTTCCTCGTCTTTTATATCTGCGTTTTGGTCTACTGCTTTTTGCTACAGCGCCGGCCGGGCGGGGACGCGGGGATGAATCTCGTCCCGTTTGCGATGATCATCACGTACATCGGCGCGGCGTCGTATGCGTACGAAACGCTGTTTTACCTCGTGGGGAATCTTCTCTGTTTCTTCCCGTTCGGATTCTATTACCGCATCTACCGCGCCGACAGGACGTATATGGTCCGCATTATGCTGCTGCCGGTCGTCATTTCTCTGCTGATCGAACTCTCGCAGCTCGTTTTCAAGATGGGCGATTTCGACGTCGACGACATCCTCATGAACGCGTTCGGGTTTTATTTCGGCTTTTTCCTTTCCTATTTGTTCGACGTCATCCGTCAAAAACGTACGGCAGGGGAGGAGCGCTCGATTTTTTTTAAGGAAACATAATTGCTTCTTTTTTCGCATACCCTTTTGGCGGGGTGATGCGAATGAAAAACAGAAACCTTTGGGTTATTTCCGCTGCGTTGTTTTTGCTGTTTGCCGCAAGCGGGATCTATGCCGCCTATGAAAACGCGCGGTCCGTGCAGGCCTCCGTCGCGGGTGAGACGCCGAAGGTCGTCGTCATCGACGCGGGCCACGGCGGGATGGACGGCGGCGCCGTGTCGGTCGACGGCACGTGCGAAAAAGAGATCAATCTCGCTCTCGCGCAGCGTTTGCAGTCGCTGCTGCAGTGCGCCGGCGTCGAAACGGTCATGACGCGCACGACGGACGATTCCATCCACGATCCGCAGTATACGACAGTGCGCAAACAGAAAATATCGGATATTCACAATCGTCTGAAGATCATGGAAGAAACCGACGACTCCGTTTTCGTCAGCATCCATCAGAACTTTTTTACAAGCGCGCGCTATTACGGAACGCAGACGTTCTATTCCGATACGGACCCGCGCAGCCGGACGCTCGCGCAGTGCATCCAGGACGCCGTCGTGTCCTCCGTCCAGCCGGAGAACAAACGTGCGATCAAGAAAAGCGGAACGGAGATCTATCTGCTGTATCATGCGGTTCGTCCCGCCGTGATGGTGGAGTGCGGCTTTTTGTCTAATCCGCAGGAGGCGGCGCTTTTGAAAACGCCGAAGTATCAAACAAAAATGGCGCTGGCGATCATGAAGGGGATCTTTGATTTTTGGGAGAAAGTCGAGGGAGTTTAACAGCCATGGCGGGGAAGATCAAATCGGTCTACGTGTGCTCGGAATGCGGGCATGAAACGCAGAAGTGGTTCGGCTGCTGTCCGGGCTGCGGACAATGGAATACGCTGACGGAAGAGGTCCGGCAGATACAGACCGGCGCCAAAACAGCCGCCGCGGCAAAGGCTTATCCGCACGCCGCAAAAGCCGAACGGCTGCAAACGATCGCCGCGGTCGGCGAGCATCGGTACCATACGGGGCTTTCCGAGCTGGACCGCGTGCTCGGCGGCGGTCTGGTGAAGGGTTCGCTTGTGCTGGTCAGCGGCGATCCCGGCATCGGTAAATCCACGATCCTTTTGCAGATCTGTCAAACGCTCGGCCGCGAGCTGGAGATTTTGTATGTATCCGGCGAAGAATCCGCGCACCAGATCAAGCTGCGCGCCGAACGGCTGCACGTCAATACCGAACATTTGTACGTACTGTGCGAAACGGACGTCCAGACCGTCACGCAGACGATGCGCGCCGAACAGCCCGGCCTCGTCATCATTGACTCGATTCAGACCATGAGCATCGAGGAGCTCAACTCTTCGCCGGGAAGCATTACACAGGTGCGCGAGTCGACAAATCTGCTGATGCGCACGGCAAAGGAACTGGATATCCCGATGTTTCTGGTCGGCCACGTCAACAAGGACGGCAATATCGCCGGACCGAAGGTGCTCGAACATATCGTGGACGCCGTGCTGTATTTTGAAGGGGAGAGGAATTATTCCTACCGCATCCTGCGCGCTGTCAAGAACCGTTACGGCTCCACCAATGAGATCGGCGTATTTGAGATGTCCGACGCAGGCCTCGTCGAGGTCGAGAATCCGTCGCTCATGCTCATTTCCGGCCGGCCGACGAACACGTCCGGCACATGCATCGCGTGTCTGATGGAGGGCTCGCGTCCGCTTCTCGCGGAGGTACAGGGGCTTGTCACGCAAACGGGCTTCGGCAATCCGCGGCGCATGACGACGGGATTCGACTACAACAGACTGTCCATGCTGCTGGCTGTGCTGGAAAAAAGAGCCGGCTACTTTTTCGGCAATCTGGACGCTTATATCAACGTCGTCGGGGGACTGCGTCTGGACGAGCCCGCGTCCGATCTGTCCGTGGCGCTCGCGCTCGTGTCCAGCTTGAAGGACGTCGCGCTGCGCGACGATACGATCGCATTCGGCGAGATCGGACTTGCCGGCGAGATCCGTTCCGTGAACGCCTGCGCACAGAGAATCCGTGAAGCTGCAAGACTCGGCTTTGCGCGGTGCATCGTTCCGAAGCATAACCTGAAGAATCTGACGCCGGACCTGTCCGAGCAGATCGAGATCGTCGGCGTGCGCACCATCCGACAGGCGTTCGAGGCCGCGACGATATGACGTTTTGTCAGAAGCCGCCGGAAGGGAACTGTCGACATATTGCACAAAAAAACAGGTCTAACTGCGTAAAATAAATGTTTTACGAAGTTAAGGGGAGAAAAACGCGGCTTGTCAGATACATTTATAGTATTATAAGACGTTATGAAACAAAATGACTTTTCCGATCTGCCGGAGCTTGTGCAGAACTATCTGAATTATTTATCCTCGACCAAAGGAAAATCCGATCTGACGATCCGCGGTTACGCGCTGGATCTGCAGATCTTTTTCCGCTTTCTTAAACAGCGTCGCGGATGTGTTCCTGCGGACGCTGCGTTTGATTCTATTGATGTACGCGACGTGGATATCGACCTGATGGGCTCCGTGAAGCTCGAAGACGCGTACGCTTTTCTGGCATACTGTCAGCGTGAGCGCGGCAACGACGCCGCGGCGCGTGCGCGCAAGGCTGTGGCGATCAAACGGTTCTATCGGTATTTGTCGCTTGATCAGCGTTATTTGGAAAAAAATCCCTTGCAGGAGCTGGAATCGCCGAAGATCAAACGTTCGCTTCCGAAATATCTGACGCTGGAACAGAGTCTGGATCTGCTTCAATGTGTAGAAGGGAAAAACAGGGAACGTGATTACTGCATTTTAGCGCTGTTTCTGAATTGCGGTCTGCGCGTTTCGGAAATGGTTTCGCTGAATCTTTCGGATATTCGGCGCGACGATACGATGCGCGTGGTCGGCAAGGGCAATAAGGAACGCACGATCTATCTGAATCCGACGTGCGTTTCAGCCATTCGCCGCTATTTGCAGGTGCGTCCGGCGGACGGGATCGCCGATCGAAACGCGCTGTTTATCAGTCGGAACAAACGGCGGATCAGCGTGCGCGCCGTGCAGAACGTCGTCGATAAATTTCTCACAAAAGCCGGCCTTGACGGTCAGGGATATTCCGCGCACAAGCTGCGCCATACCGCCGCGACGCTGATGTATCAGCACGGCGACGTCGACGTGCTGCTGCTCAAAGAAATCCTCGGTCATGAGAATCTCGCGACAACGGAGATCTATACGCATATCGTCGATTCGCAGCTTCGTGAGGCGATGCAGCAAAATCCGCTCGGCCACCTCTCCCCTTCCGACGATCAGGAAAATTGAAAATACCCGGAGAATACCGTATGCAGCGCCGTTTCCAATACGGCGGCGCCGACCGCGAAGCCGACCGCGATCAAAAAGCGGACGCAGTATGCGCGAAAGACAGGCCGTTCGCCCGCGTCGTTTTGCAGCAGATCGGCCATCAGCGCGCGGCTCATGCCGATCGCGGCCGCGCAGGCAAATTGCAGCGCCGCAACGGTCAGGACCTGTCCCGGATACAGGATCAGCGCACAATATCCGATGCCTTTCAGACGATAGGTATGGTACAGATACGCGCCGATCAGCCCCGTGCCGCAGCCGTAAGCGATCGGCAGCAGATACAAAAACGGCATTCCCACCGCACACAGGCCGATACAGAACGGCGTCAGAAACAGCAGAAGCTGCCGGAACAGCGCCGATGCGAAATTGACCGCAAAGCTCTGCTTCGCCTTTACGGTAATATAGTTTTCAAATAACGTCAGCAGCCGCTCGAGCAGCAGGCTGCTGTTTTTTCGCACGGCCAGCGTGCCGATGAAAACGCCGGCAAGAAAGAGAAAGAATATAAACAATTCCTGCGAATACGACCGTTTTTGCAAAGGCACGGCCTGCACGCGCGGGAGCCTGCCCGTCCTTTTTTTGATGACTCTGAACATTTTCATCCATCCTTTCAGCGCATTTTATGCGAAAAGCACGGAGAATAGAACAGAAAGAACACAGGCCTTTCCTTCGTCCATAGATGAAAGAAAAGCCTGTGAACGGATGGTATACAGCTTTATGCGTTTAAAACAGTTGCGGCGAATGTGCCCAGACGCTTGATCCCTTCCTCCAGCTTCTCGTCGGAAGGTGTGGAGAAGTTGATGCGGAAGCAGTGGCTCGTCCCCTTTTCGTCGCACAAAAACGCGTTTCCGGGTACGATCGCGACCTTGTAATCCGCCACGGCGCGCTTGCAGAAATCCGCCATGTCGACCGATTCGGGAAGCGTGCACCAGATGAACAGGCCGCCCTCGATCGGATGATATGTAATGCCGTGCGGCACGACGTAACGGTCCAGCAGCTCCATCGCGAACTGCGCCTTGCGCCGATACAGCGCGCGCAGATTGGCGAGATTCTCGTCAAAATCATAGCGCGTCATAAACTCATAGCAGATCATCTGCGCCAGGATGTTCGTATGCACGTCCTCGCCCTGCTTGCCGACGACCATCTTTTTGATGATCTCCGCCGGCGCGACGCAGTACCCGACGCGAAGACCGGGCGCAATTACCTTGGAGTAGCTTCCGGAATAGATGACCAGACCTTCTTCGTCAAAGGACTTGATGTTCGGGAGATTTTCGCCCGAATAGCGCAGATCGCCGTACGGGTTGTCCTCGACGATCAGCACGCCGTACTGCTTCGCCAGCGCGTACATCGTGCGGCGCTTTTCCAGAGACATCGTGATGCCGGACGGGTTCTGGAAGTTCGGAATGGTATAGATGAACCGCGCGCTCGGCGTATCTTTCAGCACCTCGGCGAGCTTTTCCATGTTCATGCCGTCCGGATCGACCGGCACGCCCTTGAGCTTGGCGCCCAGACTGCGGAAGCAGTTGAGCGAACCGATGAAGCTCGGGTCCTCGCAGATCACGACGTCGCCTTCGTTGCACAGCACTTTGGCGGAAAGCTCCATGATCTGCTGGGCGCCGGACGTCACCAGCACGTCGTCAAAGTCGCGGCCGACGTTGTGACGCGAGAGCATATAATCGCGGATGAAGGCGCGCAGCTGCGGATAGCCCTCGGTGACGCTGTATTGCAAAGCGTCGATGGGACGCGTCGCGAAGATGTCGCGGACGATCTCGCCGATCTGCTCCTTCGCAAAAGCGTCGGGCGCGGGATTCCCTGCGGACAGAGAGACGACGGCGGGGTCTGCGGCATACTTGAAGATCTCACGGATCGCGCTTGGCTTGAGCGTGCTGATCCGGTCGGAAAAATGATATTGCATGATACTCAGTCCTCCTTGTTTTCCATGGCGCGGATGCGGAATACCTTGACGCCGTGCGCCGGTATGCGAACGGAAAGCGTTCCGTCGGTTTCATAATCGGATTTCTCCCAAAGCTCCGTGCAGCGGTACATCGACGACGTCCGCAGTCCGGAGAAGCCGTCGGCGGCGATCTCACGCACGTCGAAGCTGCGGCAGACGAAATCCGACGTTTTGTTGAAGATACAAACGGCTGCTTCGCCGCCTTCGAGCGGCTTTACGAGCATATCCACAAGACCGCTCGTCTTGACACGGCGGCACTGTACGCCGAGCGCGTCCTGATCGATCGCGATCAGCGCGCGGTTGGTGACGATCTTATACGTCGGATCGTCCGTGTTCGGCGTGCCGTCGTCCTTTACGAACAGCCGCACGTCGTTGCCGAGGATCAGAGGCGCCGCCATCATGCACCAGAGCGTGAAGTGCGTGCGGTTCTCCTCGGCCGTCAGCGAGCCGTTTCCGACCTCCAGCATATCGGGATCGTTCCAATGGCCGACGCCGGAATACTTGGCCAGCCGGACGTTGAATTCGTAGATTGCCAGCACCGAAGCCCAGAACGGCTTGATGTCCGGCGTCGTGCGCCAGAGGTTGCCGGCGCAGCGGCCCCATCTCCACGGGAAATTCATGCCCCACTCACAGATGGAGTAGCAGATCTTCTTTTCCGGTTTGCCGGTCTTTTCGGCGTATTCGCGTGTGGCGCGCTGAAGCTGCTTGCCCATTTCGCGGTACTGGATGGCGGAGCTGAGCTGACGCGACGCGACGGGATTGGAAAATTCGATCGTATTATCGCCCTCGCGCAGAACGATCTCTAACTGATGGCGGCCGTTCGTCGTCAGCGTCATCGTGGGCGGCACCGTGATCTTATAAAGATCGGCGCCGTTGACGAGGATCTCCGCGAATTTGAACGCGTTGCTCTTTTTGCGCATCCCGATCGTCAGCGTATACGCGCCGGCGTGCGCGACGCTGCAGGTGAACACGGCCTTGCCGAGCGCACCGGACAGACCGTCGATATATTTGCCCGTTTCAAGCGAATCGTCGGTCACGATGCGCGCGTTGCCGGAAAGCTCGGCGGCGTCCGCGGTCCAGACGGACTCGACGCCGGCCTCGTCCCGCAGCATGATCTGCTCAATAGCGGGCGCGCGGAACGGGATCGGCTTGTTATGACAGAAATCGTACTTGAAATACTCGATACCCCATTCGGCGAACGTGTCGGCGTCGATCGCTTCGTTGCCGAGGCTCGCGGGCATGTCCTCGCACGTATACGTCCCGTTCGAGGAATAGATGCCGACCTTCAGACCGAGCGCGTTGAGCTTGTCGCAAAGCGTGCCGATCCCGGACGGGAACGTCGACAGGTCGCCCTGCAGCTTGCCGTCGGCGTCTCTGGCGGAGGACTGCCAGCAGTCGTCCAGATTGAGATAGCGGTAGCCGGCGTCCAGAAGACCGCTGTCCTTCATGGCGCGGCCGATCTCCAGCATCAGATCCTCGTTGATCTTGTTGCGGAACAGGTTCCAGCTCGACCATCCCATCGGCGGCGTGAGCGCCAGACCGTTCTGCATCTCGTCCCACTCGGGGATCGGGAATTTGACAGCCTGCACCGCCAGCTTGCCGATGCTGCGGTAGTCGACCGACTTGGCCCGACGGGCGGCGGCGTGCGCAACCTTGGACGCTGCCGTGCCGATGGATTTGATTTTTTCGTTCATGTGTTCCCTCTCTTCCTTTCTCCCTGTCAGAGATCATCCCGGCGGCGGAAGCCCTCTCCGAGCACTTCGCCGGCTTCTGTGATGATCGTGAACGCCGTTTCGTCCACGGTTTTGAGTACCTTGTATATTTTCGCCACATCCGTGCGGCGGATCGCAACGACCAGCATACTCTTTTTCTCGCCCGTATACGCGCCGGTCACGGGCAGGATCGACACGCCGCGTCCGACGTGCTGCATGATGGCGTCGGCAAGCTGCTGCGGCTTTTCCGTAATGATCATCAGCATCTTGCCCTTGCCGAGACCATAAACGATATAGTCAAGCACACGGCCGCTGAGCACGATGACCACGACGGCGTACATGGCGCTTTCGACGCTGCGGAACGTGATCGCGCCGATGACCACGACAATCGCGTTCGCGACGGCGACGCCGGTGCCGAGACTGACCTGCGGAAAGAATTTCTGCACGATCTTGCCTGCGATGTCCGTACCGCCGGAGGTCGCGCCGCGCGTCATGACAAGGCCCAGACCGACGCCCGTCAGCGTACCGCAGAATATAGAAGCCAGCAGCGGATCGCCCGTATACGCCGGCAAAAACAGCGTCGTGACGTCCAGCGCGGCGGAGAGGATCACAACGACCCAGACCGTGCGCGCGACGAACAGCCGTCCCAGAACGAACCACGCCAGAATAAACAGCGGGATGTTGATGATGAAGTTGGCCGCGCCGACCGGAATGTGCCAGAAGTGATTGGCCACAATCGCAAGTCCGGTCACGCCGCTCTGCGCGATGTTGTTCGGCACGGCAAAGACGTTGATCCCCGCGGCATAGCATACGCTGCCGACGGCAAAGAACAACGTGTCGATCAGAAAATGCAGGACGGATTCTTTTGAGATCTTATTGCTCATGTTTACAAAGCGTCTCCTTTTCCTTCCGATCGAAGATACGGCAGATCTCGTCGAATATCACGCGCAGACGCGTTTCGTCCCCGGAAAGATACAAATAACCGAACAGCGCTTCCAGACCGGTCGCCAGATGATAATCGCACTCCGTCGCGTTTTTCGGAAGATGGTTCGTGTGCGCGTTGCGTCCGCGGCGAAGCACGGCGGTTTCCTCGTCGGTCAGAAAGCCGCTTTCCGTAAGCTCACGTGCGGCGTATGCCTGCGACGCGGCGCAAACGCGTTCCACGGCCAGCTTATGCAGCTTGTTGGACGGACGGTTCGCTTCGCGCACGAGCATTTCCCGCACGAACAGATCGAACACCGTATCGCCCAAAAACGCGAGCGTCAGCGGACTCAGGAGCTTCGGATCGGAAGATCGGTCAGTCGATGAATTCAAACTCAAGGTCATAAATGGATACCGTGTCCCCTTCCTGAATCCCTTTATCACGCAGCGCTTTCAGGATGCCGCTGGTTTCCAATACGCGCTGGAAATACTGCAAGGCCTCGTAGTCGTCGAGATCGGTGCGCTGTAATATTTTCAGAAGCCACTCCGCTTCCACAAAATACACGTGATCCTCCGCGCGGATCGTGAAGCCGGAATTCTTCTTCTTTTCAAAGATCTCCTTCGGGATCTCCTCACTGTCATACCGTACGATGGGCGGCAGCGTCTTGAGCTTGGCGGCGACAGCCTGCACGACCTCGCGCGTGCCCTCGCGGATCGGCGCGCACATCGTATAAAACTCCAGACCTTCCTGTTCGCAGAACGCGCGCAGACGCTCGATCTGCTCGTCCGTAGCCAGGTCGATCTTGTTGGCGACGACGATCTGCGGCCGCTGTGCCAGAAGCGGATCAAAACGCTGCAGCTCGCGGTTGATCGTGCGGAAATCGTCGATCGGATCGCGTCCCTCGCTGCCTGCCGCGTCGAGGATATGCACCAGCATCCGGCAGCGCTCCACATGTCGCAGGAAGTCGTGCCCGAGGCCGATCCCCTCGCTGGCGCCCTCGATCAGACCGGGGATGTCCGCCATCACGAAGCTGTCCCCCTCGCCCATCGTGACGACGCCGAGCACTGGAACGATGGTCGTGAAATGATAGTCGGCAATGATCGGCTTCGCTTCGCTGACAACGGAAATGAGCGTGGATTTCCCCACGTTCGGAAAGCCCAGCAGACCGACGTCGGCCAGCAGCTTCAGCTCAAGCTGCACTTCCCATTCCTCGCCCGGCGTGCCGCACTTGGCAAACCGGGGCGTCTGGCGCGTGGGCGTGGCGAAATGCTTGTTGCCCCATCCGCCTCGACCGCCCTTCGCGGCGATGAACGAATCGTCCGAGGAAAGATCGGCCATGATCGCGCCGCTTTCACACTCGCGGATAACCGTGCCGCGCGGAACGCGAATGATAAGATCCTCGCCCCTCTTTCCGCTGCGGTGGCCGGACTCGCCTTTGCCGCCGTTGGGCGCCGTATATTTACGTTTGTATCGGAAGTCCGCAAGCGTGGACAGATTGTCGTCGACCTGAAACACGATGTTGCCGCCGCGTCCGCCGTCGCCGCCGTCCGGACCGCCGGACGCGACGTATTTTTCCCGGTGGAACGCGACAGCGCCGTCGCCACCGTCGCCGGCTTTTATCTTGATTTTAGCTATATCAACAAACAAAACGGACCCTCCCGTGGGATTGCAAACGGTGATCGCCGCTTGAAGAATACATGTATTATACAATTTTATATAAGAAATTGCAAGCAATACAAAGAAAAAACTATACATTATTTGCCGAATATGTTACAATACCCAAAAAGGAACGGAGGACGGAGTATGGAAAACAGAAAACTGTCCGGCTCGATCTGGTTTAATCTGATCCTGTTCGGCTTTATGGGGCAGATCGCGTGGGCGGTCGAAAACGTCTATTTCAACACGTTTTTATTCAACTATATCGGCGGCAGCACGCGCGATATATCGAGGATGGTCGCGCTCAGCGCGGTGACCGCGGTCGTCACAACATTCCTGATGGGCACGTTCAGCGACCGCGTCGGCAAGCGAAAACCGTTTATCAGCATCGGCTATATCCTGTGGGGCCTGACGGTGTCGCTGTTTTACGGCATCAGCCGCGACAACATCGGGCGGCTGTTCTCTCTGCAGGACAGTACGGCTGTCGTGGCGGCGACGGTCAGCGTCGTGATCGTGATGGACTGCGTGATGACGTTTATGGGCTCGACCGGCAACGACGCGGCGTTCAACGCGTGGATCACCGACGTTACGGTACCTGAGAATCGCGGCGTCGCGGAGGGCGCGTTGTCCGTTTTGCCGATCCTTGCCACGCTGCTTGTCAGCATCGGGTTCGGCGCCGGCGTCACGGCGATCGGCTATCCGAAATGTTTCCTGCTGCTCGGCGCGATCGTGACGCTCTGCGGCGTCGTCGGTCTGTTCAGCGTGCGGGAGCCAGATATAAAGCCGTTGAAAAATAACGGATATTTCAAAGATCTTATCTACGGCTTCCGGCCTTCCGTCGTGCGTGAAAACAAGTTCCTCTATCTTTCCCTGTTATGTTTGTGCATTTTCAACACCGCCGTTCAGGTGTTCATGCCGTATCTGTTCATTTATATCCAGCACTATCTTCATTTTGATTTCGGTACCTTATTATCTTCGCTCAGCGTTCGTCTGGTCGTGATCGCCGCGCTCGTTCTGGTCGGGTTCGTCGCCGTAATCGTCCTGTTCGGAAAATTGCTCGACCGATTCGGCAAGAAGCATTTCATTCTCGCGTCCACAGCCGTTTTCATCGGCGGACTGCTCCTTGTCTCCGGCGCGAAACGGATCGGCACGTTCGCGCCGCTTGCCGCGCTGATGTTCTGCGGTTACGGCCTTATGATGATCATCATCAACGCGACAGTGCGTGATTTCACGCCGGAAGGCAAGGTCGGCCAGTTCCAGGGCGTGCGCATGATCTTTGCCGTGCTGATCCCCATGGTCGTCGGCTCCTATCTTGGTTCGTTCGTCACGGAATCCTTTGCCGCACGTCACGCGCTCGGAACGTACGTCAACGACTTCGGCGAGTCCGTTCTGGTCCCCGTTCCGGAGATCTTTACGGCTTCCGCGCTGATCTGCATCCTGATCGTCGTGCCCGCGGTGTTACTGCGCAGGCGCATCCGCTGACGCTTTCGCCTGATCGCGCAGAACGTCCCGCAGAAAACAGACCACGCTTTGCCTGTACAGCGGCAGAAAGACGGCGATCGGGATCACGGCGGCGCACAGAAACACATACGGCAGAAATGACAGCTTCAACAGCAGCAGCTTTGCCGTGTGCCCTTCCATCATTTCCATACTGCTTTGCAGGACGTCTCCGGTCTTATCGTGCGGCGAACGCGCCAGCAGGATCGGCGCGAGCGCGTACTTCTGTATTGTCACAAGCAGCGCGGCCGCAGCGCAGACGAAGCTCACGCAGCCTGTCGTCAACAGCACGATGCGCATGGTTTTCGTATCGACGCCGTATTCTTCCGCGCGCAGCAGGATATAGAATATAACTGCCGACGGCGCCAGATAAAAAACGCACCAGAACAGCTTGCGCAGCAGGATGCGCGTGAACAGCGCCGCCGCGCGCAGTCCCCGGCCCCGCCGCATCCAGTACACGATCTGAACGCCGGACGGCTCTTTTCGGCCGGCCGCTCTGAGAAGCCAGGCTTGTCCGCCCTGCCTGAGCGAGCCGAGCACGCCGACCGTGCCGACCAGCAGCGTCGATTGCGCAAGGCATTGGTACGGCAGTTTTTGAAGTACGCCGACGGGATACTGCCGCAGCATAAACGACGCGAGCCCCGACAGTATGCCGACGACCGCCGCCAGCAGAGGTATGCGGAACGCGCGCAGCGTTTTGTTTTGCAGACACTTTTTCGCGTGTCGTCTGTATTCCGACGTTCGCATTTTGACCGCCTCCCTATCAGCGGATAGTCTTCCCTTTTTTCGGAAATCTATACATATTTTATATATATGTGCTGATCGCAATTCTTTTCGTGATTTTCAACAAATGTTCCACTTCGGAATATTTGTTGATTTTTTTGTGAAATATCTATTAAATTTATGTGTACTTTTTGCGCATTCCCACGAAAAAATCAAAAAAATTTGCACTTTTTCCGAAAATACTCTTGCATTATCAGTCCCGATTGTGTAAAATGTATATGTTTAGATTGTCATTTTGCATAACTGTGATGATGATGAAGAAGAGGAGTTTTTCAGATGTCAAACAGATTGTTTCAGGGTGTTATTCATCAGATGCGTGATGCAATGAAACGCATGGTCGGCGTGATCGATGAAACGGGTACCGTCATTTCGTGCAGCGAGCTGGGCAGGATCGGCGAGGTTTTGTCCGGCTTACCGGAGGACCTGTTCACCGAGCAGACGGCGATGCAGGCCGACGGGTTGACTTTCCGTTCCTTCGGCTCGCAGGCGAAGGCCGAGTATGCCGTATTTGTGGAAGGCACCGACGACATGGCCGTTCGGTTCGTCGATCTGTGCTGCGTTTCGCTCGAAGCGATCAAGCAGCTCGGCGACGAAAAGTACGACCGCGGCAATTTCGTCAAAAACGTTATTCTCGACAATATCCTGCCCGGCGATATTTATCTCAAGGCGCGCGAACTTCGTTTTAATAACGAGGTTTCGAGAGCTGTGCTGCTGATCCGCCTGTCGGACGGCAGCGACGTTTCCGTCTTTGACGTGATGCAGAACCTTTTCCCGGACAAATCAAAGGATTTCGTGATCAGCATCAACGATACCGACATCGCGCTGGTCAAGGAAGTGCGGCCGAATGTGGAGACCGGGGATTTGGAAAAGCTCGCGCGTTCGATCTCGGATTCGCTCGGCTCGGAGTTCTATTCTCAGCCCTTGGTCGGTATCGGCACGACCGTGAAGGACATCAAGGATCTGGCCCGTTCGTTCAAGGAGGCGCAGGTCGCGCTGGAGGTCGGCAAGGTGTTCGACACGGAAAAGGTCATCGTCAGCTATGACAATCTCGGGATCGCGCGGCTGATCTATCAGCTCCCCACAACGCTGTGCGACATGTTCCTGCGCGAAGTATTCAAGAGCAATTCCATCGAATCGCTCGATCAGGAAACGCTGTTTACGATTCAGCGCTTCTTTGAAAACAACCTGAACGTATCCGAAACCTCCAGAAAGCTCTTCGTCCATCGCAACACGCTCGTCTACCGCCTTGAAAAGATCAAGAAGTTCACCGGACTGGATCTGCGTGAATTCGACGACGCGATCGTCTTCAAAGTGGCTTTGATGGTGAAGAAGTATCTGGACGCCAAGCCCGTGAAATTCTGATCGACTGTGAAGTGAGAAAGGAAAGCTATGATTGAGTTTAAGCACGTTTCCAAAGTATATGACAACGGCACCCGTGCGCTGGATGACGTCAATATCTCCATCTCGGACGGCGAGTTCGTTTTTATCGTCGGCGCTTCCGGCGCCGGCAAGAGTACCTTCCTGAAGCTGATGATGCGTGAGGACGTTCCGTCCAGCGGCTCCATCCAGGTGGGCGACTTCAATCTCGGCGCGCTCGCCAAGCGCAAGATCCCCTATTTCCGCAGAACGATGGGCATCGTGTTTCAGGATTTTCGCCTGATCCCCACCATGACCGTCTATGACAACGTCGCGTTCGCCATGCGCGTGATTGGCACCAAAGAAAGCCAGATCCGCAAGCGCGTGCCGTACGTGCTCAACCTCGTCGGTCTGGCCAACAAGGCGCGCAATCTGCCGCTGGAGCTTTCCGGCGGCGAGCAGCAGCGCGTCGCTCTCGCGCGCGCGCTGTCCAACAACGCCGACATCATCATCGCGGACGAGCCGACCGGCAACGTCGACCCGCAGATGTCGCTGGAGATCGTCGAGCTGCTTACCCGTCTGAACGAGGGCGGCACGACGGTCATCATGGTCACCCATGCGCACGAGCTGGTCCAGCAGTTCGACCGCCGCGTCGTGATATTAGAGAACGGCCGCGTCGTGTACGACGGCAATTCCAAGGACAGCGGCGACATCCTCGCTTCCTCGCAGGGACACCTCGACAGAGCGTATATGGACAATTTCGATCCCAGCTTTGCCATCAAGGCGGAGAGCAACGCCTCCGCGCTCGATGCGTCCATCAAGAAATACGGCAACTCCAAGTTGGCGGACACGTCCGGTGACTTCAACGTCTATCTGGATAATTCCGGCAACGAAGAAGCGCAGGATTAAGAAAGGAGTTGTACATATGTTTTCCGGCAGTCTTCGTTACCTCACCAAAGAGGGCTTTCGTAACGTCTGGGTCAACCGACTCATGAGCATCGCTTCCGTCTGTGTTCTGATGTCGTGCCTTATCATGATCGGCGTGGCGTTCATGAGCTTCGTCAACGTCCAGGCTTTGCTGGACGAGGTGGACGAGCAGAACGTCGTCATGGTCTTTGTCGACAACAACCTCTCCCCCGAACAGATCGAGGTCATCGGCAACAGCATTGAAGCGCTCCCGAATATCCAGAACATCATTTACCATACCGCGGAAGAAAACAGCAAGGATTTTTACGAAAAGAACAAGAATGAACTGTACGTCGATTATTTCGATGATGAAGAAGCGGAAACGATCCCGGCTTCTTTTGAGGTGCATCTGAACGACATGTCGCTGTTTGACGATACGCTCGACAAGATCAACGCCATCGAAAACATCCAGCACGTCCGCCAGAGCAAGGAGCTCGCGACCTTCCTTGTATCGCTGCGACGTTCCGTTTCCGTCATCAGCATCGGCGCCGTCGCGATGCTTCTGCTTGTTTCCCTGTTCATCATTTCCAATACCGTCCGCATCACCATGCACAGCAGACGGCTGGAGATCTCCATCATGAAAAACGTCGGCGCGACGAATTCGTTCATCCGCTGGCCGTTCATGGTTGAGGGCATGATCCTCGGCGCGTTCTCCGGTCTGGTGTCTTTGGGCATCGTTTACGGCCTGTATCAGCTGATCGTGACGTCCACGAGCGGCGCGTTCGGCGTGCTCAAGCTCATCCATCTCGTCGATTTCAAGGATTATTGGTATTGGATTCTGATCGGCTTTGAGGCGATCGGTATCATCACGGGCAGCTTCGGCAGCGCGATTTCCATTAAGAAGTATCTTAAGGAGAAGGATTATGACGAGGTCACGGATAATTGATTTCCGATCTGTCGTCTGTCTCATTCTGACGCTGACGCTGTGCGTCTGCACGGTCATGCCGGCGTACGCGGAGTTCACCTACTACAATATCACGACGACCAAAAAGACAACCACCTCTGCGCAAGCGTCGGAAGCGGAACCACAGTCGCCGCAGGACGAGAACGCGGACGCGCCGTCGACGACCGCGGAGCCGACCACGACGAGCGAACAGCTCTCGCAGCTCCAGGAGCAGTATGACAAGCTGGAAGAAAAGATCCAGCAGGGCGAAAAATCGCTCGGCGAGCTGGAAGACGGCAAGACGCAGCAGAACAAAAACATCCAGGTCATTCAGTCCAACATCAAGGACCTTGACGGACAGATCGACATTTTGGAGCAGCGCGTTTCCGTCCTGAATTCCGACATCACGAAGCTGAATTCGTCCATCACCGTCCTCAACAGCGAGATCGCGACGCTCAATTCATCCATCACCAGGACGGAAGACAGGATCTATGAAACGACCTGCAAAACGGATTACCTGTACGGAAAGATCAAGGGCAGGCTCGTCCTGAATTACATGTACGGTCCGGTTTCCAATCTGGAGATTCTCGTCGGCGTGCGCGACCTGCCTACCCTGCTGACCAAGCTGCAGATCATTAACAATCTCTCTCAATACGATCAGAAGATCGTCGACGAGTTCGAGAAAAACCTGACAGAGCTGAACAACCTCAATTCCGTCCTGTCCGCCGACAAAAAAGCGCTGGACGTCAAGCAGACAAGCCTCTCCGGCGAAAAGGAAACGCTGTCAGGCCGGCAGTCCGACATGGAATCTTCACAGTACGTGCTCGATCTCAAGAAGGAGCTGTCGGAGCATAAGTATGCAGAAGCGGTCGAGTATCTGAAAACGCTCGACAAGACCAGCATTGAATACAATTCCGTGCTGCGCCTTCTGGAAAAAGAGCAGGACAAGGTCGACGACCAGATCAACGCGTATCTGCTGCGGTACGGCTCCTCCGCGGACAAGCCTGCGGCCGAGGGCGTGACCAACGCTTCCGGCGACGGCGACGCATCCACCTCGAGAACGAAGCCTTCGCAGACGAAGCGCACCATGCCGATGATCTCGGCGTCCTATGCACCCAAGACTACGCAGACGTCGTCCGAAAATACGCCGGACGCGTCAGATATCACGTTCCCGCAAACGTCTGTGGCCGTCGTTTCGCCGGAATCCATAGATCTGATCTGGCCTTTGCCGTATAAGAATTGCTATATCTCCGCGTATTACGGCCAGTATCCTTCCGGCGGCGAACACCACGGACTGGACATTTGCGTCAGCGGCGGCACGGAGGGCAAGAACGTCGTGGCCGCGGCGGACGGCACCGTCATTTCGTACGGCTTCAACCACTGGTCAATGGGCAATTATGTCATCATCGACCACGGCTGCGGACTGTTCACGGCCTATTACCATATGCAGAAGCTGTTTGTCGAAGAGGGCGACCATGTCAAGCAAGGTCAGGTGATCGGTCTGGCCGGCCACACCGGCAACACAACCGGTCCGCATCTTCACTTTGAGGTCCGCGTCAGCCGCGGCGGTACGATCACGCGAATGGATCCTTTGAAATTCGTGTCGATGCCCGACTGATTTATGTAGATTCAACATCAAATACTGATATTTAAGAAAGGAGCGTGTTTGCTTTATGCACGGAAAGAGCCTGCGAATCAAAGCCGTTCTATCGGTTCTTCTGGCTGCCGGGATCGCGTTTTCGGCGACTGCCCCGATCTCTCATGCCGAGGAATCCGTTGCCGAGCTGCAGGCGCAATACGAACAGCTTGAGAAACAGATCAAAGAAAACCAGAAAAAAATCGACGAAAAGAAGAAAGAGTCGAAGGATCAGTCTGCGGTCGTATCGGAGATCGAAGACGAGATCAGCGACCTGAATACGCAGATCACCATCTTAGACAAAAAGATCGATCTCCTGAACGGCCAGATTGAGGGATTGAGCGGCAGCATCTCCACCCTTGACAACGAGATCCAGGTGTTGGACGAGCAGATCCTGCAAACGAAGGAAAACATCATCGTTTCCAAAATACAGATCGACCAAACGTACCATAAGCTCGTCGAACGCCTGTCGAAGTCCTATATGGCCGGCAGCGCGTCGGAGCTGGAGCTGCTGCTGGGCGCAAAGAATCTGAAAGACATTCTGACGTGGCAGCAGTATATTCACAACGCTTCGGCGTACGATCAGCAGATGATCGATTCACTCAAGACCAATATTGAGGCGCTCGAGGGCTTGCAGACCGAGCTGGACGCCACCGTCGAGGTCGCCAACACGAAAAAGGAAGAAGCGAAGACGCAGCTTGCCGAGCTTGAGACCAAGAAGACCGAGGCGTCCTCGTCGGCTGAAGACCTGACTTTAAAAAAGAATACGGCGAATTCCAAGCGCAACGAAGCCTATGCGATGCTCAAGACGATGAACAAAGAGAGCAAGGAGTATCAGGAGCTCAACGAACAGATGCGCGCGGAAGAGGAACGCCTGGACGCGGAGCTGAACAGTATGCTGCGCAAAAAAGCGTCCGTCATGCAGGACCCCGTTCCCGTAACGACGACGTCCGCCACGACCGCAGCGCCGACAACGACTGCGCCGACGACCACCACGACGACTGCCGTGACGAAACCCTTCGATCCCGACGCGCCGGCGACCGAAGCGGAATCCGAGACGGAAACGACGACCGAAACGACTACGACGACCACGACCGCGACGACGGAAGCGACCACGGTTTCCTCCGGCAGCGGCTATTCTCCGAAGTCGCGCGGTTTGATCTGTCCGATCCAGGATCCCCATGCCTACGTCAGCGGCACATATCCCTACTATCGCAGCGGCGGCGAGCATCACGGCATTGATATCGTCGTCTCGGATACCGGCAAGACGTACGGGCATGACATCGTCGCGCCGCAAAGCGGCACGGTCATCACGCTTGAATACGGCGACGCCTCCCGCGGCAACTATATGGAGATTGACCACGGCAACGGTCTGGTGACACGGTACTATCACTGCAGCTCTATCAGCGTCTCTTTGGGACAGAACGTCTCTAAGGGACAGGTGATCGCCAAGGTCGGCGACACCGGCAACGTGACGGGACCGCATTTGCACTTTGAGGTACTGCTGAACACGACATCCGGTCTGATCCGTCAGGACCCGCTCGACTACATCTCCGTGCCTTGATTTGGTGAAAGAAGGTGCACAAATGCGCAAATCGAATCCGCATGTGAAGATCCTGCGTTGTCTGTGCAGCTTGTCTCTCGCGCTCATACTGGCGCTTTCTTCGTCGGTTTTTCCGCAGACCGCCCATGCGCAGACTGTGGAAGAATTGGAAGAGAAGTATAACAAGCTGGAAAAACAGCTGAAAGAAAACGAAAAGAAGCTGTCGGACAATGCGGAAGACCGCGTGGAGCAAAAGGACAAGATCGCATCGCTCGAGTCGCAGATCAACGATCTGAACGAGCAGATCGACATCCTTGACGCGAAGATCGCCGTGCTCAATTCCGATATTCAGGGATTGAACGACAATATCCTTGCGCTGGACGCCGAGATCGAGGACGTCAATGCGCAGATCACGGCGACCAGGATCGAAATCAACATGGCTGAAACGAACATCAGTCAGACGTACAAAAAATACATGGAACGGATGAAGCTGTCCTATATGATGGGACAGTCGTCCCGGCTCGAGCTGCTGATCGGCGCCGACAGCTTGTCCGACATCCTGACGCGCCAGCAGTTTTTGCAGAACGCGGCGAAATACGACAACGAGCTTATTAAGAGCATTGAGGAAGACATCGACAGTCTGAACGAGATGAACGTGTCGCTCGACGCCGCGATGGACCGCGTTACGCAGAAGAAGGCCGAGGTTGAAAAGGAGAAAAAGGAATTGCAGGCGAAGCAGGCCAGCGTCCAGTCGACCGAAAGCGACCTGACCGCCAAGAAGTATACCGCCGACGCCAAACGCGGCGACGCCGTCGCGATGCTGAAAACGCTCGACAAGGAGAGCGAGGAATACAAGCGCATGAATGAGCAGCTTGCCGCAGAAAAGATTAAGGTGTCCGCGGAGATCGACGCTTTGATCGCCGCGCAGGGTTCGTCGGAGGGCGACGAAATGCCTGTCGAGACCAAAAACGACGGCTCGCTGATCTGGCCGCTGCCGTACCCGAACTGCTATATCTCCGCCTATTACGGCCAGTATCCCTCCGGCGGCGAGCATCACGGCGTCGACATTTGCGTCAGCGGCGGCACGGAAGGTAAAAACATCGTCGCGGCGCAGAGCGGACGCGCGATGACCGTCGGATACGGCCACTGGTCGATGGGCAACTATATCATTCTGGACCACGGCAACGGTTTGTTTACGGCATACTATCACTGTAGCCAGATCCTGATCAGCGAAGGCCAGACCGTCAAGCAGGGACAGGTAATCGCCAAAGCCGGCCAAACCGGAAACACGACAGGCCCGCATCTGCATTTTGAAGTCAGAAAGAATCAGAACGGAACTGTCGTGCGGCAGAATCCCCTGAACTACGTTTCCATGCCGTGACGAAGGAGCTGACATGAGCAAAAAGATTTCTTTTGGCGTGACGCTCGCGCTGGTGCTTGCCGCGATCGCGGCGACCTTCGCGATCACAATGGCGTTCTCGCAGTCTGTCTATAACCGATTGATCTCGAATATTTCCGGACGCGCGGAGATGTATGCCGCGGTGGACGACATTAACACGCTCATCCGCAACAACTACTTCTATTACGCGTCCATAAACAACGAGAACATCAATCAGAGCATCGCCAACGGCTACATCGAAGGTCTGGACGATCCGAACAGCCGGCTGCTGACCGCGGAAGAATACGCCGATTACAACAACCGCCTGAACGGAAAAGCGTCCGGCGTCGGCATCACGACGGCATGGGACGCGTCGGCGCGTTCCCTGGTCGTCACGTCCGTGGCAAACGGTTCCTCCGCCGCGGCCAAAGGGATCAAAAAAGACGACGTTATCCTGCGTATCGCGGGCGAACGCGTCAATGCGCAGAATTACGAACAGCTTCTTTCGTCGCTCAGCGGCGACACGCTTTCAACGATTTCCGTGACCTGCAAGCGTAAGGACACGGAGCTGGAATTTAATGTGACGGTCGGGTACAGCTATGTTTCCGTGACGCGCAAATCGCTCGGCTCTGTGGGATATGTCCGCATCACGGACTTTTACGCCAACACGCAGGAACAGCTCAAGGAGGCCGTCGGCGCACTGCAGGATTCGGGCGCAACGGCGATCGTGTTCGATCTGCGCGGCACGTCGAACGGTACGGTTGAATATGCCGCCGCGGCGATCGACTGTATCACGCCGATCTGCAGCAACCAGAACGAAGTGCTGGTCAATCTGGTCGGACGGGACGGAAAGATCCTGCTCTCCTACCCTTCCACATCCAACGATCTGAATGTACCGATGGCCGTATTGACGGACGAAAAGACCGCCGGTCCGGGCGAACTGTTTGCCTGCGACCTGCATGATTTCGGAAAAGCGATCCTCGTCGGAACAACAACGGCCGGCGTCGGCACCGCGCAGCAGGCGTTCACGCTCGAGGACGGCAGCGCCGTGATCCTGACGACTTCCAAGATCGAGTCGTACAAGAAGACGCCGTTCAACGATACCGGTCTGTCGCCGGACTATGAAGTCAAATTGGAAGGCTCGGACACGCCGGAGCTTTTGAGCGAAAAGGACGACGTCCAGCTGCAAAAAGCCGTTTCGTTATTAAAACAGTAAAACAGGATATGAAGACGCCCGGAAGATCGTGAATGCTTCCGGGCGTTGTTTTATTTATACTGTTCGATCTCGATAAAGATCCTGTCTTTTTTGGACACGCCGAGCACGGCGCGGAGCACGGCTTTGCCCTTGCCGCGCAGCGTGATCTTATCGCCTTGCGCCACCTTTTGATCTTTTTTTATGATCTCCATGCCGTTGACAAAGACGCGTCCGGCCTCGATATACGCCGCCGCGTTTCCGCGAGACAGACGAAACGCCGCGGATACCACGCTGTCCAGCCGCAGCGTGCTGACGGTTTCGCGCACGACGGTGATCCCGGCCTGCGGTACGGTCAGCGCATCAAAAGAGATCGGGACGGCGCGGAACCTTGCGCGGCCCGCCTGTTCAAAATTCGACAGCAGAAAATCCTGTATGTCGGACAGGATCAGAATATCGGCGCCGTCCTGCCGGACGAGGATGTCCCCGACCGTTTCCCGACGCAGTCCCATGCCCATCAGCGCGCCGAGATAATCGCGGTGCGTCAACGGCTTCGGCAAAGCCGCGGCCGTCTGTACGCGGATCGCCGAGATCCCGGCAAAGTCTGCTTCGTCCAGATATTCGGGCAAAAACGCGCAGACGCGACGCTCGGCGTCCTCGTATCCGCCGGGGAAAACGGGACGCGTATCAGGCGAGTAGCGAAAATGCGCCGTCAGCAGCGACTGCTGCCGCACGTCCAGAAACGCGGTGAATGCGGGAATAATCCGCGTCATGCACCGCCGCTGCAGATCCTCTGCATGGGAGATCAGGAATAAATCTTCTTTTTCCATATATGTTTTTAATGTGATATGTTCATTCCAATAACAAAGAAGCCTCTCTTGTCATGGCAAACAAAAGAGGTTTCTTTGTATGATTAAAGATTATGATTTTAACAAAAACGTTGTAATCGTTAAAATCAATACCCCCTCGATCATAAAAACTCACTGATCAAATGATTTCGATTGTACTTGAACTGTTTTATCAAAAAGCGGATTCCAATAATTCAAAGAATATGAAAACCCGTGTTTGTTCAAGTGATTTCTGAACTCATCTTCTTTAAAGACGAATCCAAACATCTCCTGTACACTCTTATCTGATTCTTCTTTTGACAAAAAGCAGCTACCATACCATTTTCCTTTACAGTCTTTTATCGTGGCGGTGCAAACGTTGTTGCTGAAGATGTCCGATATTCTCGTTAGCATATCCTCATAATCTCCTTGATATGCCTCATAATGCGCATGGTGTTCAGAAAAAAACAGTGTAAACCTTCCACTGTCTCCGATGTTTATCTCAAGCGGACTTCCGCCATACGGGTTTTCGAAAACGATGCATATTGAATCGTCTTCTTCCAGCCAATCGTATCCGGCGTCTTGTTTTGAAAAAACCTTTGGATTATAATCAGCAAAACTATTCAAAATGTCCTTTTCCTTTTCAAGAGGGACTATTTCTATGTAAGATTCTTTGTCCATAATCAAAGTCCTTTCTCGTTTATAAAATAGGATTGCTATTTTTGTTAAAATAGCAATCCTATGATGGTCGGAGTGACGGGATTCGAACCCATGGCCTCTTGGTCCCGAACCAAGCGCGATACCAAACTTCGCCACACCCCGATGTCGACGACTTTTGTATTATATACTAAAGCCGTCGAAAAATCAAGTCTTTTTTTAACTTTTTTATTGATTATTCCACATCATTGTCCCAATGCTCGGAAATGTCGGGATATGCGGAGAGCACTTCTTTGAAAATTCCGCGGATCTCCAAAAGACCTTCACGTGTCGTCGCTTCAAAAATCAGCACCAGCTCCGGCAGATTGGAGGACGCGCGCACAAGCCCCCAGCCGTTTTCAAACTGGACGCGCGCGCCGTTGACGTCGATCACCTTGCCGGGATAGCGCGCCTTGAACGTCTCGACGATCCTGTCGACGATCCCGTATTTTTTATCGTCCGCGCAGTGCGCCTTGATCTCCGGCGAGGTCACGTACTGCGGGAATTTTGCGATGGCCTCGGCGATCGTGTCCGTATCCCACGAAAGCGCCTCCACGAGCTTTGCCGCGACGAATACCGCGTCGTCAAAGCCGTAATAACTGTCGCCGCCGATGAAGATATGGCCGCTGCGTTCGCCCGCGATGTCTGCGTTCAGCTCGTGCATTTTGGCCTTGATATAGGAATGCCCCGTCTTCCACATGACCGGATTGCCGCCGTTGTTCTGTACGACTTCGGTGAGCGCCTGCGAGCATTTCACATCGTACACGACCGTGATTCCCGGCTTTTTCTGCAGCAGGTTCTTGGCGATATACGCCAGGATGATGTCGCTCCAGATGTTGTTGCCCTTGTCGTCAATCACGCCGATGCGGTCGCCGTCGCCGTCGAAGGACAGTCCGAGGTCGGCGTGGATATACGGATGCAGGATCATTTCGCGCAGCTTCTCTCTGCCCTTGAGCTCGGACGGATTCGGGAAGTAGTTCGGGTACGTCACGTCGGGATCGCAGTGCAGCTGGAACGTCATGCAGCCCAGGCGCTGGAACACTTCATAGATATATATTCCGGCGCCGCCGTTTGCCGCGTCCAGCACGACGCGCAGCTTCTTCGGGCCCATATGGATGCGGGAAACGACCGATTCGATATACGCGTCGCGCACGTCGATCTCGGTCAGCTCGCCCGTCGGCAAGTCCGCATACGGCGCGTCGTCCGTGTCCACCAGCTCGTAGACCTCGCGGATATCCGCAGGCTCCAGTGTTTTGGAATAGCCGTTCGCCAGCTTGAAGCCCGACCAGCCGTTCGGATTGTGGCTCGCTGTCACCATGACAGCGCCTTCGCATTTCAGGTGATACTGCGCGAAGTACGTCACGGGACTGAGCGTCAGACCGATATAGAATACGTGTATGCCGATCTCGCGCAGGGCGCGGATCGCCGCATCGGCGAAGGCGGGCGAACAGTCGCGGTTGTCGTATCCGACAACGGCTCGATCCATGCCGCGGCGGTTCAGGTATTTGGCATACGCCTTGACGATACGGTATACGTTTTCGGGGCAAAGCTCCGCGTCGCTGACTCTGCCGCGAATATCATACTCGCGGAACATGCTGTTGAATTCCGGTGTAAACGCCATCGCTGTCCCCTCCTCAATCTACGATGCGCACAGTCTTCATACGCTGTACGTCAAGAGGTTTATCCATCGCGTTCGTGCGGACGTTCGCGATCTCGTCGACCACGTCCATCCCCTCGGTCACGCGGCCGAACGCGGCATACTGGCCGTCCAGGAACGTGCCGTCCTGATGCATGATAAAGAACTGCGACGAAGCGGAGTTCGGGTCCTGCGAACGCGCCATGGAGATCACGCCGCGTCTGTGCGAGATCGGATTCGGCACGCCGTTGGCGAGAAACTCGCCCTTGATATTCTCTTTGGAACCGCCGTAACCGTTGCCTTGCGGATCGCCGCCCTGGATCATGAATCCTTCGATCACGCGGTGAAAGATCAAACCGTCGTAGAATCCTTCGGAAACGAGCTTTTCAAAGTTTGCCACCGTCAGCGGCGCGGCCTGTCTGTCAAGCTCCAGCCGGATCACACCGCCGTTTTCCATTGTGATTTCGATCATTGTGTTTCCTCCTTATCAAACGGGCTTAACCCATTCTGTCAAAAAGCTGCGTGTATTTTTTGGTCTTTCCGTAGTACAGCTGATACGTACCGGTGATCGAATTGTAGTGACTGCGGAAATAGATATATTCGCCGACGTCCGCGGCAATATCATGCACGTCGTTGTAGTCGCTCAGGACATGCTCCGAACCGACACCCTTGATATAGCACAGCGTACCGCTGCCGAGCGTGTAATCCTTAAGATAGTAGAGGTAGCCGCCGTCGGTGACGGTAAGACCGCCGCCGCCCTTGGACGAATATACGTTCTCGGCCGCGCGGATATTCTTGCCGCCCTTGATGCAGTGCAGCTCGTTGTCGGAATTGACGTAGTACAGCACTTCGCCGTCGCAGGACAGCTCAAACGACAATACGCGCGCGGCGACCTCTTTGCGGTCGTTTTTGCGGACGGTGCACGAATACAGATGCTCGTTGTTATCGAGATAATAGAGGACCTTGCCGTCCGGCGTGATGCGGAAATACTTGCCGACGGCGCCCGTATCGGTGCAGACGAGCTTTCCGTCGATCCGCTGCACGTGACCGGAGGCGTCCGTGAATACAGTCTTCGCAAAGGTCGTCAGCGGTGTGATGACCGCCTTGCCCGAGCTGACCTCGCGCTGCCCGTAGGGATAGATCGGCGAAAAACCGACGGATAGCTTTTCTTTATCCTTGTCGGTCGTATAGAGAAAATAGTTGCCGCTCTTGCCGGTGATGCTGAAGACGAGCTGCGTATAATCCCGGTTCAGATATACGCTCAACCGTTTCCCGTCGGCAAATTCGCCGAGCTTTACGTCGGTATCGGCGAACTTGGCAAAGAGCTTCTGCACCCAGACGTCCTCGATCTTGTCGTACTTCACATAGTAAAACCGCGACGCGTCGTCGGAAACGGCGATCGGCAGCGCGTTGCGTCCGATGGACTTGGACTCTTTTTTAGTGAGATTGAAATAATAGCCCTCAAAGCTCTCGCCGTTCTCGTCGCTGACCGTATACGCGAGCGATTCGCCGCAGGGAGAAAGAGATACGGAATCGCAGGAAACGTGATTTGCGATGATCGGCGCGGAAGCGTCCGCGCTGTTATACAGGAAAAGAGACGTATTCGGATAGCCGAGATAATCCTGCGCGCCGGCGGGCACGTACTCCGTCGTGCTTTCCGTCGACAGCTCTTCGTCCGCAAGACTGCTGCGCACGTCCTCCGTCTCCTCCTCCTCTGTGGACGATTCGGACGTATCGGACGGCTCCGGCGCCGTCTCCACGACGTACGCCAAACGCGTGCCGTCCGCGCTCAGAACGAAGTGCTTCACCGATTTTGCGACGGGAACGAGTTTTTCCTGCGTGATATAGTACAGCTCTCCGCTTTCTGTCAGCGCGGCCTGCTCCATGCCGTCGTCGGAGCTGGACGTACGGTCGATCTTTCCGGAGATCGTTTTATCAAAGATATTGCCGGACAGCACGATGCTCGTCTTCTGCGTCGTTCCGGAATAGAACATCTGGATCCGCTTGGATTCGATCGAGTCCCCGCGATGCGCGTGGACGGCGATCAGGATAGGGACAAGGATGATGAAACAAAGGATCAACGCGCACGCGGCGAGGAATTTCGGATTCCACCGTGTCTTGGGTTGACGGCGGAGGGCTTGTCCCTGCCGCGCGCCGTTTGCCGCGGGCCTTCTCTGTGCGGGATTGGCCGGTCTTTGCGCGTTAACGGGACGGCGCGTCGCCGCATACGGCTGCCTTTGCCTGTTCGACGGCCGGCGCCCCGTCGCGCCGGACTGCCTTTGCGAAGCGGAAGCGGACGGCGAAGGACGACGGTACTGCTGCAGCGGTCTGCCGCAGATCTCGCAAACATTGGAAGCGGATGAGTTTTCACAGCCGCAATGCGGACAACGCATAGTACTCCCTCCGATGATTCAAAATATATCATTCCCATTTTACCGATTTATGACATTTAAGTCAATAGGATTCTGCATAAAATCCTCGATTTTGCGCAATTCCTTTGCTTTCGACACCATATCTTGACATTTCTTCCGCGGATCATGATGTATAATACGGCCAATAAAACTGCGGAGGCACGTTTTGAATGTAACGATCTATGCGGATACGCTGGTATTCCTGAACGTCTTTGTCACCTATTTTCTGCTGCGCACTACGCAGCTTTTGTGCAAGCGTCCCCTGCGGCGCGCGCGAATGCTTTTCGCGTCGGTCCTCGGCGGGTGCTATGCGCTCACGCTGCTGCTGCGGCCTTTCCCGCTCGCGCTGTCGCTGACGGTGCGAGCTGCCGTCTGCGTGCTGCTGTGTGTGAGCGCGTTCTCGTTCGTTTCCCTGCACGTTCTCGTAAAAACGGTCGCGGTCTTTCTGCTCGTCAACGGTTTGTTTGCAGGCTGTATGTTCGCCTGTCAGACGGTATTTCCGCAAATCACGTACAGCTCCGGCGTCGTCTATTTTGACGTCGGCGTCCCCTTTCTGGTCTTGTCGACGCTGGCGATCTATGCGCTGATCCGGCTGGTCACGGCGTTCTTTGACTTGCGCTCGTCCGGCTCGAAGCTCGCGCAGGTGACGGTGCGCATCGGCGGGCAGAGCTTCTGCGGAACGGGGCTTTTCGACACGGGACACCAGCTCGCCGACCCGTTCACCGGAAAACCGGTCCTGATCGTCCGGCCGCATTTTCTGCAGTCGGTTTTTCCGCCGAAGGTTTCCGAGTTCATGGACGGCAAGGACGCTATGCTGTCCGACGTTCCGGATGAATGGCGCGGAAGACTGCGTCTGTTTCCGTACAACAGCCTGGGCGGGAACGGGCTACTGCCGGCGTTTCGCAGCGACAGCGTGACGGTCAGACGTACGCAGTGCGCCTGCACGAAAGAGGATCTGTATATCGCGGTCGCGCCGCGGCAGCTCGCGCACGGCGAATACGACGTTCTGATCCCCGCCGCAATACTTGATGAGATCACGGAAGGAGAACAAATCCATGCTGCACCCTCTGTCCGAACTGAAAACGCTTCTGCTTCGCGTGCTGCCGCGCTTTTTGCCAAAGCGCGCGGTGTATTACATCAACGGTCCGCAAACGCTTCCGGCGCCTCTGAAAAAACAGGAGGAAGCGGCCGTGCTCGAACGGCTTCGGTCCGGCGACGAAACGGCCCGTGAGGAGCTGATCGTGCACAATCTGCGTCTGGTCGTGTACATAGCGAAGAAGTTTGAAAGCAAGGGCGTGGACATTGAGGATCTCATATCCATCGGCACCATCGGGCTTATCAAGGCGGTCAATACGTTTTGTCCCGACCGCGGCATCAAGCTGGCGACGTACGCCTCGCGATGCATCGAAAACGAGATCCTGATGGTCCTGCGCAAGAACAGCACGTCCAAAACGGAAGTGTCCATGGACGAGCCGCTGAACATGGATTGGGACGGCAACGAACTGCTGCTGTCCGACGTTTTAGGCAGCGATCCCGACGTCGTCCACCGCATGATCGAGGAGGAGGACGAACGCAGCATCCTGTTCCGCACGATCGAAACGCTCGACGACCGCGAGAAGCTGATATTGTATATGCGATTCGGCGTCGCGGGCAACCGGGAGCATACGCAGAAAGAGATCGCGTCGCTGCTTGGGATCTCGCAGAGCTATATTTCACGGCTGGAAAAACGGATAATCCGGAAATTAAAAGAGGAAATGGTCGAAAGAATCGGATAATCCTGCGCGTCCGGGGTTGCATTCTGTCTGAAAATTTGTTATTATAGAGTATAATAAATTGAAGGACTGACGCGATGTATTATA
This sequence comes from Clostridia bacterium, assembly GCA_017449935.1. Classification (GTDB taxonomy): domain Bacteria; phylum Bacillota; class Clostridia; order Oscillospirales; family Acutalibacteraceae; genus UBA1425. The sequence continues at coordinate 41,872 of JAFSYP010000101.1, forward strand.
TAATCCTGGATCTGGAATGGAACAATACCTACGGCCGGAAAACCAAGAGCTTCATCAATGAGATCATCGAGATCGGCGCCGTCATGCTGGATGACGATCTGCGCGAGGTCTCCAGATTCTCCAGTCTGATCCGTTCGCAGATCGGCAAAAAGCTGCGCGGATCGGTCAAGCAGCTCACGCATATCACAAACGAGGATTTAGACAACGGCATCCCGTTCACCAAGGCGATCTCGCAGCTGCGGCATTGGATCGGCAGCCGCGACAATACCGTCGTGACCTGGGGCGACGGCGATATCCGCGTATTGATCGAGAACTGCCGGTATCTCAACGGGATCGAGATCGTACCGTTTCTGTCCAACTACGCCGATCTCCAGGCATATTTTCACAGCATCTTCAATTCGCACCCCTCGCGCCAGGTCGGTCTGTCCACCGCCGCGCAGCTGCTCGGCATCGACGAAGAGAGCTTTTCGCACCACCGCGCGCTGGACGACAGTCTTTTGACCGCGGAGATCTTTCGCAAGATCTTCGATCGCGACACGTTCGCCGCCTGTATCCGTCCGTGCACACGCGACTTTTACAGCCGCCTGTCCTTCAAGCCCTATGTGATCGGCAATATCAACAATCCCTTAGTGGACAAAAGCAAGCTGTCCTATACGTGTGAGACATGCGGCCGCCCCGCGCGTCGGCTGACCGAATGGCGATTTGTCAGCCGCCATTTCCGCGCTCTGTACTATTGCCCGTACTGCGACCAGAAGATCAAAGTCGGCGTCAGCTTCAAAAAGCTGTATGACCGCGTAGAAGTCAAAAAAACGTCCGTCCTTGTGGTGGAGCAGAAACAGGCCAACGAGGAGGCCTGAGCGTCAAACGCTGTCCGGTCACGGGCAGTGTTTTCCGTTTTCGGAGGAAACCATGAAACGATTCTGTACAGTGATCCTGATCCTTTTGCTGCTCGCGTCCTGCGCTGCGCAGTCCGTACCGACGCAGGATACGACGGCTTTGTGCGAAATGTATTCCGCGGACGACGCCGATACGTCCGATATTGCCGTGCCATTTGAAACCGGTACGGAAACCGCCTCTGAACTGCCGACGTCGACGGAACGCGCGGTCGGCACGACCGAAAGCGCGGTCAGTAGTCCCTCGCAAAGCATGACAGACGCGAACAAATCGTCCTCCGCCGAGACGGAGAAGACGACGCAGACGACCGCCGCGCCCAGAACCACAACCGCCGCAGGAAACACACAGAAAGCTCAAACGACGACCGCGCGTCAAAGCTCGACGACGACGGTGGCTGCGGCAGCACCGGCAACGACGCAAATCGCGGCGCCCGATCCGGTCTATTCGTCCGAGATCCGCGCCGTGTGGATCACGTTTTACGAGCTTACGATGGAAGCGCCGCACAATACGGAAGCCGACTTTCGCGCACTGACGCGGGAAATGGTGCACAACATCCGTAACGCAAAGATGAACACCGTGTTTCTGCATGTGCGCTCACATTCCGACGCGTTTTACCGCTCGAATGTCTTTCCGTTTACTTCGCGCATCTCCGGCACGGAAGGAAAAGACCCGGGCTTCGATCCGCTGGCAATATTCTGCGAGTACGCCGCGGCGTCGGGCTTGTCCGTGCACGCATGGATCAATCCCTTCCGCATCGGCAACGCGTCCGAAATGTCGTCGAGATCCTCCAAAAACCCGGCCAAGCGCATCCTGCAGGACGGCGATCCCGACAATGATTCGCAGGTCGTGCAGGTCGGCTCCGTGCTGTATTACGATCCCGCGTCGCCGCAGGTCCACGATCTGATCCGCGGCGGCGTGCGCGAGCTGCTCGAGAATTATCGGATCGACGGCGTCCATATCGACGACTATTTTTATCCCGGTACCGACGCGTCCATCGACGCAAAGGAATATAACGCGTATAAAAACAGCGGCGGGACGCTCGGCCTCGGCGATTGGCGGCGTTCGGTCGTCAGCGCGTGGGTGGCCGATCTCTACCGGACCGTGAAATCCTACGGCAGCGAAAAGATATTCAGCATCAGTCCGGCGGTCAGCGTCGAAAGAAACCGCAGCGAGCTTTACGCGGACGTCGAGCGCTGGGGACGCTACGACGGTTACTGCGACTGGATGATCCCGCAGCTGTACGTCGGCTTCGAGCATCAGACGGTCCCCTTCCCTTCCGCGGCTGCGCAGTGGCGCGCGCTGATGCGCAATCCGAACGTCCGGCTGATTTTCGGGCTTGCGGCGTATAAATGCGGAACGCGGGACGGTTACGCGGGCTCCGGCGCGAACGAGTGGCAGAAGCACTCGGATATTTTGTCGCGCCAGCTCTCTTACGCACGGTCCGTCTCCGGCTTCGGCGGGTTTGCTCTGTTCTCCTATTCCGGCGTTTTCGGCAGAAATCTGTCGGATAATTCTAATGAAGAAATGAAATTGTTTAAAGCTATGTTATAATAGTATAAATTTCGTCGTGCATATCATCATTTTTTGAGGAAAGGATCGAATCATGCTAAAGAAAAAAACCATGATAGCCGCGCTGGTCGTCGTGCTGACGGCCGTGTGTGTGCTCAGCGGCGTTTTGATCAGCGGACGATACCAGAAGCCTCAGTCAGAAGCGGAAGAGACGACCGAGGCGCAGGTCGACGCGGTCGCGCTGCCGCTTGCCTCCGGCAAAAAAGCGACCGTTCCGAAGGCGGTCCGCGGCACAAAGGCGTTTATTTCAGAGGAATCTTTTAAAAAATCGTCTCCCGACGCCGTCATGCAGAAGATCGCGCAGTGCGGATTCAACGCCGTACTGTTTCAGCGCGAGCGCAGCAATACCGCATTCCCGCCGAACGAGGGCGTCTCGGCGCTGAAGGAATACGTCGCGGCCGCGCGCAAGACCGGACTGTATACCGCCGTTTCCGTCTCGGGCGAAGCGGCGCAGCCGATCGCGGACTTTGCCGCCTCCAGCGGCGCGGACTGCCTTGTGCTGTCCGACACGTTCGCGTCTTCCGGCTCGATGGACTATGACGCGCTCTCCAAAAAGATCAGCGAGCTGGAGACAGCCGTCCGCCCGTCGCAGGTCAGTCTGCTGCTGTGGCAGCTCCCCTATAACGCAAGGCGCTCCGCCGAAAATGCCGGCTTCCTCGCCGCTTTTTCCAAAGCGATCGGCGAGAGCGGCTGTACGGGCGTGTACACGTATTCCGACGCGGCGAACGATTCGTTTGTCAACGACGCCGACGGCTGGATTACCTACTGCGCGGACAAGCCGCTCTGGTTCTCGCTGACCGATACGTTCGCGCCGAAGGAAAAAGGCTTTTTACACATGGAAAACGCGCTGCGTCAGACGTCCATGCTGCTGCCGCTGGGCACGGACGACTCGCCTGTTTCATTCATCTTCGGCGCGTATGCCGATTTCGCGGACGACGCGGAATGCTGCAAGATCGTCAAGAGCAGCATGACGGACGGCGTCATACCGGAAAGCTATCTCAAGACGTTCAAGATCACCAATTACAATTCGACGACGATCTCGACGACCGAATCCAAGATCAATTTCATCGGCGAATGCAATCCGACGTATACGCTCCAGTGCAACGGCGCCGTCATTCCCGTCTCGGACGAGGGGTATTTCTCCTGTGAATACACGCTGAAGGTCGGCTCGAATACGTTCAACTTCACCTGCAACGGCAAATCCTATCCGTATACCGTCCAGTATACGTTGGACCTGATCCGCAGCATCACGCCTTCGGGGAATCTGAATTCGCCCGGCGGCAGCACAGTGGATATCTACGTCGTCGCGCACCGCGGCGCTTCGGTCTATGCGACGCTCGGCGGCGCCAGGATCCCGCTCACGGCGACCGGCGCGCTGACTTCCGGCGCGGACGGCGGGCACATCGACATGAACTCCGATTACGTGACGTTTACCGGCAAATACACGCTGCCGGCAAGCCAGTCGTCCACGGTTTCCGTCGGCACGATCCAGGCCTTTGCGAGCTATCAGGGCATGTCGGATTCGATCACGGGCGCGCGTGTTTCCGTCACGGCGCAGCAGAAGGTCGAAGCGCTGCCGGTGGTAGACACGACGCCGCAGCCGACGCAGGTCACAACGACGACCACGACCACAACGAAGGCGGCGCCGACGACGTCGGAAACAACCGCGGACCCCGACGCGACGGATGATTTGGATCTGTCCGAATCCGGCTCCGAGAGCGAGGGGAAATCCACGACAGGCGCGTCCTCCACAACGTCGACGACAACGACCTCTGCCACGCAATCCACCACGCAGACGAACCTCGGCCCGGTCATCACGCCGTATTCATATCAGGGCCTGCCCGGCACGAAACGCATGTGTAAGGTCACGACGTACTATACGGAGACGATGCCGCTTTCGCCGCTGAACGATCTGTCCGATCCGCTGTCGACGCCGCTGCTTATCGGCACATTCGATTTCATCACGGGCGAAAGCAGCTTCGATACGCACACCTACTACAACCTCGGCTCCGGCAAACGCGTCTACCGCAAGGACGTCGAAGTCATTGAAAAGGCGTATGCGATGCCCGCAAACACGCTGACGGTCGTCAACTCCGGAACGTACTCCGGCAAGACGAGCATCAACCTGCACACCAAATGGAAGGTTCCGTTCAACGTCATTCTGAACGGTCAGAAATACATCAACGACGCGCACAACAACCGCGAATTCGCCGTCTCTTCGCTGAACGCGCGCAGCCTCGATCTCACGTTCTGCTATACGGCCAAAGCCGTCGGCACGCCGAACGTCTCCTCGAGCGGCATCATCAGCGGCTGCGAATGGGTCCAGTCCGACTCGCAGACCTGCACGCTGCGGCTGTATCTGCGCTCCGCTTCCCGTTTTTACGGTTATTCCGTCAGCTATAATTCGGACGACACGCTGAACATTTCCGTCAAAGAAAAGGGCGGCGACTCCATATCCGGTAAAACGATCATGCTCGATCCCGGACACGGCGGCCCCGATCCGGGCGCGACCTGCGCCGTAAACAGCGGTACATACTGCGAGTCCAAGATCGCGCTTGCGATCGCCGAGAAAACAAGATCGAAGCTCCAGTCCATGGGCGCTTCCGTCATCATGACGCGCACATCCGAGATCGATCTGACGATGGATTCAAGAAAACGCATGGCGCGGCAAAGCTTCCCGGACGCCTTTGTCGCCATCCATCTCGACGCCGCCGGCAGCTCCAGCGCGGCCGGCACGACCGCTTTCTATTACAGACCGTATTCCTATGCGCTCGCGAAGAGCATCCATTCCCAGCTTGTCTCCGCCTACAATCAGAGTATATACGGCGCATACCGAAGCACGACCGACCGCGGGACCATCTTCTTCCCGTTCAGCGTCACACGGATCGAGGAGTGTCCGTCCGTACTGATCGAATGCGGATTCGTTTCCAACCTGGAGGAATGCAGAATTTTGCAGACGCCGAAGCATCAGGAAACGATTGCGCAGGCGATCGCAAACGGTATCCGGGACTTCTTTGCGAATAACTGACCGCTTCATTAATCCACGCACAGAAGAAATCGGCGGGAATGCACAGCGCGAACCACAGCGCCGTAAACAGCGGACAGACCTGCCCGTTCCAGTGATACGGCAGCGACGAATAATCCCAAACGTGCATCCCCAGCCGACAGTTCACCAGCGTTCCGACCGCATATTCAAGCACGGTGATGCATACGCAGCCGGCCAGACAGCGAACCAGCCGTCCGGCCGGCTTTGCTGTCGTATAGATCCGGAACACCATCGTCATGGCAAGCCCGCCCGTGAGCATCATCGTCCAGTGCGTGTACCCGCGAAAGCAAATCTCCAGCACGCTGTACGCCGTCATTCCGAACCAGAACGCAAAGATATATCCGGCCGATTTATCCACATCCATCACCCGAATTTATTGTTTGCAGATCGCGCGGTTTTATCATGCCGGCTAAAAATGCGTCACAATACAAGGGTATCAAATTTGTAACAATTTATTTGATAATTTGACAGGAACCAGCAAATATGGTAAAATCGAAAACGTATGAATGCAAATATTGACAGAGTGATGCATACAGTTTACAGAAAAACAGATTCAAGGGGTGTCCTGTTGTGAAAGGTATCATACTCGCAGGCGGTTCCGGTACGCGGCTGTATCCGTTGACCATGGTCACCAGCAAGCAGCTGCTGCCCGTCTATGACAAACCGATGATCTACTATCCGCTGTCGACGCTGATGCTGGCAGGGATTCGCGATATTCTGATTATCTCCACGCCCGAAGATACGCCGAAATTTGAAGCGCTTCTCGGCACGGGCCTCCAGCTCGGACTCAGGCTCAAGTACGCGGTGCAGGAAAAGCCGGAAGGCTTGGCGCAGGCTTTCATCATCGGCGAAGACTTTATCGGCGACGACCGCGTGGCCATGGTGCTGGGCGACAATATCTTTTACGGAAACGGCCTGGGCCATATGCTGCGCACCGCCGTGAAAAACGAGCACCGCGCCACGATCTTCGGCTATTACGTCGACAATCCGGAATCCTTCGGCGTCGTGGAATTCAACGCGAGCGGCATACCCGTTTCCATTGAGGAAAAGCCGAAGGAACCCAAATCCAACTATGCCGTGACCGGCCTGTACTTTTACGACAACCGCGTCGTGCAGTACGCCAAATCCCTGACGCCGTCCGCGCGCGGAGAGCTGGAGATCACGGACATCAACCGCATCTACCTCGAAAACGGCGAGCTGGACGTGCAGCTGATGGGACGAGGCTTTGCGTGGCTGGACACCGGCACGGTCGAAAATCTGATGAACGCCGCGCAGTTCGTGCGCACAATCGAAACGCTTCAGGGCATCAAGATCTCCGCGCCGGAGGAGATTGCCTACAACATGCGCTGGATCTCCAAGCGCAGGCTTTTGGCGTCGGCCGAAAAGTACGGAAAATCCTCCTACGGTCAGCATCTGTACCGCGTCGCGGAGGGCAAGATCCTGTATTCCACGTCTCCCGGAAAACGCCCGCGCTGGGGCCGTGAGGACGACAGTCAGGCGGAGATCTATTCTCAGCCGTAACACACGCGCCGCCGTCAGAGCTGCGCCGTCATAAGGAGAACATATATCCATGAAAAAGATCGAAACCGCGCTTTCCGGCTGCTATGTGATCGAGCCGCAGGTCTTCGGCGATGCGCGCGGATGGTTTTACGAGTCTTACTCGAAGGCGCGCTTTTCCGAAATCGGTATAGATACGGTATTCGTTCAGGATAACCGGTCCTTTTCCGCACAGAAGGGCACGCTGCGCGGATTGCACTGTCAGACGGACCCGCACGCACAGACCAAGCTGATCTGCTGCACGCGCGGCAGTCTCTTAGACGTTGTGGTCGACGTTCGCGAGGGCTCGCCAAGCTTCATGCAGCATATCCGTATCGAATTGAGCGCTGAAAACAAACGGATGCTCTATATTCCGAAGGGCTTTCTGCACGGCTTTCTGACGCTGACCGACGACGTTGAGGTGTTCTACAAGGTTGACGATTTCTACTATCCGGAAAACGACCGCAGCGTGCGGTACTGCGATCCGGCGTTCAGCATCGAATGGGGCGTCGCCTCCCCTGTTCTTTCCGTTAAGGACAGCACGAACGCTTTGTTCTCCGAGTCCGATATTCATTTTACCTGGGAGTGAATCGTATGGAGCGTGTTCTGGTGACCGGCGCGAACGGTCAGCTCGGATACGACGTCGTTCTTCGTCTGCGTGCGCTCGGATACGACGTATACGCGGCGGATATGCCGGAAATGGACGTCACGTCTTCCGACGCGGTCCGGTCTGTCTTTGACGAATTCCGGCCCGAAGCCGTCATCCACTGCGCTGCCTATACCGCTGTGGACAAAGCGGAGAGCGAGCCGGTCGCCTGCGCGAGGATCAACGTCGACGGCACGCGCAACGTCGCCGAGGCCGCGCAGCGCGCCGGCGCGAAGATGATCTACATCAGCACGGATTACGTTTACGCCGGCTCCGGCTGCTGCCCGATGTGCGAGGACGCGCCGAAGGCGCCCTGCAACGTCTACGGCCGCACGAAGTTCGACGGCGAACAAGCGGCGAAGGCTTGTTCTCGACTGTTTATCGTGCGTACCTCCTGGGTGTTCGGACGGCACGGCGGCAATTTTGTCAAAACGATGCTGCGCCTTGCCGAGGGCCGCGATACGCTTCAGGTCGTCTGCGACCAGATCGGCTCCCCGACGTTCACCGAGGATCTTGCCGCGCTGCTGTGCGAGATGCTCCGTACCGAAAAATACGGCGTATACAACGCGTCGAACGACGGCTTCTGCTCTTGGCATACGTTCGCCGAAACAATCTTTCAGCTTGCCGGAAAGAAGGTCTGCGTTCAGCCGGTCAAATCGTGCGACTATGCCTGCGCGGCGGTTCGACCGCTCAACTCGAGACTTTCCAAGCAGTCACTGATCGTCGCCGGTTTTTCCGTGCTGCCGCATTGGAAGGACGCGTTGGCGCGGTTCCTGCATTCCGAAATATAATATTGTAATGCTCTGCAGTTCGGTCGTCCGGACTGCATTTTTCCGTGATGAACCTTTTTTCGGTCTATTGCGTACGGTCGGCCGCATATACATGGGTGAAACCTATCGAATGCTCCGGGAGTGACCGCCGTATGAATCTGATGCAATCCGCGTTTCTTCTTTCCGCGCCGACGCAGGAGCTTCTGGCCATGCTGTTCCGCCAGTCCAAAATCACCGGCAGCGTACAGATCAATTTTGTCGCCGCAAAGCTGGATCTGTCCCACGCCGAAGCCGTGCAAACGATACGACGTTTGCAGGAGCTGGGGCTTGTAACGTATGAAAAGTACGGAAAGATCTCCCTGACCGACAGCGGCAGGGCCTACGGCAGTCAGCTTGTGAAAACGGTCGGATAAAAAACTTGCGCGAAATGCAAAAAAACCTTTGAAAATTGTTCTGTTTTCTGTTATAATAGAAGCATCAATCCGACAAAAGGGGCGTCGGTCATGCTTCAAAAGTATCAAAAAGGCGAATATGTCTGCTACGGCGTCAACGGCGTTTGTCTGATCGACGACGTTTGCGAAATGACGGTTGCGAAAAAACGCGAATGGTTTTACATTCTGCGGCCGATCACCGATCGGAGCTCGACTTTTTTTATTCCTGTCGCGAATGATGCGCTGACGGGCAAGCTGCGCGCTGTGCTCAGCCGCGAGGAGATCGACGAACTGATCGACTCCGTTCACGGCGACACGGATCTCTGGATCGAAGACAGAAAAGAACGGATGGAGCATTTCCGCTCTATGCTGCGTGAATGCGATCCGCGCGGACTGCTGCGGATGGCTGCGATGCTGTACTACAAAAAGCAGGAGTTGTCCGCCGAGGGCAAAAAGCTCTCCCCTTCCGACATCAGCGTCCTCAAGCAGGCGATCAGTCTGACGGATAATGAGTATGCCTTCGCGCTGCAGCTTTCTCCCGACGAGATTGGGCATTATATCCGCACAAGAGTCGGGATCGCCGATCCGGTCAATTGAATAAGCGAAAGGATGTAATCTTTTGGCGGCTGTAAAAAGAAACGGGAATATCGAACTGCTTCGATTTGTTTTTTGCGTCTGTATCATGATGCTGCATTTCGGAGGAAAAAGCGGGATCGGAACGTTCTTCCGTTCCGGCTTTTTGGGCGTGGAATTCTTCTATATGGTCTCCGGCGTCTTTCTCGCGAAAAAGCTGTCCCAATCATCCGACGACGCGCAGCCGCTCGGCGAAACGATGCGCACGACCGGCCTGTTCGTGTGGCGGCGCATATGCTCGATCTATCCGTTTTTCTTTGCTTCCACGGCAATCAGCTATCTGCTGCGCCTTGTGTATACGCGTTTTCAGTTCAGCCTTCTGTACAATCCGCTGCTGCTTTTGTCCGATCTTTTATTATTAAAGAATCTCGGCTTTGCCAACGAAAACAGCATCGGTACGGTCTGGTATCTGTCCTCTCTCTTTATTGCGTACTTCCTGCTGTATCCGTGGATGAAGCGGTTTTACAGGACGTTCACGGAGTATTGCGCGCCGTTTATCGCCCTGTTTATCTTCGGCGCATTGACGATGAAATACGGCAAGCTGGATCTGCCGTGGGACTTTTGGGGCGTCGCCAACACCGGCACGCTGCGCGCAATCGCGTCGATCTGTCTTGGCGCTTTTGTTTTCCGTTTTTCCGAACGCGTGCCGCAGATCGGCCCTCACTCCGCGGCGCTGTGGGGCGCGGTGGAATGTTTACTGTATCTGGCTGTATTCGGCTATATTCTGTTGTTCAACAGCCGCGAGACGGATTCGATCGTCGTGCTGATCCTGGCTGCCGCGCTGACGGTAACGCTCAGCGGCAGGAGCGTTTTCCATCAAAGATTCGACAATGCTTTTACGATGTTTTTGGGCAAATCGACGCTCGTTTTGTTCATGAACCATTTCTTCTGGATGCGCTATATCGACGCTATGGCCTCGTCGCTTTCGCTGCCGACGGACGTCAACATGAACGCGCTGCTCGGTCTGGCGCTTTCCGCGCTCACGAGCGCCGCCGCTTACGGGCTCGGACTGCTTCTTCGCAAAGCCGCCGCCGCGTTCCGCGCAAAACACCTGATCCGAGCCGAAGCCGAATAACTACCCTGTTCGTTATTGCACCGTACCGATCGGCACGGTGTTTTTTGTTTGTAAAAAGTATGTAAAAAACACCGGAAAGTATTGCATCGTCGGTTGGAATGTGCTATTCTAATCTTTGGTATATTATTTCTACAAATAGTATATGAAATTCAAAAACAGGAGGCAATCATGCAGTATATTGCGTTCGACACAAGCCGTCCGCTCGACCTGATCCCGATGGGCAGGATCGCCATCGACTTCAATCCCGTGGACTATTTCAAGACGCTCGCCCAGAGCGACACGTTCAAAAAATACGTCGGCGGCTCGCCCGCAAATATCGCGGTGGGACTTGCGAGACTCGGCAAGAAGGTCGGCTTCATCGGCAAGGTGTCCGACGACCGTTTCGGCGACTATGTGACGGAGTTTTTCAAAAATGAAGGCATCGACGTGTCGCATGTTTCGCGCGCCGTCAACGGGGAAAAGATCGGTTTGACGTTCACCGAGATCCTCTCCCCGACCGAAAGCAGCATCCTGATGTATCGCGACGGCATCGCCGATCTGATGCTTCATCCGGACGACGTGGACGAAGAATACATCGCATCCGCAAAGGCGCTGCTCATCAGCGGCACAGCGCTCTCGCAGAGTCCCTCGCGCGAAGCGTGCCTGAAGGCGATGTATCTGGCCAAAAAGGTCGGCACGCGCATCGTGTTCGATATCGACTACCGTCCGTACAACTGGAAATGCAGCGACGAGATGGCGATCTATTATTCCATCGTTGCGGAAAACAGCGACATGATCATGGGCTCGCGCGAGGAGTTCGATCTGACGGAAGCCATCAGCGCCCCCGGCCGCAGCGACCGCGAAACGGCGGACTACTGGCTCTCGAAGGGAAACAAGATCATCATCATCAAGCACGGCAAGGAAGGCTCCACCGCCTATACGAACGACGGCAGCTACTCCATCAAGCCGTTCCCGGTAACTGCGCTGAAATCGTTCGGCGGCGGCGACGGCTACGGCTCGGCGTTCCTGTATTCGCTGTTTGAGGGCAAGGACATCATGGACTGTCTGGAGATGGGCAGCGCGTCCGCGTCGATGCTCGTCGCGGCGCACGGCTGTTCTCTGTTCATGCCGACCGTCGAAGAGATCGAAGCCTTCATCCGCGAGGAAAAGGCGCAGTACGGCGAAATGGTCGCCAGAGGATAAGGAGGATAACCGATGTTTGCTTATCCCGAGTTTGTGAACGGGAAAAAGATCCTGTCCGAGAAAAGCAGCGACATGCTCATGGATATCGCCGTCTATCGGATGAACGCGGGCGATACGCTGTCTTTTCGCAGCGAGAGCATGGAAACGGCTGTTCTGCTGGTCAGCGGCGCGGTCACGCTCGGCTGGAACGGGAACACGGCGAAGGTTTCGCGCAAGGGCTTGTTTACGGAAGGCCCGTCGTGCCTGCATGTCTGCAAATTAACGGACGTGACGGTCGCCGCAGATGAAGACAGCGAGATCCTGGTCCAGCAGACCGATAACGAAAAAGCGTTCGACGCCGTTTTATACCGTCCCGAGGACTGCGTGTACGCCGTTTCCTGCGAGGGAAAATGGGAGAATACCGCCGTGCGCGACGTCGTGACGGTGTTCGATTACAGCATCGCGCCCTATTCCAATATGGTGCTCGGCGAAGTATACGCCCGTCAGGGAAGATGGTGGAGCTACACGCCGCACTGGCACCCGCAGCCCGAGGTCTACTACTACAAATTCGACCGTCCGGAAGGGTTCGGCGCGTGCTTTATCGGCGAAAAGGCCTATACCGTCAAGGACGGCAGCGTCGGCTGCTTCACGGGCGGCAACACCCATGCGCAGGTCACGGCGCCCGGTTACCCGATGTATAATGTGTGGATGATCCGGCATCTGCCCGGTGATCCATGGGATAAAACGCGTATCGTCGATCCGCGTTACGCATGGCTGGACGAAGAATAAAGGAGGCTGCTATGAAAGACACGACTCCCACTGTTCGCCTGACCGCAGGCGAAGCGATCGTGCGCTATCTCGACAACCAGTATGTAGCTATCGAGAAGGACGGCAGGATCGTCGAAAGCAAATTTGTAGAATACTTCTACGCCGTGTTCGGCCACGGATGCGTGCTGGGCGTCGGCGAGGCGCTCTCGCAGGCTGAGCATTCCATCCGCGTGATGCAGGGCAAAAACGAACAGGGCATGGCGCAGGCCGCGACGGCTTACGCGAAAATGCATGACCGGATGAAGATCATCCCCTGCATGTCCTCCATCGGCCCCGGCGCGGCGAACATGGTCACGGCAGCCGCGACCGCCACAGTCAACAACATTCCCCTGCTGCTGTTCATGGGCGACACGTTCGCATCGCGTCAGCCCGATCCTGTTTTGCAGCAGATGGAGCAGCCCGGCGATCTGACCGTCACAACGAACGACGCGTTCAAGGCCGTCACGCGCTTTTTCGACCGCATCACACGGCCCGAAATGGTGATGACCTCTCTGACGAACGCCATGCGCGTGCTGACCGATCCCGCCCACACCGGCGCTGCGGCGATCGCGCTGTGTCAGGACGTACAGGGCGAGAGTTATGATTATCCCGAAACCTTCTTCCGCAAGCGCGTGCATTTCATCGCCCGCCGTATTCCCGTATCTTATGAGATCGAACTTGCGGCCGAAGCGATCCGCGGCGCGAAAAAGCCGCTGGTGATCGTCGGCGGCGGCGTGCGGTACAGCTTCGCCGGCGAAGCGGTCGCCGCGTTCTGCGAAAAGCACAACATCCCGTTTGCCGAAACGCAGGCCGGCAAGAGCGCGATTCCCTCGTCGCATCCGCAGAATCTCGGCGGCGTCGGCGCGACGGGCAACGCATCGGCCAACACAATCGCGGCGCAGGCCGACCTGATCCTCGGCGTCGGCACGCGTTTCACCGATTTCACAACGTCCTCGAAGTGGCTGTATGCCGGCGCGCAGGTCGTCGCGCTGAACGCGTCGGATTTCCACGCCGCCAAACTGGACGCCCTCTCTGTCCGCGCCGACGCGCTGGAGGGTATCCGCGCCCTTGACAATGCGCTTGAGGGTTACACGAGCGCATACACGACCGAGATCGACGACGCAAAAACGCTGTGGAAAGAAGAAATGGCGCGTCTTTGCAGCGTGGAATATACGGGAGAGGATTTCGTTCCCGAAAACAAAGCGCGCCGCGCAGACGCGCTGGAGGAATTCCGCAAGGCCACCGGTGGCGTGATCTGCCAGACGGCGGCGATCGGGCTGATCCGTGAGATCATTCCGCACGACGCGGTGATCGTCGGCGCGTCCGGCTCGCTTCCCGGCTGCCTGCAGCGTATGTGGACGACTGACGCGATCGGCTCATACAATATGGAATACGGCTATTCCTGCATGGGCTATGAGATCGCCGGCGCGTTCGGCTCCAAGCTCGCCTGCCCCGACAGGGAGGTCTATGCGATGGCCGGCGACGGCAGCTACAACATGCTCCATTCCGAGATGCTGACCGCCGTGCAGGAAGGCAAAAAGATCAACGTGCTGCTGTTCGACAACGCTTCGTTCGGCTGCATCAACAATTTGCAGATGGGCCAGGGCGTCGACGCGCTGTGTACGGAGCTGCGGTATCGCAACGGCGACGAGCCGATCCGCGCCGGAGAGTTTTTGAACGTGGACTACGCCATGTGCGCCAAAGGCTACGGCTTCGCAACGTACACGGCAAGGACGATGAACGAGCTGCGCGACGCGCTGGTCGACAGTCTCAAGCAGACGAAGCCCGTTCTCATCGACATCAAGGTTTTACCCAAGACCATGACCGACGGTTACGGCAGCTGGTGGAACGTGGGCTGCTCCGACGTGCCGCGCACGGATGGCGGCAGACAGGCGCTCGACGCACGGACCGCGCATCTTTCAGAGGCCAGAAAATATTAAACACGGAGAGGATACAACAGTATGGATGCAAACAAGATCAAACTCGGGATCGCTCCCATCGGCTGGACGAACGACGATATGCCGGATCTCGGCGGCGAGATCACCTTTGAACAGTGCGTTTCCGAAATGGCGCTGGCCGGTTACGCGGGCTGCGAGATCGGAAACAAATATCCGAAGGACGTCGCAGAGCTGCTGAACAAATTGAACATTCGCGGTCTTCAGATCGCGAACCGCTGGTTTTCCGCTTTTCTTTTGACAAAGCCGTTTGCCGAGGTTGAAAAGGATTTCCGGGAAAACTGCGCGTTTCTGCAGGCCGTCGGCGCAAAGCGCATCGGTGTTTCCGAACAGAGCTACTCCATCCAGGGACAAATGGACACGCCGGTTTTTGAAAAGAAATACGTCATGAACGACGCCGAATGGGACACGTTCAATTCCGGACTTTCCAAGCTCGGCGCGATCGCCAAGGAATACGGCATAACCATGACGTACCATCATCACATGGGTACCGTCGTACAGACGGCGGCCGAGATCGACCGCATGATGGACGGCACCGACGCGGACAGCGTATTTCTGCTGTTCGACTCCGGGCATCTGGCATACTGCGGCGAGGACTATATGGCCGTGCTGAAAAAATACGCCGACCGCATCCGGCACGTCCATCTCAAGGACATTCGTCCCGACGTCGTCCAGCGCGTCAAAGACGAACATCTGTCCTTCCTGAAGGGCGTGCGCATGGGCGCGTTCACCGTGCCGGGCGACGGCGCGATCGACTTTGCGCCGATCTTCGACGTCCTGGACGCATCCGGCTACGAGGGATGGCTGCTGGTCGAAGCCGAGCAGGACCCCGCGATCGCCAATCCGTTTGAATACGCCGTCAAGGCGAGAGAGTATATCCGCAAAACCGCAAATCTTTGAGAGGTGTTGACTATGGAGATCCTGAAGTATTTTACCAACAACGAGTTTTATGAATCCGCGACGACCGAGTATTATGACGTGTACAACCCCAGCACCGGCGAGCTGATCGCGAAATCGCCGAAGATGCCGCTGGAGGAAGTGCAGGCTGTGATCGCCAACGCCGCCGAAGCGTACAAAACGTGGAGCCGCGTTCCCGTCATCAAGCGAGTACAGATCCTGTATAAGGTGCGCGAGCTGCTGGTCGAGAACATGGACGAGCTGACGATGCTGTGCGCGAAGGAGCACGGCAAGGTCTGGGCGGAAGCGCAGGGCGATATCCTCAAGGCAAAGGAAGGGACCGAGCTCGCGTGCAATCTGCCCACGCTCATGCAGGGCGATTCTCTGATGGACGCGTCTTCGGGCTACGATACCGTGACGTACCGCGAATCTCTGGGCGTGTTCGCTGGCATGGCGCCGTTTAATTTCCCGGCCATGATCCCGATGGGCTGGATGGCGCCGATGTGCATCGCCTGCGGCAACACGATCGTGCTCAAGCTCGCGGGCGCGACGCCGCTGACCAGTCTGCGCATCGCCGAGCTGTACCGCGAAGCGGGCCTGCCGGACGGCGTGCTGAACGTCATCACCTGCGACCGCACGGTCAATAAGGAACTGCTGACAAATCCGACGATCAAGGGCGTGTCCTTCGTCGGCTCCACCTCTGTGGGCAAATACGTTTACAAGACCGCTGCCGAGGCCGGCAAGCGCGTGCAGGCGCTGTGTGAAGCGAAGAACCATGCGCTCGTGCTGGAAGACGCCGCCATCGACAGGACGGCCGCAGGCATCGTCAACGCGGCATACGGCTGCGCGGGCGAGCGCTGCATGGCGCTGCCCGTCGTCGTGGCGCAGGAATCTATCGCGGACGAACTCGTCGCTAAGATCAAGGAGATCGCGTCCAAGCTCGTCGTCGGTCCCGCATACGACAAGACGTCCAAGCTCGGCCCCGTCTATTCCGCCAGACATAAGCAGCGCGTGACCGACTGGATTAACAAGGGTCTGGAAGAAGGCGCGGAGCTGGTTCTGGACGGCCGCAATATCACGGTGCCCGGTTATGAAAACGGCTTCTATCTCGGCCCGACGATCCTCGATAAGGTAACGCCGGAAATGACGGTCGGCACGTTTGAAATCTTTGGCCCGGTGCTGTGCATCAAGCGCGTCAAGACGTTTGAGGAAGGTTTGGCGCTCATGAACGCGAACCCCTTCGCAAACGGTTCCGTGATCTACACGCAGAACGGCTACTATGCACGTGAGTTTGCCCGCAACACCGACGGCGGCATGACCGGCATCAACGTCGGCATCCCCGTTCCGGTCGGCGTATTCCCCTTCTGCGGCCACAAGAATTCCTTCTTCAGCGATCTGCATACGCTCGGCAAGGACGGCTTCCGCTTCTACACGGAAACGAAGAGCGTCACCACGCACTGGTTCGACGAGCATGAAATGAAATCCACAAAGGTCTCCACCTGGGACGGCACAATCTGATATACGAAAGGAACATAGCATCATGATGAATGTTGGCATTATCGGCGCCGGCCGGATCGGCAAGGTCCACGGCGAATCCATAATGCGTTACGTCAAGGACGCGACGGTCAAGGCGATCGCCGATCCCTTTATGAACGCGGATACCGAGGCTTGGGCAAAGGACCTGGGCATCGCGGAGGTCTATACGGACTATCACAAGATCCTTGAGGACAAGGACATCGAGGCGGTTTTGATCTGCTCCTCGACCGACACGCATTCCGCCATCTCTCTCGAAGCGATCGCCGCCGGCAAGCATATCTTCTGCGAAAAGCCGATCGACCATGACGTGAACAAGATCCTCGAAGTCAAAAAAGCGCTCGAAAGCGCAAACGTCAAATATCAGGTCGGCTTTAACCGCCGTTTTGACCACAACTTCAAGGGTGCCAGAGCCGCCGTCGAGGCAGGCAAGATCGGCACGCTCGACGTTTTAAAGATCTGCTCACGCGATCCCGGCGCGCCGCCCGTGGAATACGTCAAGGTATCCGGCGGCATTTTCCTGGATATGACGATCCATGATTTCGATATGGTTCGCTTTATGTCCGGCGAAGAAGTCGAAGAAGTGTTCGCATACGGCGCAGTGCGCGTCGACCCTGCGATCGGCGAAGCCGGCGACATCGACACGGCCGTGATCTCCATGAAACTGCAGAGCGGCGCGATCGCCGTCATCGACAACAGCCGCGAAGCGAGCTACGGATATGACCAGCGCGTCGAGGCGTTCGGCCGCAAGGGTCAGGTCGCCGTGACCAACGATACCGAGTCCACCGCCGTGATCTCCGACGCCGACGGCGTACACGCCGAAAAGCCGCTGTATTTCTTCCTGCAAAGATATATGCAGGCGTACGTGGCGGAGGTTTCCGAATTCATCGACTGCATCGTCAACGACAAAGAAGTATCCGTCGGCATCGACTGCGGCCTGCAGCCCGTTTTGATCGGCCTTGCCGCAAAGCGTTCTCTTGCCGAAAACAGGCCCGTTAAGATCGCCGAGATCGCCGCGGAATACGGTCTTTAAAGAATCGGGGCTGCCGCGAAAAACGGCAGCCTTTTCTGAAAGGAAACGCACATGGCATTAAGATCGAACTATGATTTGATGCAGAACGCGCTGGAAAAGCGTCAGGCTGTTCCGGCATTCAACATCGACAACCTCGAATCCGCGCTGGCTGTGGCCGAAGTGCTGCGTGAGACCGGATCGCCCGTGATCGTGCAGACGATCCCGCGCACGCTCCGTTACGGCGGCGTATCGACGTATCCTGCGCTGATGCGCGAATTGATGCGCGGCTGCGATACAGACTACGCGATGCATCTTGACCACGGCAGCAGTCTGGCTTTGGCCGCCGAATGTATCAAGGCGGGCTTTACTTCCGTGATGTTTGACGGCAGCGCGCTGTCCTTTTCGGAGAATATCGACAAAACGCGCGAAGTGACCGCTATGGCGCTGCCGCTCGGCGTTTCGGTCGAGGGCGAGCTCGGCGCCATCGGCGGCAAGGAAGAGGGCGACACAGACCTGGAAGCGAGCTATACGAAGGTCGACGAAGCCGTGAAGTTTGTCGCCGAGACCGGCGTAAACGCGCTCGCGATCGGCGTCGGCACGGCGCACGGCGTTTACAAAGGCACGCCGCATATCCGCGTCGACCGCATCCGCGAGATCCACGACGCGACAAGCGTGCAGCTCGTTCTGCACGGCGCGTCCGGCCTGTCGGACGACGTACTGCGCGCGTGTATTGACGCCGGGATCTGCAAGATAAACTTTGCGACCGAGCTGCGGCAGGCATATACCGCCGGCATCCGCAAAGCGCTCGCCGCCGATCCCGATGTATTTGATCCGAAGCTGTATATGCGTACAGCCATCGACGAGATCAAGGCGGTGCTTCGCCAAAAAATCGCGGTTTGCCGGGGAAAGAAGGACGAATGAATATGAAATACGCATCCATCATCATGGGACACATTTCCCTTGACTATAACACGGACCATCTCGACAATACGGTCGAAGTGATCGGCGGCGCCGTCACATTTTCCTCCGCGTCGGCCTATGCGCTCGGACACCGCGTCGCGGCGTTTACGAAAGTCGCGCCCGCCGACCGTAACCGTTTGTCCGGTCTTGTGATCCCGCGCGAGGATATTTTCTGCCTGCCGGCGGATTCCTCGACCGTCATGAAAAACAAATACTTCACCGCGGACAAGGAACGCCGCACATGCGAGAACGTCAGCGTCGGCACGCCGTTTACCGTCGACGATATTCCCGACCTCGATGCGGATATTTTTCATTTTGCCGGACTGATCTACGGCGACTTCAACAACGAGATGATCCGAAAGGCTGCTGAACGGTACGACGTTGCGGTCGATGTGCAGACGCTTTTGCGCCATCGCCGCAGCGACGGCAGCATGTACTTTGAAGACTGGGCGGACAAAGAGGAAATGCTCCCCTATATCCGCTATCTGAAAACCGACGCGGCCGAGGCGGAGATCCTGACCGGGACCGACGACCGAAAGAAAGCCGCGCAGATGCTGTTCGACTGGGGCGCGAAGGAGATCCTTATCACGCACAACACGGAAGTGCTCGCGTTTGACGGCAAGGATTTTTATACATGTCCGATCCGCGCGCGCAATCTCTCCGGTCGGACCGGCCGCGGCGACACGACTTTTGCAGCGTATTATTGCGAACGTCTTTCGCAGGACGTCCCGACGGCGCTGCTGTACGCCACGGCGACCGTTTCCGCAAAGATGGAGAAGCCCGGTCCCTTCCGCGGCACGAGAAAGGACGTCGACGCGTATATTGACGAAGTATACCCGGAGTACAGGTGATATGAATTACCCGATCGAGATCATTCGCTCCGACCGTACGACGGTCGCGCTGGAGATCACAAAAGAGCTGACCGTGCGGATCCGCGCGCCGAAAGGCGTGCCGGACGCGGAGCTTTACGCGATCGCCGAAAAACACGCGCAGTGGATCGAAAAACATATGGAAGTGATGCGCCGGAAGAATTCGGCGCGCACCGCGTACGAATTGACCGAGGAGGACGCCGAACGGCTAAAGTCGCTTGCGCGAAAGGTCATTCCGCCGAAGGTCGAGCATTACGCAAAGCTCATGGGCGTCAAGCCGAAAAGCGTCCGGATCACCTCGGCGCATTCGCGCTTCGGCAGCTGCAGCGCGCAGAACGGTCTTTGTTTTTCGTATATTCTTATGCGCTATCCGGAGGAAGCGATCGACTACGTCGTCGTACACGAACTGGCACACATCAAGCATCACAATCACAGCCGCTCTTTCTATGCGTTTATCGGTAAATTCATGCCGGATTATAAGCGGCGCGAGACGATGCTCAGGGAGGATCAGTATTGACAATGCGGTATCAATTTGCGATATTTGATATGGACGGAACTCTGGTCGATTCCATGAAATACTGGGATACGGTCTGTACGGAGTTTTTGCAGGCGCTTGGAATACACGACGAAAGCGTTTTCGATATACTGAAACCCATGACGGTCGAGCAGACCGCCGATTATCTCAAAGAGAATTTCGGCTGTCCGCTGTCGGCAGCTCAAATGTCGGAAAAGATGTGCGGCATCATGCGCGAGCATTACCGGCACGACGTGCAGGCAAAAAGCGGCGCTTCGGCGTTTTTGCAGACTCTGCGCGAGAACGGCGTGCGCATGTGCGTCGCGTCCTCGTCTCCGGTCGACCTTGTGGAGCTGTGTCTGCGGTCGGTCGGTCTGTACGAATATTTTGAGTTTATTGTTTCCGCAGAGACGGTCGGCATAGGAAAGACCGATCCGGATATTTATTGGTACGCCTCGGACAAGCTGGGCTCGATGCCTGAGGACACGATCGTGTTTGAGGATGCGCTCGGCGCCGGCCTGACCGCCAAACGCGCAGGGTTTGCCGTCGCCGCGGTCTATGATGAAACAAGCGCCGCGGAATGGACGGAATTCTGTACGATCGCGGACTATTCCGTCTCCGATTGGCGCACCGCGCAGATCGACTAATCCTCAATTTAGAATAAAGGCAACACCGCACAATTCGCGATGCACGCCTTGCTCGAATCTTATTCCGTCATGCTGCACAATAATCTCTTGACTTGCGTCAGCAAGCCTTCGAGCTTTTTGTACAACCTGACGAAAAATCTTGCTTCGCAATCCGCACACCGGAATTGTGCGGTATTGCCTAGAATAACGACGCAGAAAAGCATCCTGTTCCGCTTTTTTGCGTCGTTGTTATATCTTTTATTCTGTCATGGTGTCCAGCTCGTCTTTTCGCAAAAGACGCGACCCCCCGGGCGGCAGCTGCGGATCGAGCGAAACGCCGCCGATCGACTCGCGGTGCAGCTCGACGACCTGATTGCCGAGAGAAGCAAACATCCGTTTGACCTGATGATACCTACCCTCGCGCAGCGTCACGCGTACGCACCGCGGATCGTCGGTCTGCTCGAGCTTTGCGGACAGGCACTGCGTCCCGTCGCCCAGCAGCAGCCCTTGCGAAAAACGATCGGCATATTCCTCCCCCGCCGGATCGCGAAGCGTCACGCGGTAAACCTTTTCAACGTGTTTCTTCGGCGACAGGATACGATGCGCAAAATCGCCGTCGTCTGTGATGAGCACAAAACCGGTCGTATCGCGGTCCAACCGGCCGGCCGGAAACAGTCCGTTTCGGCGGTAATCCTCAGGCAGAAGGTCGAGCACCGTCCTGTCACCCGGCGCGACCGATACGCTGACGACTTCCTTCGGCTTGTGGAGCATGATGTAGATATGCTTGTCGGCAGCGAGGATCTCCCCGCGAAAGGAAACCGAATCGCCGTCCTGCACATATGCCGACGGATCTGTCACGGTCCGATCGCCGATACGCACCGCGCCCTCGCGCACGAATGCTTTGATCTCCTTGCGGCTGTACGGCGTGCGATCCGCCAGCCATTTATCGAGTCTTTCCCGATTCATACAAACAGCATGGATACGATCCGTCCGAAAACGGAAAGAACGGACTGCACTGTTTTTGTAAAGACGGACATCTGCGGCGTCGGATCTTCGCGCACGCGCAGCGCGACCGAACCGGCGTCGATACGCACGCTCTCCCCGTTCTCCACGGCATAGCTCTCTGTTGTTATGGCGTCTTTGCCGAAATGCAGCACGCTGTAAACCGGATTCTTCTGCGGGTAGGCGTAGTCCGTATAGGACGGCAGCACGTCGGGACATGCGCGGCAGTTGCAGCCGGAGCAGCAGCCGCCCTCCAGATACGTGATCCCGTCAATGGATTTTGACCGGCTGAAACGGTGCGTGTGGCCGCTGAGCACAAGGTTGATCCCGTATTTTTGCAGGATCGGCGTCAGCGAAGTACGCAGGCGCGGCCCCTTTTCTTCCGAATTTTCGCAGCTGTAAAGGCTGTGATGCATCATCACCACGCGCCATCTCGCGTCCGGGCACGCGCGCACGGCCTTTTCGATCACGGCTTCATGGTCCCACGCGAGCGGATCGTTGGAATCCAGCACGATAAACAGAACGTCCTGTTTTACGAAATAATACGGTTCGTCACCCAGAGAATGGATGACGCTGCCGCCGAAACGGTTCGGCTGCGCAAAATGCAGATCGAGAAGCGGAAAGTAGAATTCATGGTTGCCTATCGTGGTCGCGATCGGAATGCCGCGAAGCACGTCCGGCGCAAGAAGCAGCCGATACTGCCGCTCTGAGGCGCCGATCTCCGCCTGATCGCCGGCGGACAGGCACAGAGAAATATCCGGGTACTGCCGAACGGCCTCCCGCAGCGTCGTGTCCCAGCCAGTCGTGTCGTGCAGCAGAACGTCTTTCTTTCGCCAGTCGCCGCTGCGACCGAGCTGCGAATCCGAAACAAACAGCGCAGTCAGCTCAGCGCCGCCCGTACGGAAGGAATACACGCCGCTCCAACTGCCGTTTCGTTTGTACATATAATAGTAGACTGTGTTTTCGCGAAGTCCCGTTACGGTCACGCTGCACCGCTTCTGACCGGTGACCGTCAGCACGGAGCATACGGGAACGGCGTCCGCGTCCGAAAGCGCCTCGTCGATCCCGCAGCGAAACGCGGCCGGCTGTCCGATCTTTTCCAGCCACGCAAACCGCATCTGCGAATCGTCCGCACCGGGCGTCATGGAGATGACGGCATAGTCCGAGACCGCGTCGTCCCATCGCTCCGCCCAATCCTCGGCGGAGGTCGCCCAAACGCTTACGGTGCACAGAAATACAAGCGTCATGCACAGAAAACCGCACAGCACTTTCTTTGATAGTCGCACAGTACCACTCCGTCGAGTAGGCAGCCTCGACACTCCTTTCAATTTGTTGAAACACGTGAAAGGCTTGCCTACTGCCCCTCACAGAACCGGACGTGCGGTTTTCCCGCATCCGGCTCTTCAAACAGTCTTCGGTTGCCAGTTCCAGATAT
>JAFSYP010000102.1 GCA_017449935.1 Clostridia bacterium
GGCTGCCGCCGCGGCCAGAATCACGGCTCCGCCGATGATCAGCGCGATGCTGCCCTTTCCGAAAACAGACGCCTGATATTTATTGTTTCGGCCACTGCGTTCGGTTCGCTCGATGTAAGGAGCTGCCGGATCGCGCATACCCGTGATGCGCCCCGCGGATGCGGGCAGCCCTTCGCGCGGCGTGAGCATCGTGAGATGGATGTATCTGCCTGCCCCGGCAGGCGCTTGTGTTGCGGGGACATCGGTTAGCGGCGCTTGCGCGGCAGGCATTTCCTTCATCGTTGTTTCCGTCGCCGTTGTTTCCGTCGCCGTTGTTTCCGTCGCCGTTGTTTCCGTCGCCGCTGCTTCCGTCGCCGCTGCTTCCGTCGCCGCTGCTTCCGTCGCCGCTGCTTCCGTGGAGGATTCGGAGACATCACGCATCGACTCGAAGCTGTCAAGCATCCGCACGGGCAGTTTGCAGCAGACCGTCTGATCCTCCCACAGCGACATATACAAATCTTCGTTCATGCTGTAGGAATAGGCGGTCGTCGCTCCGGGAGAGAAGAAATAGGAATTTGCCCACGTTCCGAACAGGAAATTCTGCGTTTGGTCCGGAGTCTGCGCATAGAGCATCGAGATTGGATTGCCGGCTTTCGCGTCTTTTGTCCGGTAAAGGTAATATGGTTCTTTAGCGTCGATCGGCTGACTTGACACTCTTACGTATTCCGCACCGGAAATACTGATCGCCGCCGCCGTGACGCGCTCCGGGTTTTCCGCCTGACCGTCGACGATCTTCGCTTTCTCCAGTGATTTGACCGTATCAGCGGAAACGGCAGTTATGTTTGTCACCGCCTGCTTCGGATCGGCGGTGCGTTCATAAGCTATGATCGTATACGTGTCGGACGAGCTGTCGATATCGCCCTCGACAAAATAATCGTAGCCGCGTTCGCAGGCGGTATAAACGGCATTCCATTTATCCGTATCGGTAACGACGCCGATCTCACGGATATACGGCCGCACGATGCCGTCGCGGATCTGAAAAAGATACACGACGCCCTTACTGTTTGCGTTCTCCAGGTCAGCGGGCGCACCGTCCTGCGTGCGAACGATCTCGGCCCCGTCGTTTGAAATGGTATACAGCACCTTTTCGTCCTCCGTGCTGCCGCGCAACACATCAAGACCGACAAGCGGCTCGCCGATGCGCTTGTCATGTGTCGCATAGAGACATCCTGCGCTGCCTTCGATCCCTTCGTCCACGTCCACGTGGCTCACGCAGGTGTAGACGATCCCGTTTGCATCCGTGAAGGACTCGCCCACGTCCGGGGATAAGACCACGTCTGTGACCGGAGAACCGGTATTCATTTTATAGGCAAGATATACCTGCGCGGCGGGATCGGACGTTACGTTCAGACCGACCATCATAACAGACCAGCCGTCCGCCTCCAGCTTACGCACCGCGTCTTCACCTGCTTCCACGCGAAGCTCGGTGATAAAACGCTTGTTTGCGGCGTTTACCGGCACAGCCGTCGGTAC
>JAFSYP010000103.1 GCA_017449935.1 Clostridia bacterium
CCGTAGTGGCACAATTAGGGGCGATACCCTTATATATCGCCTCAACACGACGGACACGCTAATCGTTCAATCGTTATTATACTAAGGCTGTATTTTGCTCACAACGTCCAACTGGATGTATTCGGCAAAAAAAGATGGGCATATGCGGTTTACATAATCTGAACCCACTTTGCACCCACCCCCGCTTGGAGGTAAGAAACGCCGAATTGTATGATTACTGGTGTCCTAACGCATAAAAGGTAGGTAATTATGATAGAATTACCTGCCTTTTGTTTTTGCATGAAACAATGAGTTAACGGGAAATACGAGCCGTTTTTCGTACATTTTCATCTGGATAATGATAAGCCGACGCCGCTGCAGAGCACTTTCCGCAGCGGCGTTTTTGCGTTTATAGATGTTCTGATACCAATCCCCTGAAGGAATCGTTCTCACAGAGGGATATCGTTCAGTTAGAGTATTTCATCCGTTTATCACCGAGCTATGTTTTGAAAAAGCGCCTCATAATCTATCAATAATAACAGCGCAAAACGAGTCACTTGGTAAAAAACTGCACTCTCCAGAAACGGAGAGTACAGTTTTCATCCGATATTAAATATTTCGCAGATATTGACAGGGCAGGAAGATACTTATCAGTAAAATGCTTATTGAGGGTAATCTGCAACTCGCTGGCCTTTGTATTGTTTCCAGAGCCCATAGCAGAAAGCAACTGTTCGACAAGCTGTTCTATATACGTTCGTTCGCTTTCATCTGGCGGAATAAATGGAATCAGTTTAACATAGTTCGCGGAATTATTCGCAGTTGGGTTACCAAAAAAGTACAGTTCGCTTTTTAAGCGGACTGTACTTTTTCCATTTTCGTAAAAGATCCTGCGCCGATCTGCGAATCATGACCAAGGATCAGGAAAGCTCGCTCATGTCAATGGGTTCGGTCAGGGTAATCTCCACGTCCGTGTCCTTAAAGGTGTCCCGGAAATTCTCGGGAATGGTGATCTGGACCGCAAGTGTGTCGTTGACGCTCAGCGTGGAGAGAAGGATGTCACCGTCTTTCCAGCTTACATCGGCGAAAGGAATATCCACGGCCGTTTCCGGATCGTCGTTGTACAGCGGGGAGGAGACCCACCACTGAGGAAGCGCGTGGTCCTTCAGCATCATGCCCTCTTCCGGGGCCTCTTTGCCCTCGGCCCAGAAAAAGTCGATGGGGAGCTTGGTCGTATCCTCATAGATCTCGCTCTTGAGGACGGGCGTGACGAGGATCGGCTCCTCCTCCGTTGCCTTGCAGACGCCGCAGGTTTTGGTGCTCGTTCCGGCGTGCCAGACGACAAGTCCTTCGTCGTCGGTGTCCGCGTAGGGATCGACAACCACCGGATCGCCCCATTCGTGCTCGTCTTCGCCGCACTGGCCGCCTTCGCCGCCCTGGTCGCCCTCGTCGCCGTTGTCGTCGTTCTCTTCGCCGGCGTCGGCATCATCGCCTTCGTCGCCTTCATCGTCCCCTTCTTCGTCGGCGTTATCGTCGCCAATATCGATGAGATTCGTATCGCCGTCTACAAGAGTGGTACCCTCGTCTTGGGTATTGTCACTCTCTGTGACTGGGACAGGATCCGGCACAGGCATGGGGAGCAGCTGGGGGAGCGGCTCGGGGGCCGGTTCGGGCTTCTTCCCGGTGTCGGCTGCCGCATTGATCGCATTCTGAGAATTTTCACGGATCACATCCAGGCTGTTCATGGCCTCGTCGATCAGCGTGTTGATCTCATCTATCTGCTCCTGTGAGAGGCCTTCTTCCTCTGCCGCGTCTTCCGCTTCCGCGATCAGGATGTTCTTGATGTTCTCAAGGAACGTAGCGCTGAAAGTTGCCATGTCGAATACGACGCCGGCCTCTTCTTCCGAAACGATCTCAACTTTGATACCGCTTACGGACGCGTCTGTTCCGGCGATGGCCATCATCTCTTCCGGTGAGACGAGTTCTTCCTTTAACGACTTGAAAGCGTTTCCCTCACCGGCGCCGAGGCCTTTCTCCACGGAGACGACCGTTCCGTCCGCCTTGACCTTGACGGCTTTTATCCGGACATGCCCCTCGAGGACGGCGTTGCTTGTCTGAACAGCATCTGAAACGACGTCTTCTATGACCTCGGTCAGCGTCTTCGTGCCGCGGATGGACATCGTCGTGTTGGAGGTCACGACGTCGAAGGACGACTCCTCGGAGAGCTTCTGCGTGACCTCCGTCATCACGGAGCCGGATTCGACGAACACGACGGTTTTGCTGCTCTCGGCCGTCCCCTCGGCGATGATCCGCACGCGGGTGTCGGCGCCGAGATACAGGAACTTGTCCCCGTCGATGCGCAGCCTGAGGCTGCCGCCCTCGTCCGTCACAAGCGTGTCGCCGGAGAAAAGGGCCATGCCCTCCGCCGCTTCGAGGGCGTCGCCGCCGCGCTCGACGCGGCAGGAGCCGGAGAGCTCCAGCAAGGTGATCTCGCGGCCGCCGTCCGCGTGCGCGGAACAGGGGAGAAGCTGCAGGGCGAAAACAACGACGAGCACGAGCGCAAGCGTGCGCAGGAGCTTCACGACACTGCGCGCGCGGCAGGGAAAGTGTTTCAAAGCGTTCATTTCCGGCAGACCTCCGTTTCTTCACATGGCAAAATGAATATTATTACATGTCATTCTATCATACCGCCTGACGGGCCGTCAAGAACGGCATGACTGCGAAAGAACAAGACCATAACGCTCCGGCCCTGCCAAGCTGCAAGGCCGGAGCGTTCATATCTTTGCAGAAACCCATGCGTCGACTTCCTCAAATAATAGATTTTGTAACTGTTCTCAAATGTGCTTGCTCATATCCGTTATTCACCGCTTGACCACATGAAAAAGAGACTCGCCCATCGGGTGAGTCTCTTTTTCATACGATTTCGAAAGAGTTCTGCGCTGACGGCCACCGGTTTTTCGGGCACCGCAAGGCGGCCCGAAGGGAAACAAAAGAGGTCGTTGGTTCAAATCCGTCCCCCGAACCCGTAAAAGTGCGATTGGTTCAATCGTACTTGATTAAACGTTTTTTTCAGGTTGCCAAGCGTGGCTTTTTATGCTAAAAAAGAACTGCAGGACTGCAGTTCTTGCAGAAAAGGTGGGTTTTCCCATGATCGAAGTAAATGAATTGACAAAGCTATTCCGGAAACCGATCCGCGGAAACGGCCTGTCCGGAATGGTGAAAACGCTGTTTTCACGCAAATACGACGAGGTCCGGGCGGTGGACGGCATCAGTTTTACCGTGCCCGACGGGGAGATCGTGGGTTACATCGGCACTAACGGCGCGGGGAAGTCGACGACGATCAAGATGATGTGCGGCATCCTCACGCCGA
>JAFSYP010000104.1 GCA_017449935.1 Clostridia bacterium
CGGAGGTGGTTCGGATGAAAGTGCTGCTGGCAGAGGATGAAAAAAGGATGAACCGCGCATTGTGCGAGCTGCTGCGGCAGGAAGGCTATGACGTGGACAGTGTGGAAAACGGCGCGGATGCCTTGGATGCTATTGAAAGCGGCGTTTACGATATGATCGTGCTGGACGTAATGATGCCGAGTATGAACGGGTTTGACGTCGCGAGAAAGGCGCGTGCGTCCGGCGTGCGTACGCCGATCCTGATGTTGACCGCCAAGAGCGAGCTGGACGACAAAGTCGAGGGGCTGGACAGCGGCGCCGACGACTACCTGACGAAACCTTTTATGACGCGCGAGCTGCTTGCCCGTTTGCGGGCGCTCGGCAGACGCGGACTGCCGACAGAGGACGGAAGTCTTACGTTTGCGGACCTGTCGCTGGACGTCAAGAATGCGACGCTCCGCTGCAAAACCGGCAAAAGCGTCCGTCTGGGAGAAAAGGAACTGCGCATCTTCGAGTATCTGATCGCCAATCAGGGACAGGTACTCACGCGCGAACAACTGGCGCTCAAAATCTGGGGATATGAAAGCGACGCGGAGTACAACAATGTCGAGGTATATATGTCCTTTGCGCGCAAGAAGCTGTCTTTTATCGGATCATCCTGCGAAATCAAAGCATTGCGCGGGATCGGATACGAAATGAGGTGCCGCGATGTTTAAGAAAACGAAGCGAAAGATCGTCTTTGCGATCGTCTTCTCGCTGCTTATCCTGATGGCGGTTACACTGTCCGTGATCTACCTCTCAAACCGGATCGCTCTGCGGCACGAAAACGAGGCCATGCTGGAAATGTACGTGGAGCGGTATACCTTGGACAGCGATCCGGCAGAACCGAAGCCGGAGCCGGGCAAGCCGAGCTTCAAGCCGAGCACGAAGCCGGACGGCGAGGATCAGCCGCCGCCGGATTTGAAGACGCCGGACAAGCAGGAATCCGCATTTCATTTGTCCACGTTCTACTCAGTCGCTTTTGATGAAAACGGTGCAGTGCTTTCCGTGCACAACGGAAACGAGGAGCTGCAAAGCGAGGAAACGCTGGTTGATCTGGCGTCATCCATCCTGTCGCGCGGCAGGCAGAGCGGCACGAGCGGCAGTATGCTGTATCTCGTGACACAGCGTGAAGATTGCACGCTGGTCGCCATGATCGACAGCACCATCACTGACAACAGCCAGAGCACGCTGATTCGGCAGATGCTTCTGTTCGGCTCGCTGGCGACGGCGGTACTGTTTGTGCTTTCGATCTTTATCGCCCGGCGGATCGTGCGGCCGCTGGAGGAAAACGACAGGCGGCAAAAGCGGTTCATCTCCGACGCGGGACATGAACTCAAAACGCCGATCGCCGTCATCTCGGCAAACAGCGAACTGCTGCAGCGCGAGATAGGCAGCAATGAATGGCTGGCGAATATCGACTATGAAAACGAGCGGATGTCCGCCCTGGTCAAGCAGCTGCTTCAGCTTTCCCGCGCAGAAAACGATGACCTGCCCAAAGAAGCGGTCGATTTTTCCGCACTGGTCAGCGGCGAGACACTGCCGTTTGAAAGCTACGCATTTGAAAAAGGCTACGAGATCGTATCCGAGATCACGCCGGATCTGACCGTCACAGGCAATTCCATGCAGCTTCGACAGCTCGTTTCCATCCTGCTCGACAATGCCGTCGCGCACGGGATAGCGGGAGAAATCCGTTTAACGCTGCAAAGAGAAAAGCATGCCGCGGTGCTTTCCGTATCGAACGCGGCGAACGACATCGGAACGGAACAATTACCGCACCTGTTTGAGCGGTTTTACCGCACGGACGAAGCGCGCACGGACGACGGCGCACATTACGGACTGGGACTGTCGATCGCGAAGGCAGTCGTCGATGCGCACGGCGGCACGATCCATGCGGAATACAAAAACGGAAGAGCGGTCTTTACCGCCGTACTTCCGTTACAGTAAAAGGAGGGCTTCCCATGAAAAGAATACTTGCGATGCTCATATCATTGGCGCTTTTGGCGTCACTCGCCGCGTGCGGTGCGCATAACAACACCGACGCGGAAACTGCGACGCTGCAAACGCAGCAGGAAACGGAACCGACTTTGGGTACGGACGAAGCGGACAGACCGGAGCCGCCTTCGGGCATGGACGGCGAGAGCAGACCGGATATGCCGGACGGAACGCCGCCTGATAAACCGGACGGCACCCCGCCCGACGGCGCACCCGGCGGCAATCCTCCCGGTGGAGGTCCCGGCGGCAGCAGCGCGGACGTCACATATGCCGGCGCGACGAAGATCACCTCGGCTAAAACCGAGAGCGGTAAGACCTACGAATCCTCGACGGCGGACGAGAGCGCGCTGCTTGTCAGTACCGACGGCGCTGTCGCGCTCACGAATCCCACAGTGACCAAGACAGGCGATTCGGACGGCGGAGACAACTGCAACTTCTACGGGCAGAACGCTGCGCTTCTTGTCAAGGACGGCGCGACAACTACCATCACGGGCGGCACGGTCACATCCTCCGCCAGTGGCGCGAACGGCGTATTCTGCTACGGCGGCAACGGCGGACAGAACGGCGCGTCCGGTGACGGTACGACGGTCAATATTCAAAACACAACCATCACCACGACCGGCGACGGCTCCGGCGGTATCATGACGACAGGCGGCGGCGTCACAAACGCCAAGAACCTGACCGTAACCACAAGCGGAAGATCTTCTGCAGCGATCCGCACTGACAGAGGCGGCGGCACCGTGACGGTGGACGGCGGAACCTACACGTCCAACGGGCTCGGTTCTCCCGCGATCTACTCCACGGCAGACGTCACCGTGTCAAACGCGAAACTCGTCTCCAATCTGTCGGAGGGCGTCTGTATCGAAGGACTCAACTCGATTACGCTGAAGAACTGCGATCTGACCGCAAACAATACCAAACGCAACGGCAACGCAAAGTTCCTCGACACGATCATGATCTACCAGTCCATGTCCGGCGACGCTGCAAGCGGCACCTCCGCCTTTACCATGACGGGCGGTTCCCTCACAAGTAAAAGCGGACACGTTTTCCACGTCACGAATACAAATGCGGTCATTACCCTTTCCGGTGTGACGATCCGCAACAGCGACAGCGCGAACGTCCTGCTTTCCGTCTGCGACGACGGATGGAGCGGCGGCAGCAATACCGCGACGCTGAACGCGAAAAAGCAGGTGCTGAACGGCGCCGTTCAGGTCGGCAGCAACTCGAAGCTCACAATGAATCTGTCCGACGGGTCGTCCTTCACCGGTTATATTGACGGCATTATCCGGAATGCTGCGGGCGACACGGTTTCGACGCAAGTCGGCACGGTCGCCGTCAAGCTGGACAGCACAAGCACGTGGACGCTGACCGCAGACAGCTACGTCACGAGCTTTTCCGGTGACGCATCGCAGATCATTTCCAACGGGCATACGCTGTACGTGAACGGCGTTGCGCTGACCGGAACAAAATAAATGTTTTCCTCTTTTTCTTTCTTTGGCGGAGCTTCGGCTTCGCCTTTTCCCTTTTTATCCTTTTTTCAATCTTTCTTCAATCTTCGCCGGTATAATGATATCGTAGCTTATTGTATATGATCTTTAAGGAGGAGTCATGATGAAAGGCAGAAGAAGGATCCTATCCGTTATACTCGCCGTTTGCTTTGTTCTGGCGAGTTTGCCCGTGTGTCTTTCGGCAAGCACATTTACGGTGACGAAAACGCTGAACGGCAACAGCGGCGCGGTGCTGACTGCCGACGCTGCGATCACGGCGCAAACGGACGATACGGAACTCGTCACACTGACACAAACGGACGCAAACACCGTCACGGTCGATGCCATCGCGGGCGCGGTCGGCGTGGCGTCGGTCGAACTGACGTCCTCCGGCACGACACAGACGGTCGAAGTGCCCGTCGGTTACACGACGTTTTGTTTCGAGGGCGATACGCTGACAGTGTTCCCCGGCAGCAGCAAAAACTATGAAGTCAGCGGTATCGACATGGCGGATAACGCCTACACGCCCGCAGCCGTGACGAACACGGACGGCTCGCTGACGTACACCAACACGGAAACGTATACGATCTATGTCGAGATCAAAAAAAGCGGCGGCACGTTTGTGTTCACGGGCGAGAGCGACAACATGGCAATCGCGGTCAAAAAGGAAGCAACGTCTCCGGCTGTGCTGCTGCTCGACGGATTGACGCTCACATCTGCATTTACAGCGCCGATCACGGTGAAAAAGAATTCGTCCAGCACCGTGACGATCACCGCGCTTGCCGGAAGTGTGAACACGCTGACAGACGCTGCGTTGAACAATGCGGATATATACGGCGACCCAACGGAGGACGGCGGCGACGGCACCAATACCGCATATGCGGAATCTGCCGTTATCAAGGGCAAAGCGAATGCCAATGTGACGCTGAACGGCAGCGGCACGCTGAATCTTGTCTGCAATACAAAGAACG
>JAFSYP010000105.1 GCA_017449935.1 Clostridia bacterium
GGACAGACCTATGATCTGCGCTCCGGCGGCAAACGCGGATACGCGCCGCAGGCAAGCGACTATATCACGAAACAGACGCTGGTCGCGCCCGGCACGGAAGGAAAAGAACTGTGGGACAAGGCGCTCGACGTCTTTTTCCAAAACGACCGCCAGCTGATCGAGTATGTGCAGCTTATCGCCGGACTCGCGACGATCGGCAAGGTGTACGAAGAGCATCTGGTCATCGCATACGGCGAGGGTCGCAACGGAAAGAGTACGTTCTGGAACAGCATCATGCGCGTGCTCGGCTCGTACAGCGGTACGTTCTCCGCGGACGCGCTGACGGTCGGCTGCCGCCGCAACGTAAAGCCGGAGATGGCCGAGCTCAAAGGCAGGCGTCTGATCATCGCCTCGGAGTTGGAAGAAGGCATGCGCCTGAACAATTCCATCGTCAAGCAGCTCTGCTCCACGGACGAGATCCAGGCGGAGAAGAAATTCAAGGACCCGTTCCACTTCACGCCGTCGCACACCATCGTGCTGTATACGAACCACCTGCCGAAGGTCGGCGGCAATGACGACGGTATCTGGCGCCGCTTGATCGTTATCCCGTTCAACGCGAAGATCGAGGGCACAAGCGACATCAAGAACTATGCCGATTACCTTGTCGAGAACGCGGGCGGATATATCCTGCAGTGGATCATGGAAGGCGCGCAGAAAGCGATCGAACGCAATTTCAAGATCCCGATGCCGAGGATCGTGCGCGACGCGGTGGAGGCGTACAGGAACGACAACGACTGGCTCGGACAGTTTCTCGAAGAGTGCTGCGAGCAGGATCCTACGCACCAATGTAAGTCCGGCGAACTGTTCCAGGAGTACCGCGCGTACTGCGCCAGAACCGGCGACTATGCCCGCTCCTCCGCCGACTTTTACGCCGCGCTGGACAAGCAGGGCTACGAGCGGAAGAAACTCAAAGACGGTGCGCGCGTGCGCGGTCTGCGGCTGAAAAACAGCGAATTCCTCGATTGAGGGTGACGGTCGATGACGGTCAATTACAGAGGTGTTTCATTTTTCTGTTGTGACGGTCGGTGACGGTCAAATACGAACCTTTTTTCATTTTCACCTTTTGGGTGATGGCTGATGACGGTCAAATCCATAGTGTTTTCAGTTTCAAAACCTAAAAGGTGACGGCGGGTGACGGCTATATACATAATACGCGTATAGGGATTTTTTCAGAAAAAAGCCCTATAGACCATTTATAGAACTGACCGTCACCCGCCGTCACCCGAATAATTCTGATGAACGGAAGGAGTGAACAAAAAATGCGTGAAAGAGACGTAGAACAAAGCCTCGTTCGAGCCGTCAAAAAGCTGGGCGGCATGTGTCCGAAATTCGTAAGTCCCGGACTCGACGGCGTTCCCGACCGCATCATTCTGATGCCGGGTGCGCACATCGCGTTCGCCGAGTTGAAAGCGCCGGGTAGGAAAATGCGTCCGCTGCAGGTAAAGCGGAAAAGCCAGCTGGAGTCGCTTGGTTTTCGGGTTTACTGCATAGACAGACCCGAACAGATAAACACAGCAATCACAGAAACGATCGGAGGTGACGCCAAATGAAGTTCATACCGCACGAATACCAGGATTACGCGATCCGCTTTATCAAGGAGCATGCGACCGCAGCCGTTCTGCTGGATATGGGCTTGGGTTGACAAAACCGTAATCACATTGACGGCGATCAACGATCTGATGTTCGACAGCTTCGAGGTACATAAGACCTTGGTCATAGCCCCGAAAAGAGTGGCCGCAACGTCATGGCCGGACGAGATCCGGAAATGGGATCATCTGCGGCATCTGCGGTTCGCCGTAGCGGTCGGATCGGCTGATGAGCGAATCGCCGCGTTGCAGTCCGACGCGGATATTTACCTGATCAACCGGGAAAACGTGACGTGGCTGATCGACGAGAGCGGACTGCCGTTTGACTACGACATGGTGGTCATCGACGAGCTGTCATCGTTCAAAAGCGGCGGCACAAAGCGGTTCCGTTCGCTGCTGCGGGTACGTCCGAAAGTGAAACGCATCGTCGGTCTGACCGGCACGCCCGCGTCCAACGGTCTGATGGATCTCTGGGCGGAATACCGGCTTCTGGACATGGGCGAACGGCTCGGTCGTTTCATCACCCATTACCGGAACGCCTACTTCGCCCCGGACAAGCGTAACGGCACGATCGTGTATTCCTACGCGCCGCTGCCGGGAGCCGAGGAAGCGATCTACGGCAAAATCGCGGATATAACGATCAGCATGAAATGCACCGATTATCTGCGGATGCCGGAATGCGTCGTAAACGAGGTAAACGTCCGTATGACGGAAACAGAAAAGCAGAAATACGACGATCTGCGCAAAGATATGGTGTTGTCTCTCGGCGACGCCGATATCGACGCCGTGAACGCCGCGTCTCTCGCAAACAAACTGTCGCAGATGGCGAACGGAGCCGTTTATGACGAAAACGGCAAGACGCATGTGCTGCATACGCACAAGCTGGACGCGCTGGAGGATCTGATCGAAGCTGCAAACGGAAAGCCGGTTCTCGTCGCGTACTGGTTCAAGCATGACCGGGAACAGATAGAAGAACGGCTGCACAAACTGCATATCCCGTTCCGGAGCATGGACAAAGACGACGGCATCCGTCTGTGGAATGCAGGCGCAGTGCCTGTCGGGTTGATACACCCCGCATCCGCCGGACACGGTCTGAACCTGCAGGCGGGCGGCTCGACGCTGATCTGGTACGGCCTTACATGGAGCCTCGAACTGTACCAGCAGACCAACGCCCGGCTGTGGCGGCAGGGGCAGACAGCCGATACGGTTGTGCTGCACCACATCGTGACGGAACGCACCATTGACGAGCGTATCATGGCGGCGCTGCGGAAGAAAGAAAAAACACAGGACACGCTCATTGAAGCGGTCAAAGCAAATTTGGAGGTGTGATTATGGATTTAGAACTGAATGAAGGTTATCAGAACCTTGTTTACGCGATCGTGCGACAGGCGGTTGACGATTACCGTTTCTGCAAGCGGTATCTGCGCAAGCACCATAAGACGGAAGGACTGGTGGCGCTTGTTGCGGAGCAGGTTGCTCGCCGTGAAAAGAGGGAAGAAAAGCGGAAGCAGGCTAACCTGCCGCCGATTGAGGAACCCCGCAGTCAGGAAGAAATCCTTTTGAGAAGGATCGAACGGGCAGAATTTCTGCTGGCAGACGCAATCGAGTTTTTTCATTCGGACTGGTTTTATATGCTGACCGACGTTGACGGCTCGGTGATTTTGGACAGATTGGAGGCTGAAATTTTATGACGGCAAAGGAATACTTACAGCAGGCATACAAGCTGGATCAGCGGATCAACCACGATCTTGAAGAAGTAGCCAGACTGCGTGAGATGGCGACCAGTCTGTCATCACCGTCGTTTGGTGAAAGGGTTCAGTCTTCCCCGGATGGTAACGCCGCATTTGTTACGAGCGTGGAGGCTATTATCAAACTCGAACAAAAAATCAATAAGGAGATCGATCTGCTGGTTGCACTGAAAGAGCAGATTCACGATGTTCTTTCCCGCGTAAGTGACACAGACGAATACATTGTTCTCTGGTACCGCTATGTCGATGGGTTGTCCTGGGAGCGGATTTCTCTGAAGACGCACGTGTCTGTCAGCGCCGCATATAAGCGTCATGCGAAGGCTCTGAAGAGTGTAGTGCTGCCCGATAACCCGATCTGCATAAAAAAACCCGAGGTTTTTTTTGAAACGCGGTAGTAAATTACAGTAAAGTACCAAGACTCGAAAAAACGCGGTAGTTAACTTTGTGCTATAGTGTATGCTGAGAAGAGTGGATAGAGGAACGCCGCTGCGGAGTAAAATCTGCGGCGGCTGATCTTTTCATCTTCCGTGTGCGCGGGGCGCATAACCCCGACAACATGACAGCGACGCTGCGTCTCACCCCCGCGCGGCGTCCGGTGCGAGGCGCGGTTGATACGTTCGCCGCGTTTCGCACCCCCCACAATTCTGATGGAGGCTTCGCGTGGGAACACCCCGCGGCTGTATATATGCTTATCGCCATGCCGCTCTGTTTCACGGTATGGATAAGCATTCCTCTGAAAATCGGATATCGGTTCCGTAATCACTGATATCCGTCGCGGTATCCGGGTTTTCATCATCTTTTTCCCGGATACCGCGCACCTCGTTATCAACACGCCCACCCTCTCTTGCGGACCCCCGGACTTTTCTTCCTTTCACCGGGGGTCTGCTCTTTTTATATATACACGGTGACACACATGCCATATAAAGCGAAACGACCGTGCAAGTATCCCGGCTGTCCTCGGCTGACGGACCGGGACTACTGTGCGGAACACATATCACAAGCACGATACGAATACGAACATTACCGCCGCGATCCGGAAACCAAGAAACGGTACGACTCGCGGTGGCGGAAGATTCGCGCGCTGTACGTCAAGGCGCACCCGCTGTGCGAAGAGTGTCTGAGACACGGCCGCACGGTTCCGGTGGAACAGGTGCATCACATCGTGCCGCTGGCTGACGGCGGGACGCACGACTTCTCGAACCTTATGAGTCTGTGCAAAAGCTGTCACAGCGCCATCACGCTTGCGGCGACGAACCGTAACGCGGGCAACCGCTGACCGGTCGGCGTTTGTTTGATTTGTTTGAAAAACGCGGAATTCAAACGCGGGCGGCTGTTCACGGTTCGGGATCGCGGCTTTGTTATCTGTCTGAATAACGGGATCGCGGGTTTTACCGCCGTATCACGGGACAAAACAGAGCCGAAACGCTGAAACCGTTGATACACAAGGGATTGAGATGATGGGGTGCCCCCCTCTAAATCTCTAAAAGTGTAATCTCAACCCGACGCGCCGGAAAGCCGTGTACAGAACTTCGATTTCAAACGGGGTATTAACCCCCTGCAAACCCGTTATGTATCAACGTTTCCGCGGCTTTTTCGTTTGATTGTTTTCAAAAAACATCACACAAATTCAAATGATTATATAGATAGGAGTGATATTTATGGCAAAAGACGGCACCAACCGAGGCGGGGCTCGGATCGGCGCGGGACGCAAACCGAAGCCGCTCAAGGATAAGGTTCTGGAAGGCAAAGCGTCATTGCCGGATGCGCCTGTGTTCGAGGGCGCGGACGTATCGCC
>JAFSYP010000106.1 GCA_017449935.1 Clostridia bacterium
CTCAGAGCTCAATCGCTCATTTCAAGCACTTGGCTTGTTCTAATTCGTCTCCGAATTACTGTACGCAGTCTCTTGACTGCGAAACTTAAAGAAATCTAAGGGTTTCTCTTCTCAATCGTTGTTTAATTTTCAAGGTGCTTCTGCTCGCCCGGAACCGTTCTTCCGTAACGTGCTTGATTATTATATACTGCGCGCTTTCAAATGTCAAGTCTTTTTTTCAAAAAATTTTTTCTTTTTTCTTCAAATTTTCACAAGAAAAAAGTTCCGCCTGTCGAACGCTGCGGACAGACGGAATATATATGGGTATTTCGTTTATTTCTCGGTTTTCATCTGTCGGACGCGCGTCAAAATACCGACGCCCAAGCCGACCGCCGTGATCAGCAAGCCGAGCGGCAGTTTCGTAAAATCCGGCCAGCGGATCGTTCGAGTCAGTTGCCCGTCCGCCGCGATCGACGTAGCATAGCCGCACAGTGAATACAGCAGGCTGAATACGAGCGGCGAAATATACATCCCCCTGCCGAAATAGCGGTTGCGACCGATCAGAAACGACACGACGAAGAATGTGACAGGCAGCACAGCCCACATGACTGCCACACTGTACCCCGTATTGTCCACGCCGCTTGCGACCAGTCCGACAGCAAGCACGGACAGCGCCCACACGCCGAGCGTAACGAGGACCAGAGTCGTCACGGACTGCGTTCTGCGGCTTTTGACGGTGTTCGTACTTTCTTCCAGAAATTGTTTGTACGTTTGCTTCACAGATGATTCCTCCTTGAGGAGGCGATCGAGACTGACATCGTACAGTTCACTCATGCGGATCACGCTGACAATATCCGGAAAAGACTTGCCTGTCTCCCAGTTCGACACGGTCTGCCTGCTGACGAGCAGCGCTTCCGCCGCCTGTTCCTGCGTCATGCCCGCCTGATTCCTTGCGTTTCTGAGCAAAGCGCCGATCTCCATGTTCTCTCACCTCGCGTTATTTTGTCACTTCGGACGCCTTCATCCTATCGCAAACGACTGCGTTTGTCTATCAAACATCTTTTACATTGTCAAAAAAGAGTGTCAAAATGCTTTGACATCGCGCTCACTCAACCCGATAGGACGCGATATACAGCCTGTGCCGGACCTTGAACTGCTCCGGACAGGCTTGCAATATCTTTCGGTGGCGTCTTTCCCACTCGGCAAACGTCTTTTCCTCCATCGAAGCCAGCGTACCGCGGCAGGCGCACATTCTGCCGTGCCACGTTTCGCGCGTAAACGAAATTTCTGCCGTGAATACGTCCACTTTTCCGCCGGGGAACGGGTGGTCATAGACGTCGCTATACGCGGTCGCACCGGACGTCCATGCGGGATTGAGCCGTTTGACCAGACGATAAGAGCGGTTGGCCACGGGATCGGCCAGCATCCAGTTCATATAGACCTTGATGAAAATGCCGCCGGGCTTCAGAACGCGTCGGATCTCGCGCACAACCCTCTCGCGGTCAAAATACCAGAAGCACTGCGCCGCCGTCACGCAGTCGAACGAGCCGTCCGGAAACGGCAAGGATTCCGCGGGCGACGTCAAAAAGCGCACGTCCGCGCCACGCTTTTGCGCCAGCGCTTTCGCGGCTTCGATCTGCGGTGCGGAGACGTCTGTACCGGTGATCTCGGCGCCGTACATATATAGATTCAGCGGCAGCACGCCCGTACCCGTGCCGAGGTCGAGCCACCGCGTCCCGCTTTTTCCCACGCCGAGCGCATACAGCTTTTCGTACAGCTCCGGCGGATAGATGTCCCTGAACTGCGCGTACATTTCGGACGTTTTGCCGAAATCAAACGCGCTGCCGCCGTCCACGCTCTGTACGTTCATTCCGTTCCGTCCCCTTCCAGGCACAGCCGGACAAGCTTCTGCGCGTCGGCGAACGCCAGACACTCGACGGTGTCCGACGCGCCGTAATAGATCTTGACCGATCCGTCGTCCTCCAGTATCATGCCGCCGGGAAAGACCACGTTCGTACGGAAGCCGTCTTCCGTTTCGTACGGCTGGTCGCAGGCGAACAGCGGTTTCTTGTACATGCCGAGCACGCGCGACGGGTCGTCCGGATCAAGCAGCATGATCCCGGTCGTATAGCTTTTCTGCCACCGATCCTCCCAGCCGTTCTTGCCGCGCGTCGTGTCCAGCTCTACGGCATGGAACGTCGTCAGCCAGCCCTTCTCGGTGCGTACGGGCGGGGCGGCGGGACCGATCTTATCGTTGGCGAAGGGCACGTCCTCCACGCCGCAGACAAGACGGTGCCTGCCCCAGAACTCCAGATCGGGCGACTGCGACAGCCACAGATCGAATCTGTCCCGATGACGGCGCGAATACACGGGCATCGGGCGCTCCAGACGGACGAAATTCCCGCCGATCTTTTCCGGGAAAAGCACCATATTCCGGTTGTCCGGCAGAGAAACGGACAGCAGATCGAAATGCTCGAAATCTTCGGTTCGGGCGATCCCGCCGCAAAGGCCGTGAAGCGTGTCGAGCGCGAAGCACATATAACACACGCCGTCGATCACCGTCAGACGGGGATCATAAGCACGCTTGTACTCGCCGCCTTCCATCACAAAGCACGGCTTCGGCGCTACTGTCCAATTGACGCCGTCGTCGCTCGTCGCAAGCCCCAGGTTCGTCCCGGTAAGTTTATAGGGATCGTCGCCGCAATAGTCGTTGCGGAACACCATGACATATTTGCCGTTGTATTTGGTCACGCCCGCGTTGAAGATCAGGCGTGCGTTGTATGGTACGTCCGCCGCTGTCAGCACGGGGCGCGGATACTTGCGGATCACGGAATTGTTGTCCATATTCATCCTCCTTTAAAATACATAATCCGGCCGCACGGCCCTGCCGGTCACGGAAGATTCGACGATCGCCAGACACGCCGCGACCGTCTTCGCCCCTTCGCGGGCGTCCGTTTCAACAGGCTTTCCGCTTCGGATCGCATCTGCGAACACCTCAAATTCCCGCACGGCGTTGTGATTGTTGACCTCGACCGGGATGGTCTGCGGCTCATGCGCCATGCCGTCCGCCCCCGCGACGAACAGCGTCATCGTCGGCGAGGTATTGTCACAGATGAGTGTCCCCTTCGTGCCGTAAACCAGCGTGCGCATGGTATAATCGCGCTTGCAGCCCGTGGAAACGAACACCTTGCCGATGACGTTTTCATCGAATTTCAGCACGGCGACCGTCGCGTCGTCATAAGGGACCTGCGGCAGGAGCTTGTGCGCACCGTAGGCAAACACCTCCTGCGGATCGCCGACAAGCCAGCGTAGCAGATCGACCGCATGACAACCGCCGCCGATGACGCCGTGCCGCTTCGGATCGGCGCGCCAATTGTCCACAAGATACATATAGTCGTGCGCGTACTCGGACTCGGCAAAATAGACTTCGCCGATCCCGCCGGACGCGATGATCTGTTTCGCCTTCTCAAACGCGGGCGTATAGCGGCAGATCTGACCGACCATGCACGTTCTGCCCGTTTCGTCCGCGGCGCGGATGACGTCCCGGATATCCTCGCGCGTCAGCGCAAGCGGCTTCTCGCACAGCACATGCTTGCCGGACCGCAGCAGTTCGCACGTCAGAAGACTGTGCTGCTGATCGGGCACCGCGACTGTCGCCGCCTCGATGTCCGTCCGGCCGAGCAGCTGCCGATAATCCGAGACGCGTTTTTCCTCGGGTATGCCGTATTTTTCTCCCGCAAAGCGCAGCGCGTCCGGATCGCTGTCGCAGATTGCCGCGATCTCCGCGCCGCAGCGCAGCGCGCCCTCCAGATGCGCCATGCCGAATTTCAGGCCGATGATGGCCGCAGTAAGTTTTTTGCCCATATCTGCGCCTCCTTCCGTGAGAAATTATAATGAAATACGCAGCTTTTGTCAATCCGAAATAAGGATTGATTTTTCATTTCGGACATGCTATACTATATGTATAGCCTGACATTAAGGGTTAAGCCTGCGTGAAAGGTGCGCGAACGTGTTTGGACTGCGCCTTTCCGACGGCGCAGTTTATTTTTGCAAAGGAGAACATCATGGAAACCAGAGTCGCATCCATCAGCATCATCGTGGAGAATCCGGACAGCATCGAACAGCTCAACGCGCTGCTGCACGCTTACGGCGAATACATCATCGGCCGTATGGGGATCCCCTACCGCGAGAAGAAGATCAACATCATCAGCATCGCCATCGACGCGCCGCAGGACACGATCGCCGCACTGTCCGGCAAGATCGGCAGTCTCCCCGGGATCAGCGCCAAAACCGTCTATTCCAATGTGATCGGCTGAGTATACAGAAAGAAGGAATCAATCATGGCCATCTACGATCCGAAATCTCTTAGAGCGGATGATTTCATCAACGACGAGGAGATCATGGACACTCTCGCGTATGCCGAGAAAAACAAAAACAACGTCGCACTGATCGACCGTATCCTGGACAAGGCGCGTCCGCAGAAAACGGCGACGGGCTGCGTCTGCGCAGGTCTGACGCACCGCGAAGCGTCGGTGCTGCTCGCGTGTGAGATCCCGGAAAAGATCGAGGAGATGTACAAGATCGCCGAGGAGATCAAGCTCGCCTTTTACGGCAACCGCATCGTGATCTTTGCGCCGCTGTACCTGTCCAACTACTGCGTGAACGGCTGCCTGTACTGCCCCTACCACCTCAAAAACAAACACATCCCGCGCAAGAAGCTCACGCAGGAGGAAGTGCGTGCTGAGGTCATCGCTTTGCAGGATATGGGACACAAGCGGCTGGCGATCGAATCGGGCGAGGATCCGGTCAACAACCCGATCGAATACATCCTGGACTGCATCCATACCATTTACAGCGTTCATCACAAAAACGGCGATA
Organism: Clostridia bacterium; assembly: GCA_017449935.1. Taxonomy (GTDB): domain Bacteria; phylum Bacillota; class Clostridia; order Oscillospirales; family Acutalibacteraceae; genus UBA1425. The sequence continues at coordinate 4,858 of JAFSYP010000106.1, forward strand.
TCCGCCGCGTCAATGTGAACATCGCCGCCACGACCGTGGAGAATTACCGCAAGCTCAAAGAAGCCGGCATCGGCACCTATATCCTGTTCCAGGAGACGTACCACAAGAAGAGTTATCTTGAGCTGCATCCGACAGGTCCGAAGCACGACTACGACTACCACACCGAAGCGATGGACCGCGCTATGGAAGGCGGCATCGACGACGTGGGGCTGGGCGTCCTGTTCGGTCTGGAAATGTACAAATATGAGTTTGCAGGTCTGATCATGCACGCCGAACACCTGGAAGCCGTGCACGGCGTCGGACCGCATACCATCAGCGTGCCGCGCGTCAAGCGTGCGGACGACATCGACCCCGACGTCTTCGACAACGGCATCGACGACGAAACATTCGCCAAGATCACGGCGTGCATCCGTCTCGCCGTCCCCTACACGGGCATGATCATCTCTACGCGCGAAACGCAGGCCGTGCGCGAAAAACTGCTGCGGCTGGGCGTGTCGCAGGTCAGCGGCGGTTCGCGCACGTCGGTGGGCGGCTATACACAGCAGGAACGTCCGCACGACACCGAACAGTTTGACGTTTCCGACCAGCGCTCTCTCGACGAGGTGGTGCGCTGGCTGATGGAAAACGATCATATCCCGTCCTTCTGCACGGCCTGTTACCGCGCCGGACGTACAGGCGACCGCTTCATGAGCCTGTGCAAAAACGGACAGATCCTGAACTGCTGCCATCCGAACGCGCTGATGACGCTCTCGGAGTATCTGGAGGATTACGCCTCGCCCGAGACGAAAAAGCTCGGCTATGAAATGATCGCGCGCGAGCTGCAGCGCATCCCCAACGACAAAACGCGTGCGATCGCCGCGCAGAACATCGAAGATATACGCAATTCCAACCGCCGGGATTTCCGGTTCTGATCGGAGGACGCCATGGGACTTCAGGACACCGTTTCCGCCGAACGCGTACATATCGGCTTTTTCGGTCTGCGCAACGCCGGAAAGTCCAGCCTGGTCAACGCAGTGACCGGACAGGATCTGTCCGTGGTCTCGCCTGTCAAGGGCACGACGACCGATCCCGTGCAGAAAGCGATGGAGCTGCTGCCGCTCGGTCCTGTCGTGATCCTGGACACGCCGGGACTGGACGACGAAGGCGAACTGGGCGCGCTGCGCGTAAAACGCGCAAAGCAGGCGCTCTCGCGCACGGACGTCGCCGTTCTGGTCACGGACGGCACGCAGCCGCTGCACGACCTTGACCGCGAGATGCTCGAGGAGTTCCGGCACAGAGGCCTGCCGTATCTTGTCGCGCGCAGCAAATGCGACCTGCTGTCCGATCGCGCGCCGACCGACGGCGATACGCTGTATGTCAGCGCGGTCACAGGCGAAAATGTGCGGCAGCTCAAGGAGCGCCTCGCGGCAATCGCCGCCGAACACAAAACGGAAAAGCCGCTGATCGCCGACCTTTTACAGCCGGGCGACCTGACCGTTCTCGTCACGCCGATCGACGAATCCGCGCCGAAAGGACGCATGATCCTGCCGCAGCAGCAGACGATGCGCGACCTGCTCGATCATCATCTGTCCTTCATAACATGCCAGCCGCAGGAGCTGCCGCACGTTCTGCAAAGCCTTGCGCGGCCGCCGAAGCTGGTCGTGACGGACTCGCAGGCCTTTGCCGCGGTCGATCGCGTTACGCCGCCGGAGATCCTGCTCACATCGTTTTCCATTCTATTTGCACGGTATAAGGGCAGTCTGCCGCTGCTCGTGCAGGGCGCCGCCGCGCTCGCCAAACTGCAAAACGGCGACAAAGTTCTCGTCAGCGAGGGCTGCACGCATCACCGACAGTGCGGCGACATCGGCACGGTCAAGCTGCCGGCATGGATACGAAGCTATACGGGCGCAGAGCCGGCGTTCACCTTCACTTCCGGGCGCGAATACCCGGAGGATCTTGCCGCCTATGCGCTCGTCGTGCATTGCGGCGGCTGTATGCTCAACGAAACGGAGATGCAAAGCCGCATCCGTACCGCGCGGGACTGCGGCGTGCCGATCGTCAACTACGGCGTCGCCATCGCGCAGATGCACGGCATACTCCGGCGCAGTCTTCAGCCTTTCCCGCAAATCGAAAGCCTTTTACAAAACACAGAATCAGCTGACGACAAGGAGAATTCGGATTGAAATACAACGTACGTGACTTACGGAAGAAGCTGAAATCGGATTGGCGCGTCGCGCCGCAGGGACGGTATATGCCGCTGCGGGAAATCGCGGCCGTTTCGCTCGGCGGTCTCGGTGTGAAGTTCATCACCAACACGGTGGTGACGATGATCTTGTCCACGGGCAACGTCCTGATCGGCAACACGATCGGCATCCCGCCGATGCCGGTGTATTTCATGTATCTCGTGAGCGTACTCGTCAACATCCCTCTGACGACGCTGCGCGCGCGGATTGTCGATTACAGCCGTCTGAAAAAGGGCAAGTATCGCCCGTTTGTGTTTCTGACCGCGATTCCGACGGCTTTGCTGGGCGTCGGATTCGTGCTGATGCCGTATGACCGGATGTCGATGGCGTGGAAATGCGCCGCAGTGCTCACGTTCAATATCGGATTTCAATTTTTCTATTATTTCCTGTACGATTCCAACGAAAACCTGGTCAACGTGCTCTCGCCGAATACCTATGAGCGCTCCGACGTCTATTCCGTCAAAAGCATCGTGGATTCTTTCGCGCCGTCCCTGACCAACATTATCATCCCGCTGATCGCCAAGGCGGTGACCGGCGAGGAGAAGATCTATGATATGCGCGTCTATCGCGCCGTCTATCCGCCGATTCTCATCTTAGGCGTGCTGCTGTCCGTCTTCATCTACGTCGGCACGCAGGAGAAGATCGTGCAGCCGAAGGATCACCGTATTCAGGTGCGGTTTACGGACACGCTTCGCATGGTCGCCAAAAACAAATACTTCTGGATCGTTTCGCTTGCGTCCTGTCTGGGCTTCCTGGAAATGTCGTTTTTTAACGTGCTGGGCTGGATGTATAACTATCAGAAGGTCTGCTCCGCCGGGCAGTATGCGCTCATCACGACCATCAACGGCAACGCCGCGTTCTGGGCGATGGTATTCGCGCCGATCCTCATACGCAAGATCGGCAAGAAGAATCTGATGCTCTTCTCCAATGTGATGAATATATTCTTCATCGCCATGATGTATCCGGTCGTCCGCTTCGCGCCGACCAGCCGTATGATCTGGATCTTCCTCGTCTGCCTGCTCATCAACAACGTCGTGACGCAGATCACCTTGACGCTCACGCCGAGCATCAACGGCGATATCCGCGATTACCAGCAATACATCAGCGGCGAGCGCGTGGACGGCATCTTCGCGGTCGTCGGGCTGATCGGCAGCGTATGGAATCTGGCGACCGGCTCGATCCTGCCGGCGATCTATGACAAGGCCGGTCTGAATGCCGAAACAGCCGAGGCGCTCGGTTACAGCAGTTCCAACATTTATGAGATTCTGTACAATGAACAGTATTTCCGCAGGATCTGCGGCGTACTGATCCTCGCGTCCGTGATCGGCGCGACGCTGAACGTGGTGCCGTTTTTCTTTTACGATCTGACCGAAACCAAACAACAGGGCATGATCGCCGTGCTGAAGGTCCGCGCCATGCTGGAGGATCACGCGAGCGGTAATCTGACGGAGCAGACGCTGTGCGAGGGCATGGAACGGATCGAGGCAGCGGAAGCGAACGCCGAGCTTTGTCCCGTTCCGCTGCCGGCCCGACGAAAAAACAGGGCGGCGTATAAGGACGCCGTAAAGCACAATCGGCAGGTCGAGATCTCCGGAATGGTATTGCGGGAGCTTCGCTATTTCAGCCAGCCGCAGACGCAGCCGTTCCTCGAGCGCGCAGAAAAGCTGACGCAGGCCGGGATCGAGGGCTTCGCACAGCTGATGACCGAAAGCGTGCAAAGCGCGAAGGCGCTGCCGAAGCGCACGGACGATGAAAAAGCGCTGCGCAAGGAACATATCGAGATCGCGCGGTGCGAAGCGGCTTCTCTGAAGCTGCTCGCAAAGCACTGTCCGAACGGCGTCAAACCGTTTGACGAGTCGGCCTTCGAGCGCTTGTTTGCCGAGGAGGACGCGGCGGACGCGGCGCTGACCGAAGCCTACGCGCAAAAGGACCGGCAAAGAGCCGCCGCGCTGAAAGTCCAGAAAAAACAGATCGCACGCAGCATCAAGAAGCTGACCGCAGAGTTTTCGCAGTATAACCGCATGATCAAGCCGTACCGCGACGCGGAAAAGCTGCTGCAAAAGAAAGCCTCGTTTGAACAGCTCGATGTTCTGCGCGCAGAGTATGAAAAAGTCAGGAGCGAATGATGGAACATATCACCGCGGACCGGATGCGATTCACAGACGAGCAAAACCGCGAACGTATTTTCAGCGGTGTGAACGTCGTCGACAAAAGCCCGTATTCTCCCGGCGAACAGCAGTTCCCGTATTTAAACGCGGACGTGCTGCGTCGGTTTGCCGAAAACGGATGGAATCTGATCCGTCTCGGCTTTACGTGGGGCAAGATCGAACCGCAGATCGGCCGATACAATGAAGCATATCTGGACAGCGTTTCCGATATTTTAGATCTTTGTGAAGAATACGGGATCTACGTTTTTCTCGACATGCACCAGGACTTGTATTCGCCCGTGACCAACGGCGACGGCGCGCCGCCTTGGGCAGCGCTGACCGACGGACTGCGCACGAACCCGACGCGCTATGTCTGGGCGGAGGATTATTTCTGGGGCAAGGCGTGTCATCGCTGCTTCGATCATTTCTGGGCAAACACACCCGTGCAGGGCAAGGGACTGCAAGACAGATTCGCCGACTGCTGGGTACATATCGTGCACCGGATCGGCGGCAAAGCGGCCGTAATCGGTTTCGACGTGTTCAACGAACCGTTTCCCGGCAAATCCGGCGGAAAGTGTTTTCGCCGTATCGTGACCGGCACAGCCAGGGAAGCGCTGTTCGGCAAGCATTTCAAATTCTCTCACCTGATCGCCGACGCGATTTCGCGCGAACGCGAAAGACTGTTGCTGAACCACATTTCCTATCCCCTGTTGCGACAGGCCTTCGCAGGCGCCGCGCCGCCGGTCGAAGCATTTGACAAAACAAAGTATTCGCCGTTCCTGCAAAAAACGGCGGATGCGATCCGCGGCGCCGGTTCGGACAAGCTGCTGTTTTTGGAAAACTGCTATTTCTCCAATCTCGGTATTCCATGCAGCGTGCAGCCCGTCCTGCAAAACGGTTCGCGCGACACGCAGCAGGTATTTGCGCCGCACGCGTATGATTTTATGGTCGATACGCCCGCATACCGGTATGCGAGCGCCGAGCGGGTCGACGGCATGTTTGCCGAGCACCGCCGCACACAGGAGCGTCTGCAAATACCTGTGATCGTCGGCGAATGGGGCGGTTTCGGCGCGCAGGACGACGACAGTTGGCTGGGGCATATCGCGCATCTGCTGACTGTGTTTGACAGAAACAAGTGGAGTCAAACGTACTGGCAGTATTCCGATGCCTTTTTCGACTCGCCGCTGATGCGCGTCTTTGTCCGTCCGTACCCGCAGGCTGTGCCGGGTGAGATTGAATCGTATAGATATGACAGCATCAGACATCTGTTTCACTTACACTTCACACAGCACAAGGCGGGAGAATGCGTGATCTGCACGCCGTTCCCGGTGAAACGTCTGACTTTGGACAACGAAGCGGCCGTCTTTGAACAAAGGTCCGCACAGACGGTGATCCATACGCCTGCCGGACAACACATACTGAAAATCAAATTCTAAGGAGAAATATATGGCTACTATCATCGGCGCCCAAATCCCAAATCTGCCCTGGCAGGACAAGCCGGAAGCGTTCCCCTACCCTGTCTGGCGGTTTGACGGCAATCCCATCATCACACGCGACAACCTGTTTTTTGCAAACAGTATTTTCAATTCCGCTGTCGTTCCGTTCGGCGGTAAGTTTGCCGGCGTGTTCCGCGTCGACACGCGCACGCGCGACCAGATTCTTGTGGCGGGCTTCAGTGACGACGGCGTACGTTGGACGCTCGACGGAAAGAAGCTATTCGAGGGATATGACCCCCGCCTATGCGAGATCGACGGGGCGTACTATCTGACATGGGTAAAGCTCACGCCGCACGGCACGGTGATCGGCGTGGCCGGCACGAAGGATTTCGTAAGCTGGACGGAATACGAGGACGCGTGTTATCCCGTTGCGCGCAACGGCGTGCTGTTTCCGCGCAGGATCAACGGCGAATACGTGCTGCTCATCCGCCCATGCGACCGCGGCCACACGCCGTACGGCGACATTTTTTTGCTGCACAGCAAAGACCTGACCTACTGGGGCAAGCCGCGATTTGTCATGGCGCCGCAGAAAAATTGGGAGATGACCAAAGTCGGCGCCGGGCCGACGCCGATCGAAACAGACCGCTACTGGCTGATGCTGTACCACGGCGTGCTGACAAGCTGCAACGGCTTTACTTACAGCATGGGCGCGGCTCTGCTCGACAAGGAAGAGCCGTGGAAGGTGCTGCACCGCGCAGACAGCTTCCTGCTCGCGCCGCATGAGCTTTATGAGTGCGTCGGCGACGTGCCGAACGTGGTGTTCCCGTGCGCGGCGCTCGCAGACAGCCGGAGCGGACGGATCGCCGTCTATTACGGCGCGGCGGACACGGCGGTCGCGCTGGCGTTCACGACCGTGGACGACGTGATCGATTACGTTCTCGCGCACGACTGCGCCGGAAACGTCGACTGAGAGATAACGAGATCGTTTGGGGAGCAAGCCGTTTCGGCGGAGACAGATTATAAAGCACAAGCACAAATGACGTACCCTCTCTCCCGGCAGCATCATCGCAAGCGGAGCGCGGCGATCCGTTGCCCCGTTCGTGGTTGTTTTACCATCAGGGGGAGACGGATTCTCACGCGCTGTTACGCTTGGAATGACGGTTTTTACGTTTCATTTTTCTGGCGGTTGCCGCCCCTGCGGGTGCGAACAACGCAGATCGTTGATATATAGCAGCTTCCTTGTAGACGCGCATTGCGCGTCCGCTGCGTCGATGAACGATGCCGGTTCAATGCGGACGGACACGATGGCCGTCCCTACGGGTTGCAGTTTTTCATTCGCGTGTTCCGGCGGCCCGATGCATTCGTTTCCATGAGTTGCATTAAAATGCAATTCCGACGGCGAGCAGGTCTCTGCACACGTTCCCGGCTGCGTCATAGCGAGCAGAGTGCGGCGATCCGTTAAGACGCTTTTTTGCGAAAGTCTTTTTTAATATTGATTGTGTATGAGTTAATTGCTATAATTAGTTTACAGTAAGCAAAAAGGAGCGTTCAAGAATGAAAGCGACGAAAAAATGCATTTCTATTCTGCTCAGCGCCATTTTGATGATCGGACTGCTGCCCTGTTCCGTTTTCGCGGACAGTATCCCCGACGAACTGATCTGTGAGGGTTACTTCGACAGCAAGACAACTTACAGGTATGGCGGCGTGATGCGTCCGGGAGAGAACACTTTCTCTGACCTCGAAGAGGATACGGCTTATTTCTTTTCTTTCGTACCCGAACAAACAGGCGTTTACTGCTTTGGCAAAGAAGTAAAGGGCATTACCGCCGATACGGATGATAACCGTTGCCGCGTTGAAGAGTTTGAGGATCTTCTTACGCTCTATACGGAAGGGTATGAAAGCCGTTCGGATTATAGTCTCCTGACGGCAGGAACAACCTATTATGTGCTGGTCGATTTCTTTGAGGACGTCGTTATTTCTTTCGAGGGCGCTGTAACGGACGTCGATCCCTCGATCCCTCTTGTCGACCTTGTGAAAGACTGGGATGTGCTCGATGTGGAGGCCGGATTTATAGACGGACGCGCATTGGATGTGGAATGGATCGTAAAGCTGTCAAGCAATAAGACTTTATACGGATGGGGATTCTACTTCGATCCGGGCGACTTTACCGAAGACAGCGTCACATGGAAGCATTTGGGATTTGAAAAGACATTCAGTTACAATACTATAAACATCAAGGACCTGGTCTCCTCCGTCGAAGCAAAGAACAGCATCGATTTCGTCAAATATTTTGACGGCAGGATCGAGTTTGCCGAGTCGGTGACGCTGACGATCCGTTTCAGCGACGGCACCTCCACCGAGGTAGTCATAGAGGATTATGATTATTATTATACCTTCCCGGCAGCCAACGGCAGAGAGTACCGCGTCTATCTGGATATAGATGACGACGGTGAATTGGCGGCATGGATCGCCGGTTCTGATTTCGGAAGCATGGATTATACAATAAAGCGCGTCGGATTCTTCAAAGATATTCTCTACTATTTCCAGCGTATCGCAGCAATGAGCAAATGGTACCGCGGAATCATGACGAGCCAGCCTTGCAAAACAAAGATTCTGCTCTTGCTTGAAAACATCAAGGATATCGGCAATTTAAGAATGGAATTTGTGAAATCACTGTTTATGAAATAAAAGAAAAAACGCGATCGGACATCCTTCGGATAAACGCCGGAGGATGTCTTTTTTTTCGTACTGATTGCGAGCACGAAGCGCGTGGCAATCCGTTCCCCTGTGTCACAGCTCGATGTGCTTCCGAGGAGGATGCGGATCGCCGCGGTCGGCGCAGACACCTCCCTCGCGATGACGTCGCCTTTGGCTGCATCTGACCATTCCCCAACTTTCCGTGATGAACTAAGAAAAAGCACCCCACGGTCAGTGGGATGCATGTGCCGTATGAAACGCTATATGCCCAGAACGGTTCTTTCGATCACATTGTCCTGAAGCCCTGCTTCCAGGTTCACAAAATAATCGCTGTATCCGCCGACACGAACGATAAGGTTGCGATGATTTTCCGGATGTTCTTTTGCATCCAGGAGATCTTCCGGGGAAACGACCGTAACGGTGTACTGCTGACCGCCTGCCGCAAAATACGCCTTCGCAAGCGCGATCCATGCCGCTTTCCCTTCTTCGCTGCAAAACATTTTCTTCTCAAACTTGTTCTGGAATACGAACCCGCTGCACGCGTCGGTCTGATGATACCGGAGAACGGATTTGATGAGCGCCGTTGGTCCGTTTGTATCACGCCCCGGCGTCGCGGCGATGCAGTCGGCAAGGAGAGGTTCCCCTTTTCGTTTGCCGTTCGGCAGCGCCGCAGTCCGGCGCCCGTAGTCGGCGACACGGTTAAAAGGACTGCATCCGCCTGTGAACACGCCGCCTCTGTATGTATTGTGACGTTTGAGCACCGTAAAAAACCGGTTGAGGATACGTGCGGTGATTTCGTCCGCTGCTTCGATATCGTTGCCGAACTTTTCGCAGTTTTGGAAGTCGTGACGAAGCTGCCCGAAGCCGACAAAGTCTGCGTTCAAGGCGTCGATCAGTTCGGACATCGTGTATTTCTTTTCGTCGAAAACCAGTTTTTTGACGGCATAAAGGCTGTCGCCGACGTCCGCGATCCCCTCGGCCAATATCTGCCCGTGATTGTACAGCGGGCCGCCGTTCCGATAGTCGCGCCCTTTTTCCAGACAGCCTTCGATCAGGCAGGAGCGCAGAGGATGCGGCTCAAACACGCCGCGCAGATGCTGCCAGACGTTTGCGCTGCTGCACGCATTGTAGGTCACATACTCCAACTGATCCGTAAACGCGCGTTCAAGCCTGTCATAGGTCGTAAAGGTCAGCGGATCGCCCGTTTTCACGGAAGCCTGCTCGCCGGTCATCGCGTCCGCGCCGTTGTGCAGCGCGAACTCCAGACACTTTGCAAACATGACTTCGCCGTCCTCCAACCCCATATGACTCTTGCCGAGGATGTCGATCTGGTTGCAGCCGTTCATACAGTAATCATGGCTGTCTTCTGGCGGGATACCGATCTTTTCGAGCGCGGTGCAGACGACGTCGTCATTGTACAAGGCGGGAAGTCCCGTACCGACTGCGAGCGTGTCCGCTATCTCGTGCCAAAGTCTGTCGGGCGTATTCCGGTGTACGCGGCAGGTAAGGTTCGGCGTGTTATATCGTTTCTTTCTTGCCAAAGCGAGGACCGCATAGGAAAGCTCGTTCGTTTCATCGTTTCCGTTTTCATCGCTTCCGGAAATGCAGAGATTCCAGGAACGGCGGTCCCGGAAATAGTCCCACAATCTGTCGAGCAGATCGTCCGCTTCTTCCTTGTTTCCGGTTGCCGCATACGCGGGGTACATATACTGATCGAACCGACCGGGCGAATCGCTTCCGTCCATGGAGAAAACGAGCATGAACGAACACATTGCAGACGTGAAATCGTATGCGGGTTTCTTCGGAACGGTTTCAAACGCTTTGGCCATACGGAGCAAAAGCGCCTTGTCGTCTGCGTTGTCGCACGCTTCGGCACGTTCCGAGGCGAGCGCGCGGAACCGTTCGCCGAAAATGTCAACGGCGTCCAGAGCATACGAACAGGCACGGTAGAACCACGCTTCGTCCGGACGGTTTTTCCGGTTTTCCGCAATGATCGCACGAATGTGCTCTGTGCCGTATCGGACGATCCTCCCGTAATCCGGGTTGGAATGTCCGCCCCAGCCTCCGCCCCATTCGGCGCCTGCGCGGTCGAGCGCTTCCGAATGTTCGGCATAAAGACGCCTCGCCTTGCTTTTGAACAAATCGATCTCTCGAACATATCGCAGGAGCGTTTCCCTATGCTCCGAGTATTGCCCGGCCAGCTCCGTGATGATATCCGTGCGAAACCAAAGTCCTTCCGAAGGAGAGTACCCGGAGCTGCCGTGCTTGGCTTCCAGAGTTATTTCGGGCAGCATCCGGCTTGAGAACCCGATCTCAAGATTCTCGGCGGCGTGCAGAAGCGCAAGACCGACTCGCTCGCCGTATTCCCGCGTCTCGTCCGAAAAATACCCGTCCAGGAAGGGATCGATTTGAGCGATACTCGTCATAGAACGACCTCATTTACAGCGTTATTGAGATACTTTCACGTCTATACCGTAAGACGCAAACAGCGACTGCCACCGGTTCTTTTCCGCATCGGTCGCATTGTCGTGAACAAAGGCGGCGGACACGCCAAGCTTTTCGGATTTGCCTGTCCCGAGCGCATGATACGGCATGATCTGCGCATATCTGTACCGGCATTTATGTTCCTGCAGAAAAGCAGCCAGCGCGGCGATGTCCGCATCGCTGTCGTTACAGCCGGGGATCATGGGCAATCGGATAATCAGATCCATGCCCCTGTCCATAAGATAACAAAGGTTCGACAGGATCTGCGCGTTGTCCGCGCCCGTAAGAATTCGGTGACGGACGGGGTTTATACATTTAACGTCATACAGAAATGATGCGCCGAGATCAGCGGCTTTTTCATAAAAGTCACGCGCGCCGATCCCGCAAGTCTCTATGGCAGAAGAAATCCCGGCGTCCTTGGCAAGCGTGAGCAGTTCCAATGAAAACGCCGCCTGACACGACGGTTCGCCGCCCGTAACGGTAAGTCCTCCGCCCGAAGTCTCGTAGAAGATCTTATCCTTCATGACTTCTGCCATGACCTGCGACGCCGTCATTTCTTTGCCGATCAGTTCATTGGCGTCATTGAGGCAGATCTCTGTACACTTGCCGCACAGGACACACTTTTTCCGATCGATCGCCAAAACGCCGTTTTCAATTCTGCGCGCGGCGCACGCAGCAAGGCATCTGCCGCATAACGAACACTTCCGTCTGTCAAAGGAAAGAACCGGTTCAGTATGAAGGCCTTCCGGATTATGGCACCAGATACATCTGAGCGGACAGCCCTTCAGAAACACGCAGGTGCGAATGCCGTCGCCGTCGTGTATGCAGAATTTCTGTATATTGAATACGATCCCCATATTCATCCGGTAACGAATCCTCCTCACACATGTCCGTGACGACAGCTTCATTGGAGTCGCTGCCAAAGACAGCGCACGCAAGGCCGGAATACTCGCCTGCCGAGCGCAGCCACCAGTTGAAATTGTCATGAAAAACACTTAACCCCTGACACTTCGCGTAGTCGCTGACCTGTGCCGTCCGCGTGAAAGAAAAATCCGGGTCGGATTCAAAGCCGTATGCCGGATCCAGCGCTTCGCTGTAGGACAGCAGGAAAACCTTGTCCGTCGTCGACGCGCTGTCATAGGCGGAATGGGACGTATCGAACGCACGGTTGACGAGCGTCGTTTCAGCGATCTTCGATTTCTGCGCATTTGTGAACGCCGTATTGTAAAAGTCCGCGTTCAGCCAATCGCGAACAGAAGATTTTTCATAGTTGTTCGCATAATACGAATGATCCGCGTCGCCATAGTAGTATGCATCGTCGGCACGCAGCATGAAGTTGTTGTACGGCTGGCTGTCGATGACCGTTTCGCACAGCAAAAGCCCCGTGTCCGGGTCGAGCACGCGCCACTGCAGCGGCTCATAGCGGAACCAATAGATCGTATTCGTATAATAGCCGTTTAAATCCTGATGGTACATTTCAGCATAATTTACAGGTGAAGCTCCATCCTCCGTTGCCCTCGGACGGTACAGCGAAAACCGCACGCCGCGGTATTTCTGCCCGCCCTGCGTCACGTCGCAGTACTCCATAAAGTCCCCGGCCACGATCTGGCCGTCTGATTTGCTGTAATAGCCGTAGGACTGCCAGGAAAGCGTCTGCTCGTTCAGCGCCGCGGTCAGGTCGGAGTCCTTGACCTCCGTCTGCGGATAGCTGCCGAATTCGATCAGACCCCAGACCGTCACGGTCAGGTCTGTATGTACGGTTTTGAAAGTCCTTGTGTTAGACGGCGTGAAGATTGCCGCAAAGGTGTGTTCGCCCGCTGCGCTGAGGGTCGTCGAAGCATCGTCCCACGTCCACGTGCCGGGGGTGATGCCCGTCGGGTTGGTCAGGGTAACGTCCGCAAGCGTCTGACCGGCGGTCGCGGTGAGACCGGTCGGCGGCGTTGCAGTCGGGTCCTGTTTATTGATCGTCACGGTCAGGTTCGTATGTACGGTATCGAATTGTGCCGTTTTTTCCGGCGTGAAGGTCGCCGCGAACGAATACTCGCCCGCTGTGTCGATGTCGATCGTATGATCGTCCCATGTCCATGTGCCGCTCGTATTGCCCTCCGGGTTCGGGATAACCACGTCCGCGAGCGTCTGGCCGATAGTCGCGGTCAGCCCCTCGGGCAGCTTTTCGGGCGTAATGTCGATGAGGGGGCTGGAGTAGTCGGTCTGTTTGTCGCCGTGGACATCGTTTTTTGAGATAATTATCTCATTTCAGAGAAGGCGTCCGCGCTACGTCCGCACGACCTGGCCCCTCCTCGGCGGTAAATGTCAGTTTGAGTGAAGCCGCTTTTGTCTGCTTCTACCCATACTCTGCACAGCGACGCCGGATCGTTTCCGTCAATCGGCGGAACGACACGATAAATCTTTCGTGCAGATGATTATCCCAGCCGCGCGCTTGCGAGCGTTTTCAACTGCGCGGCGTCCGGTATCGTATACGCGTCAAAACAATCATAATACTTACGATACGCCAAAGCCCGATCCACGTCAATGCCGCAGCACTCCCCGATGCGGTACACGACCTCAAATGATTCCGTGTCAATGACGGCACAATTGCGATAATCCTTATACGGGCTGATTTCGAGCAAATAATCCAAGCCGTCATGTCCTTGCATGAATGTCCAGTTGGAACACTGCGTTGCTTGAACAAGTATCATCTGCCGCAACGGTATGAGTTCCATACCGTTCACTTGCATGCGGGTCAGATATCCTGCCTCGTCAATAACGCAAAGCGAATCAGCCGCAAAAAGCAGGGTTTTCGCTCCGGATGGCGCCGGCGTCTCGCAAAACAAACAGCCGTCCGTGCATGAATAACCGACGATCACGTCGTTCCAAAGCAAATAGACTGCGCTTTCGTCCGCAGACCACGCATAGGAAGGACTCATAGATTTCCAAAAGCTTCTGCAGCCGATCTGCAATCAGTTTGTCCGGAACAAGATGCCTGTATGAAATAAACGCGTCGTATTTGTATGTTGCCTCCATGTCGATCTCCTCCCTTGCGATTGTCTGAATACTATCAAATAGAATTCACGCCATCGCCTTTTCGACATTTTACCATAAAGTGAGATAAATAGCAAGGAAACGACGACAATGTCGACTTTGTGAAATGGCTGTGAACGCCTATTTCGATACAATGCCGTGAAGCATTTTTTCTTTTTCTCTGCAAACGTCGGAAAAAGTGCAACCCCCTTGGCGGCAATCTTCTGCATGAGTGAAACACACTGTGAGCTTAACGTAAGCGCGAGTGAACCGTTTTTTGCATATTCTGTCTGCTCTCCGGCGTCTGAAAGCGCAGCGGTAAACATCACCGAACGGTACCAAAACAAATATACAAACACGGAGCGAGGGTGTCCCTGCTCCGTTGTGTGTTTTTGATTATGTTTTTGCAGCGTCCGCTTCGCAAAGAAATTGCCTTACTGTCCATAGAACGCGGCGAACGCTTCATACGTCGTGATGCCGTAATCCGCGTACCGGAAGCTGTCGTGCGGCAGGCCGACGTCATTGTACCAGCGCATGGTTTCTTTCATGTTTTCGGCATTCGTGCCGATCATGTCCGCGATCTGAATGAGAATGGCCAGACCGAACGGGAAGTCTGCGGTGAAATATCTGGAATTGAAATCCGGGATCAGACCGCCTTCCGCAGCAACGGTCGGCGTCTTGAGGCCTTTAAAACTCTGAATGCCGGAAATCTTTCGGGTCAACGCAGACGGCGTCGGGCTTTCGTAGTGCTTTGTCAGGGATTTGACATACGACAAATCAAACGCTTCCAGCGCCCGGCAGATGCTCTGCACTTCAGCGTCGCAAAGGAACAGTCTTTCGGAGGATTCATCGTTCCAGTCTTCATAAAACAACGGAACAGTTTTGTAGACGACGCCCGCATGATAGTCTTTGAAAATCGTCCTGAGGCGCGTGGTGTGCAGGATCGGATTGGACGGCGTCAGCGTCAAATTCAGATAGTTCGGCATCGCGGAGCACGGCATGTCAAAGATGGATCCGATCACGCCGGCACAGTACGCCGCCCTGTCTGCCGGGAGCGACGCGACAAACAGCGCATCCCGATACCCCAGGCCGTAGACAGCTTCGCCGTACGCCTTCAGCCGCGCGACGCTGGGCACGCGCTGCATACCGAAAACGACCGCGCCTTTTTGCAAACACTTCGCAAAGCTGCACTCACCGCCGCCGCTTCCGGGCACGATGCAGATCATGGCGCCGGGTTTCACGAACGGGTACACCGTCTCGGCCGCGGCTTGCATGCAGAAGGCAGGCACGGTCACGAAAATCAGATCGGCATCCGAAAAAGCAGCGGCCGCGTCATGCGTCGCCTGACGGAGCGTCCCCGTATGCAGGATACGATCCTGCGCATCCAGAACATAAATCGTTTTTTGAAAGACATCGGGCTTCGAGCAATACATGGTCGTCTGATGCCCTTTTTCCGCGCAATGCACAGCGAACTGCGTGCCGATATTGCCGCCGCCGAAAATGGTGATCTTCATTGATTCCTGAGTCTCCTCTCGAGCGCATCCAGTTCTTCCTGCGTATCGCATTCTTCCAGCTGTTCGCCGGAAATCTCATAGACGCCGACGCCGATCTCCTGCAAATGCCGGCCGCAGACGTTGTCCCAGAGCAGATCCTCGTATCCCGGTCTGCCGTATTCATACTCTATGGCGTCCGCGAGATCGTTTGCGCCCTTGTGCGTAAAATACGCGATCGCGATCATCTGGTATTGATCGTGTCCGCCGTGCTTGATACAGGTGATATGCTTCGTTTCGTCCGTGTCAAACACCCAGTCGCTTGTCGGACCGGCGACATATTTCGTATAATAACAGTTCTCGGTCAGCTTCGCGTCAAACATAGTCCGATCGAGGATGAACAGATCCGAATCACAGATCAGGCAACTTCCGCTGCGAAGCTGCTCCCTGGCCGCGTACACGGACGAGATATTGTTCTCCGTCATATATTTGGTGTTTTCAATAAATGTTATTCTCTCATACTTATCCGCCAGGTATAAAAACTGCTCCTTTCTATACCCGATCACAATATAAATATTATCGACGCCGCGATACAGAAGCCCCTCGATCAATGTTTCAATGAACGGCTTCCCGCAGGCTTTGATCAACGGTTTCGGTATCGTTTCGGTCAACGGATACATTCTCGTCCCTTTTCCGGATGCGAGCAAGATGGCGTTTTCCATAGATTATCACACTCCAACTTTTATGGTTATACCATATATCCGGTCGACTTGTCAATCACTACGGATGCTGACACGAAACAAAAGACGCTCGCCGGCGTCTTTTGTTGCTTATTGTTTTTGCAGCGCGGGAAATGCCGAATCCGGCAGCGCTCTGTATTCGCTGTAGTCCCGGTCACAATCCACCGCCAAAAGATTGTGGCGCGTCTGACGCTTGTCCTCGGGCGGGAGCTGCATATAATCGCCGTACACCCGCGTCAGGTACGCATCCCAATCGGCCGGTGCGTCGAACAGATGCCCTTCAAACTCCACCGGCACCGAGCTGCGTATCCAAGCCGTTTCCAGCGGTTTGATCAGCGAAGGAAAATAGTAAGAATACTGCGGCGCTTTCATGGGGTCGCGGCACGTATAGAGCTCGATGCAGCGCCCGATGATCCTGCGCAGTCCGAGCGGGAGCTTATGCAGCAGCCGGACTTTTACGTCCAGCTCATCGTTCCTCGTACGGTAAAAGTCGTCCCGGAGCAGCACCATGCGCCACTTTTGCAGATTATTCATCCGCTGCCGTTTCTTTTCGCTACCGCTGATCCCGACCAGCGGAAAGATATCCACCCAGATGCCGGTATGCATCTTCATGTTTTTTTCGTCCACGCCCATCATCGTCGTGCCGTTGACGCGCAGCTTCGCGAAGGGTGCGCCGTAGTAGTCCGTTTCATAATTCTGCAGGAAAAAGCGCTCGCCGATATCCCGTTTGCAGACTCTGCAGAAACGGCGGTAATCCTTCCACGGCATGGTCACGTCGATATCGTCGTCCCAGGGAATGAAGCCCTTGTGCCGTACGGCGCCGAGGAGCGTACCGGAATCGAGGAAATACCGGATACCGTTTTTTTCGCATATCCGTTTGATCTCCAGCAGCGCCTCCAGCTCGACCTGCTTGACGCGCCTGAGTAATTCAGGATCCCATTGCACAAGCGATCCCTCCTTTGTTCAATAGGAGTATACCATGACCGGTACTGTTTGTCAATATACGCACAGATTGCGCCGCATATAGCGTGCGATTCTTTTGAGAATGCTGCCGAAGCTCGCGTTGTCCAGCTTCAGCTCATATTTCTGAACACACAGAATGTTTTTCGGATCAACGCCGCAAATGCTGACAAGATAGGCGTACCTGCTGACGAGCAGTTTCGCTTTGCCGTTCCCGGCGCCCGCGATCACACGGACGAATCCCTCTGTTCGTTTCATGGCTTCTTGTTGTTTGCTGTTCAGGTCAGTTAAGAAATCCATCATTTTGCCTTTCATCCCATATTCATGATGTTTTCGCCATCCTGACCCGTTATAACAAAGCAGATGGAACGAAAACCGTCCATCCGGCTTCTATGATCCAAGAATGCAGCGTTTAATCGAAATAACCTAACCATTGAACGATAGGTAAGGGTTCAGATCGTAACTTTTTTCTTTTTTCTGCTCGCGTTTTCAGGTTTTTCGGTTTTGGATTCTCATTTGAACGAAACAGAAAAGCCGACAAGTCCATTATATATCAACAAAAAGGTTCTTCACGGATTTTTGTGGGATGGGGTACGAACAGAGGGAACGGAAAGATAACGAATGAGCGTAAAGAAGAAAGCATCATCACGGTAACCGTAACCGATACGTTTCGCAACTTTGATCTTGTTGTTGAATCCTTCCAGCCTGCCGGTGCTGATCGGGAA
>JAFSYP010000107.1 GCA_017449935.1 Clostridia bacterium
GAATTCCGGATTCTGCACCAGCGCAAGAGAGCCGGCTTCCGCATCCGTATCAAGATCGTCAAAACCGTCAACGATCACCACTTTGCCGGATACGGCAGGCTGCGGCGTATCACCGCCGCTGTGTTCTCCGTCGCAGACAGGCATGCCGCCGTAGGTGAGCTTTCCGTCTTCTTCGTCCAGTTTGATCAATACATCGGGTTTACCAACGTTTACGCCCATATCAAAACCTCCAATACACCATCGTTGTTTCTGCAGACAGCTTCGTCCAATACAAGACAGCCGTCTTCCGTCATTTCCGCACAGCCGGTACCGAGCTCGACCGTCAAAACGCCGTCGACCAACTGGCACGTGCGCAGAATATCCATCAGCATCGGCCGCGTGAGCATAGCCGCCGCCAGCCGCCGGACTTCCGACTCGATCGCGGAATAGTCACCGCCGCCGATCTGCGACAGCTCCACGCCGTCAAAGGTCGGTTTGTCGTCTTCCGTTGCGCCGAAACGCTCCAGCACGTCAAGGTTACTGTGTTCGTGCGTACCCTCGGCGGCAAGCGGGATCGTGCTGCAGCCCGCCGCGGACGGACGGAACGCAAGGCCTGTGACGAGCGGCGTTTTCATCACACACTCCGGTCTGCCACCGGCACCGATACGCCAGCCTTCGACCTGCAGCGCCACGCGCGGGTGGCTCGAAACCTTGTGGTCAATAAAGCAGTGAACCGCTCCGCTGGCTATCCACGCCGGCGGCGTTTTCTTTCTGCCTTTGACCGGGATTTTCACCGAGCGGAAAACCGTGTCGCCGACGTCGAAAAGCACGACCACATATTCAGCCGCTTTCAGCATTTCCGGCGGTACGGTCAGCACCAGTTCCGTGGCGTTGTGTTCGCCGACGGTGCCGATGTACCGCGTTCCGTGCCCGACGCGCTGGTCGCCGGATAAATCGATTATTTCCTGCCGCATTCAATCGCCTCCTGTACGGCATAACAAAAGCAGCCGGTTCCCCGACTGCCGTATGTTGCTGTGTGTTTGTTATTCCTCTTCTGCAGGCTCCGCGTGAAATGTTGCGCCGGAAAAGACGCTCTTGTCCAGCAGGTATGCGCATTCTTCCCAGTCCTCTTGAACCTGACGCTCTGCGGCTTCCGCGCTTTCCGCTTCTTCCGTCACCGTGCGTTTTCGCGTTTCGGTTATGGTCACGCGGTACAGTTTCTTTGTTTTCGGCTTTTCGCCGCCCTCGTCCGGCAAATCCTCGCCGGTCAGAATGAAGTGGACGTAGCCTTTTCGGTTATCCTCGATGTAGTTCATCAGATCGTAAAAGCCGCGTTCGTAGGCGATGCGCTGCACCGTGTTTACCGCGAACATATTCGTCGCTCCGCTGGCCCTGATCTGAAGAATTTGATCGCGCACTTTCTCAGTCATTTTCCACGCCTCCTTCCTGATCGAACCGCAGCAGCAAGGCGGGAACGATGATCCTTTCGCCCGTGCGGTAGTCGACGGAATCGCCTTTGACTCTCACCATGCCGTCCAACCGCCAGCCGCCGTCAATGAAAGCCGCGACCCGTTCCACAACGCCGGACCATGTCGATGAAACGGTGATTTCCGTAATGCCGAACCGTCTGCAGTCCGCGAGGATCGCCTCTGTGTCCGACTTGTGGAGGGCGCCGGAAAAGTCGATCCGGTCGTTTCCGTTGCGAAGCGCTGCGAAGTATGCAAGACCGAAAGTCTGGTTGACGCCGATTTCTTCATACTGTGCCTTTCGCTCTGCGGCCTTGTCCAGAAAGTCAATGTGCTTCATGAAACCGCCTCCTATCTTTGCGCCGGCTTTGCGTCCGGCGTTCTGCGTTCCCATGCCGCGTGCATCAGCGCGTCGCAAACCTCGTCATACGTTTCGGTAACATGGATGCCCTGGGAATACTCGACGACCCAAATGATCGCCGTGCCGTCGGGGCGTTTCTCGACCATCGTGACGCAGGAGGCGTTCACCAGAAAAGGCGAAGGCTCGCCGTTTGCGATGTCCTTGTGCAGCTCGATGAAGTTATGCATGCTGTTCGCCTCCGTTCGCTCTTTCGATGATTTCGACCGTGTCCTCGCCGGGGATGAACGCCAAAGTCCGGCCGTTCTGCCATTTCATGTGGACGCTGCCCGCGTCGTCGACGTATGCGACGGTTCCGACCGTGCCGGAGGCGATCGGCTCGAAGGGGTCCGTCATGTGGAGCATGCGCACCTTCGTGCCTACGGGGTACTGCTTGCGGATCCTTTCGACCTGCGCGCGTGTGGGTAATCCTGTCATGTTTTTTCTTCCTTTCTTTCCGGGCTGTGCCCTTGATCGTGTGTCATATTACCGTCTATTTCGGTAAATAGCCAGGCCTTTTGCGATAATATATGTACCAAACATCTGCGGCTCGATCTGTGTATTCTGTCCATTACGTCAAAACGGAAAAGGGGTCCGAAGACCCCGCTCTCACGTCCAGCCGTACACCTGCGCGATCGCGTCACCGAGCCGTCTCGTCAGGCGCGTGATGTCCCGGCGCGTCGCCGTGCCGCAGAAGATTTTCCACTCCAGATTTTCCATTTGCGCCGCCGTGACGCCCTCCTTGTACACGCGGTACAAATAGTAGTTGACGCCGTCGTGGTGCGCCGCCCGGCAGCGGAGATCCCGCAGCTCGTCCACGTACCAGCGGCAGGCGTCCAAGTCCGACCGCAGGCAGTCCCGGATGTTCCCGCTGCGGATCACGCCGTACCCGCTGTACCTTCCGTCCCAGCGTCCGATGTCCGCGATAAGCAGGATCGGCATGCCGAGCGGAATGTTCAGGTTCGCCCGCTCGTCGTCAAGGTAATCGGCGTTGATGTCGAGCATACGCTCGAACCGTTCGTCCTCGGTCATGTCGGGGTATTCCGCGGCGAGATCGTCCTGCCAATCGGCGTAATCCGGCTGGCTGTCCCAAATGGTGTGCTCCTTGAATTTTGTCATGTCAATCGTCCTTTCCGGCGGGTCGACCGCCCCTTGATCGTGTCACATGTTACCGTCATTTTCCTTATATATCAACGGTGTAAATGTACCGATCTTTCGGGGCGTCTTTTGTGTATATTACCCCGCGCGCGTGTCGCGCCGACATTTGCCCTGTGTCGCGTTTTGCCGCCGAAGGGCAAGCGGTGCGCACCGCCGCGCAAAGCGCAACACAGGAAAAACGTGCGGGCAGAACGGCGGAGAGAGCGTACCGTCCTGCCCGGAAGTACTATTCAGTTTTCTTTCTGCGGCTCGTCGTCTTCCATCACATAATCCTCTTCGGCATTGCCGCGGTCACGCAGTTCCGTAATCAGATAGTCCAGACGTTCCTCGCAAATAATGCTGTCCATATCGTTTGCGTACTGCCACGCGTCGCTGACGACTGCCAGCGGATTGCGGAAGCGTAC
>JAFSYP010000108.1 GCA_017449935.1 Clostridia bacterium
GAAGCGAGAGAATTTTAAGAGAAAGGGAGGCAACTTAAATGTACGATTCTAATCCTTACTTCTACGGCACCGGCCGCAGAAAGAGCTCCGTCGCCAGAGTTCGCGTCTATGCCGGCACCGGCAAGATCACCATCAACGGCAGAGACATCGACGATTATTTCGGCCTGGAAACGCTCAAGCTGATCGTGCGTCAGCCCCTCGTTCTCACCGAAACGGAAGGCCAGTTTGACATCGTCTGCACCGTCGCAGGCGGCGGCGTGACCGGCCAGGCCGGCGCGATTCGTCACGGTCTGTCCCGCGCGCTTCTTCAGTTCAACGAAGAGCTGCGCCCCGCGCTCAAGAAAGCCGGCTTCCTTACCAGAGACCCCAGAATGAAGGAAAGAAAGAAGTACGGTCTCAAAGGCGCCCGTCGCGCTCCGCAGTTCAGCAAGCGCTGATTTTCGATCTCCTTTTTCCCTTGCACCCTTTGCGGCGCAAGGGTTTTTCTTTGCGTCCGTAAAAAAACAGGAGCCTTTCTTCCGTGCAGGCGGGAGAAAAGCTCCGAATGATTTTTCTGTTATTTCGGATCGGCGGTTTTACGACTTGCGGTTATAAGCGCGGACGTATTCAAGAAAGTCGTTCTTGTCATTCGCGTCGCGGTAGGATACGAGCAGAAACTGCTCCTCGCGGTCCAGCATACGGAAGCGGTTCAGACCGATCAGCGACTGCTCTGCCGGCTCCGTGGACGCCGTTGCCGTTTCGGTCGGCGCGTAGCGGCAGTTGACAAGATCATCCAGACGCAGATTATACAAACGGGCGATCTTCTTGAGCTGACGGATATTCGGCTCGGTTTTGCCGGTCTCGTAATAGGAGTACGTCGACCGGTCGACTCCCAGCAGGTCGGCGATGTTTTGCTGCGTGTAGCCTGCGGTATTTCGTATCCGTTTCAGAAATTCGGGAAATGTCATTTAGCAACAGCTCCTTCTGTTCTTGCATTGAACTTTTTTCTATTATAATTACAAATCTTAAATTAGTCAAGAGAAATCCAAGAAAAAGATTGAAAAACCGCGAAAAAAGCGTATAATGATTGGTCGAAGAAATGAAAAGCGGGGGAGAGCCGATGTTTGAAAAAACGAAGTATTTTATCATAGATATGGACGGGACTTTCTATCTGGGCGATACGATCATCCCCGGTTCGGACGCGTGTCTGCGGCGGATCGAACAGACCGGAAGAGACTACTTTTTTTTCAGCAACAATTCCTCCAACAGTGTCGATATCTGCTGTGCGCGTCTTGCGAAGCTCGGCTTTCCGACGCCGCGCGAAAAGGTGATGCTGTCCTCCTTTGTGGCCGCGGAATACATTCTGCGCGAGTATCCGGGGCGGACGGTCTATCTGCTCGGCAACGCCAATCTGTATGACTGTATGCGCAGCGCCGGCGTCCCGCTGGTACAGGAAAACCCGGATATTGTGCTGCTGGGCTTTGACACGGATCTGACGTATGAGCGCATACGCAAAGCGTGCCGGTATCTGGCAAACGGCGCGATCTATCTGGCGACGCATCCGGACGTCAATTGTCCAACGGCAGACGGCTTCATCCCGGATACCGGCTCGATGATCGAGCTGTTTGCGGCGTCGACGGGCAGGCGGCCGACGGTGCTCGGAAAGCCGATGCTGCCGACGGTGGAGTATTTGATGAACAAGCTCTCGTGCACGCGCGAGGAACTGGCATTCGTGGGCGATCGGCTGGAGACGGATATCCGCGTCGGCGTGGATCACGGCGTGCCGGCCGTGCTGGTTATGAGCGGCGTTACGGACGATGAGATCCTGCGCCGTTCGACGATCCGCCCGACGCTGACGCTGCCCGCGCTGCGTGATCTGGCGTCATATCTGTGAGGAATGGTGCATGGCGTGTTTGTGCGGAGTTGCCCAAATTTAATGCTTTCACGGAATTTATTTGTTTACTTTGACAAAAACGGATCAAATAAAAAAAACGGTTGACAAATGGCGAAATAGTGTGTATACTGTACGTGAATAGGATTGGATTTGTATAAATGTCATTCTGCATGAAAGGGGAAGGTGACCGTGGCGCGTACAAAGCTGGTCGGTTTTTGTGCGGCCTTTTTGCTGTTGCTGTTCGTGTTTGCGTTCGGCGCATTTGCCGCGTCCGATGACGAAGTCAATATCACCATCTCTTTCTTAGGCAGCGGCGTTGTCACTGTCGGCGACACAGAGTATGACGACTTCGGCGGCAGGTTCACCTTTACGGCCGAAGTCGGCGAGACAGTCACGATGACCGCCGCCGCGAGCGAGGAGTTTGAGTTCCTGTTCTGGCTCAACTCTGAGACCAACCGTGTCGTGTCATGGAACGAATCCTATTCCTTTACCGCTGCGACATATGCTAACTATCAGGTCGTTTTCGACACGTCGGAAAGCGTTGCAGCCGAGGATGACGTGCACACGGTCATCTATCTGTCCGCCGGTGAGAACCTTCGTTCGTTCCAGACCGTCACGAGGGGCACTGTTGCGTATTATAACAACGTCCCGCAGAACGGTCTGATCGTATCCGGCAGGACGTTCATGGGCTGGGATCACACGCCGGAGCAGGTCGCGCAGAAGAGCGGTCGCGTTATTGTGCGCCCGCGGTATGCGGACGATGTTTACTACACCATCACCACTGTCGTCGGCGATACCGTCGCCGAGCAGTCGGCTCTTTACCGCGCCGAGGTAAAGATCGTCGCGCCGAGCACGCTGAACGGTCAGGACTTCTCTTATTGGCTGGCGGTGTCCGACGATCCCAATATTCCGGATCAGATCGCCAGTTATTATGCGAGTTATTCCTTTATTTGCACGATGGACGCCCGGTTCGTCGCCGTGTACGGCCAGGGCAAGATGAGCGGTATCGCGCTTCGTATTTCGGGCGACGTGCCGAATTATTCGGGCTATACCATTACGCTGCACGCCGAGCACAGCGTTACGAGCGACTATACGATCATCCAGCACGGTATGATCGTCACCGAGGACGTCACCATCGGCAATCGTCCTGATCTGTTTGTGATCAATGCAAGTGAGCCGAAAATCCGTAAGGGCACGGCCAACAATACGCAGCGCGCCGGTACGTATTCGATCAATATTTCCAACTGGTACGCGGTCGACGATACAAACGGCTATTATTACCCGAAAAAATTCGCCCGCGCGTATGTGATCGCGCGCGACAAGAACGGCGTCACGCAGACTGTGTACAGCAAGATTCATTGTGCGGATTACAGCAGTCATGCGTTTGACTACGACAATTTCGACGATCCGTTCTGATCTCATTTTTGCTTATTTCAGACAAAATATTTACGTAGTATTTTGTCAGAGATAAAATTCTGATGAAAGGAGAAAAACCATGCGCAAATATCTCAAGCCGGCTTTAGAGATTGAAGCTTTCGATGTGGAAGATCTTATCCTCACGGCGTCGGCGGATCCGCTTAATCCCGTTGTCAATCCTGGTGATAGCGAGGGCTTTGCTGGAGCGCCGATCGATGCAATCGATCTCAACTGATTCCCGCGCATTTTCCGGCGGGACTGTGTTCCCGCCGGTATTCCCCCAAAAACTGTTCCGTCGTTTGTGCAATCTTTCCGGCTCGGAAATACTGCACAAGCTGACGGAGCGTGAACAGACCGCTTCCTGTAAATTGCGGTCCACCTTGACGAAAGAGGATGATTCCATTGCGCCTGTATTTGAAGCCCGAATTGAATATAGAGCTGTTTGATGTGGAAGACTGCATCGTTATGTCCGATAATGGACCTATTGGTGATATGGAGGACTGGGCGCCGGCGCCCATGCCGTCTCCCGAGGATCCGGGCGTACAGATGGTGCAGCCGCCGCAGGGACAGGCGCAGCAGTCGACACTCTATCCGTACTCCACCGTTGCGGAGCCTTCCGGCGCATTCCAGCAGCAGGTGACGGGCGGCAACCCCATTCAGGAGGGTCTGAACAATCTGTACGAGAATTTCCTCAACCGCTTCTGATGACATTCTTTGAATCAGATCGAGCCGAACAAATAGTTTTCTGTTTGTTCGGCTCGTTTTTATCGGCGCACACCGAATCCGAGGATCTTAACTTTTATTCTGCAAAGGAATGAATCAAATGAAATTACTTGTTCTGGACGGCAACAGCATCCTGAACCGCGCGTTCTACGGCATCAAACTGCTGACGACGAAGGACGGTCGCTTTACCAACGGGATCTACGGTTTTTTGAGTATCCTGATCCGTCTGCGCGACGAATGCGCGCCGGACGGGATCGCCGCCGCGTTCGATCTTCGCGTGCCGACCTTCCGCCACAAGCTCTATGATGTATACAAGGCCGGCCGTAAACCGATGCCCGAGGAACTCGCGCAGCAGATGCCCGTGCTCAAGGAACTGCTTTCCGCGCTCGGCTTTGCTGTGGTGCAGCAGGAAGGGTATGAGGCGGACGATATTCTCGGCACGTTTGCGCGCCTTTGTGAACAGGATGACGACTGGCAGTGCTTCATCGCAACGGGCGACCGCGATTCTCTGCAGCTCGTCAGCCCGGAAACGACCGTGATGCTGGCGTCGACCAAAGCGGGTCGGCCGATCACGACGCGGTATACGCCCGAAAAAGTTCTGGAAGATTACGGCGTGTCGCCGAAGCAGCTTATTGACGTCAAGGCGCTGATGGGCGACAGCTCGGACAATATTCCCGGCGTTGCCGGCGTGGGACAGAAGACGGCCGGCGATCTGATTGCGCGGTTCGGTTCGATCGACGCGATCTATGCCGATCTCGACACGATAGACGTTAAAAACGGCGTGCGCGAGAAGCTGCGCGCCGGCAAGGAAAGCGCGTATCTCAGCCGGACGCTCGGCACGATCTGCCGCGAAGCGCCGATAGATCCGCAGCTCGACCATTATCTATACCAGACTCCGGACGTGCGGAAGGTCACGCGGATGCTGGCGGATCTGGAGATGTTCTCCATGATTGAGCGTCTGCAGCTTCCGGCTGTGGAGATCCCGCCGTCGGACGAACGCCCGCGCCGCACGGTCGAGGCGCAGGACGCCTATGATTATGACGCGGTCCTTGCGGATCTGCGTAAGGCGGGGCATGCGTATTTTGACTGCGCGTATGACGGCGGCTATATCGAACGGATGCTTCTGTGGGCAGGGGAAACGGTGCTGACGCTGACGTGCGGCAGCATGATGTTCCCCGCGTTCATGCGCGCCATGCTGGAAGACGGCTCGATCCGAAAGCATGTGACGGACTCGAAGCCGCTGTACGCGTATGCCCGGCGCAACGGTTTTACGGCTGTTGCCGTCGAGGACGATCTGATGCTCACGGGATATATCCTGAATCCGTCTGCCAAGGATTACGGCGCGGCAAGGCTGGCGCAGGAATACGGCGTGCCGCTGCCCGAAGCGAAGGACGCGGACGTTGCGGCTGCGGCCGTTCTTCCGCAGCTGTTTGATACGATGCTTCGGCAGATTGTCGAAAACGGACAGGAAAAGCTGCTGCGCGAGATCGAACTGCCGCTGGCGTCGGTGCTGGCGGATATGGAGATCAGCGGCTTTGCGGTGGACGCGGACGGCGTTGAGCGCTTTGGCGAACGCCTGGACGCGCGCATCCGCGACGTGACCGCTTCCGTGTTTTCAAGCATCGGCTTTGAATTCAATCTCAATTCGCCCAAGCAGCTCGGCGAGGCGCTTTTTGAAAAACTCGGCCTTCCCGCTCCGAAGAAAACGAAGAACGGCTACTCGACGAACGCAGAAACGCTTCAGTCACTTGCTGAGGACTATCCGGTCGTCGAACAAATATTGGAATATCGCACGCTGCAAAAGCTCAAATCCACCTATTGCGATGGGATGCTCAAGGCGATCTCGCCCGACGGACGCATCCATTCCACGCTCAACCAGACGGAAACGCGGACGGGACGCATTTCGTCCACGGAGCCCAATCTGCAAAACATCCCTGTCCGATCCGAGCTCGGCAAAGAGATGCGCCGATTCTTCCGCGCAAAGGAAGGCTTTGTCCTCGTGGACGCCGACTATTCGCAGATCGAGCTGCGCGTATTGGCCGCGCTTGCGAAGGATGAGGCGATGCTCGCGGCGTTCAACGCCGGCGTCGATATTCATACCGTGACCGCGTCGCAGGTGTTCAATATGCCGCAGGAAATGGTCACGCCGCTGATGCGCAGCCGTGCGAAGGCGGTCAACTTCGGTATCGTCTACGGCATCGGCGCATTTTCTCTCGCAAAGGACATCGGCGTGCCGCGGTATGAGGCGGACAGCTATATCAAGGGTTATCTGCGCCATTATTCCGGTGTGGCGCAATATCTGGAGCAGATTGTGCGCGACGCGAAGGACAAAGGGTATGCCGAAACGGTGTTCGGCCGCCGGCGGTATCTGCCGGAGCTGGCGTCCTCCAACCATAATTTGCGCGCTTTCGGAGAGCGTGTGGCGAAGAATATGCCGATCCAGGGTACGGCGGCGGACGTCATCAAGATCGCGATGGTACGCGTGCATGACCGGCTGCGCCGCGAGGGATATGCGGCAAGGCTGATCCTTCAGGTGCACGATGAACTGATCGTGGAAGCGCCGGAAAACGAAGCCGACGCGGTGGCCCGTCTGCTTTCCGAAGAGATGGAGCGCGCCGCCAATCTCGGCGTAAAGCTGCCGGCTGACGTGCATATGGGGCAGACGTGGTATGACGCGAAAGGATAAACGGTGAATATCGGAAACTTACAGATAAACGGTCACGCGGCGCTCGCGCCTATGGCGGGCGTGGCGGACCGGGCGATGCGCGAGCTGTGTGTGTCTTACGGCGCGTCTTTCGTGATCGGCGAGATGGCGTCCTCCAAGGGGATCAGTATGCGCGACCGCAAATCGTCCGAGCTTCTCGCGCTCTCGGACGCGGAACGTCCGGCGGGTGTGCAGCTGTTCGGCGACGATCCGCTCATCATGGCAAAAGCGGCGGAGCTGGCGATGCGGTATGCCCCAGACTTCATAGACGTCAATATGGGCTGTCCTGCGCCGAAGGTCGCGGGCAACGGCGGCGGCAGCGCGCTGATGAAAAATCCGCAGCTCGCCGCGCATATCGTGCGCGAATGCGTGCGGGCGGTTCCCGTACCGGTCACGGTCAAAATGCGTATCGGCTGGGGTGACGGACAATGCAACGCGCCGGAGCTTGCCGCGTTGTGCGAGCAGGCGGGCGCCGCGGCGATCACGGTGCACGGCCGCACGCGCGCGCAGATGTACGCCCCGCCCGTGCATTACGATATGATCCGCGCCGTAAAGCAGGCGGTCAGCGTTCCCGTGATCGGCAACGGCGATATTACGGACGGCGTATCCGCGCGGCGGATGCTCGATGAAACGGGCTGCGATTTTCTGATGGTCGGCCGCGGCGCGCTCGGCAGGCCTTGGGTTTTTCAACGGATCGACGCTTATCTCGAACGCGGTGAGATCCTGCCGGACCCGCCGCTGGAGACGCAGATGCGCGTCATGCTCGGGCATATCTGTATGCTCTGCGCCTATAAAGGCGATTACATCGGGATGCGCGAAGCGAGAAAGCACGCGGCATGGTATATCCGCGGCGTCCGCGGCGCGGCGTCCTACCGCAACCGGATCGGACAGCTGTCCACGATCGGCGAGTTGGAATCGCTGGCGGAGGATATTTTGAAAAACGCGTAACAAACTGCATATACTACCGATACAATGCTTTTCAAAGGATGATTCCGTGAAACGTGTCGTATCGGTCTTTTTTTGTCTGATATTCAGTCTGTCAGCGCTGATGCTGCGGCTGTATTCGCTCTCGACGTCGGGCGTCGTGCGAAGCGCCGGGACCGGCAGCACACTGACGGTGGAGGTCGCGTCCGGCAGGGGCTTCCTCTATGACCGCATCGGTCTGCCGTTCGTCAATACGCGCGCGCAGACCGTAGCGGCCGCCGCGCCGCTTGCGCAGACGATGCAGGTTTTGCGCGAAGCCTGTACGCCGGAGGATTTTTCCGAAGCACGGTTTCGGCTGGAGAAGGGGCTGCCGGCAGTCGTGCCGCTGCTGCGCGATGCCGCGGGCGAAGGGATCTTCACGGTGCGCCGCCCGATCCGATATGCGGAGCCGTTTCTGATCGAGCACCTTGCCGGGTACTGCGACAGCACGGGTCACGGCGTGTGCGGCCTGGAAAAGAGCTTTGACGCGCTGCTTGGAACGCGTTCCTGTACGGTCACGTACGACGTGGATGCGACGGGACGTGTGCTGTGCGGCGGCAATACACGGTTGAGCGACGGCGGGCTGTGGTCGCCGCGCGGCGTGCAGCTCACACTTGAGAAGCGTCTGCAGGCAGCGGTGCGCGAGGCCATGTTGTCCTCCCGGATCCGCAAGGGCGCGGCGGTGCTGCTGGACGCGCAGACGTCGGATATCCTGGCGATGGTCAGCTTGCCGGAGTGGGACGCCGCGCATCCGGAAAACAGTCTTCGGGACAAGGATTCGCCTTTTCTGAACCGTGCGCTCAATCCGGTGAGCGTCGGCTCCGTATACAAGATCATTGTCGCCGCAGCCGCGCTGGAGAACGGTGTGCCGGAAACCTTCCGATACACCTGCACCGGAGAGACGGTACAGGACGGCGTGACATTTCACTGTCATCTGCACGCTGGACACGGCGCACAGAATATGGCGCAGGCGATGGCGAATTCCTGTAATCCGTGGTTCATCCACGCCGCGCGGCAGATCCCGATCGACGCCATACTGGATCTGAGCTGGCGTCTGGGGCTGGGCAGCTCCGTGACGTTGGCCGACGATATTGTTTGCGGCGCGGGCGTTCTGCCGGACAGCGCGGAGCTGCAGTCGGACGCCGCCCGTGCCAATATCGCTTTCGGACAGGGCAGGCTGACCGCAGCGCCTCTCCAGATCGCGGCGGCGACGGCGGCGTGCGTCAACGGCGGGATCTATCACGAACCGCGGCTGATCTGTGCGCTTTACGACGATCAGGGCAGGCGCACGCAAACGGAGCTGTCGGCAGGGGAGCGCGTGCTGCGGTCGGACACGTCCGATACCGTACGTGAACTGCTTGTCTACGCCGCGGCGCAGACCGAACGTCTGACGTTCAAGGACTGCGGCGGCAAGACCGCGACGGCGCAAAGCGGCTTTTACCGCGACGGCGTCGAGCAGCTGAACACATGGTACAGCGGGTTCTTCCCTGCCCGACAGCCGCAGTATGTCCTGACGGTGTTCTGTGAAGACGGCGATTCGGGCGCGTCGGATTGCCTGCCTGTTTTCGGAAAGATCGCGCAAGAAATCTGCAAAAATCCGTAATTTTTTAAAAAAAGCGGTTGCATCCGGCAGATTTTTCTTATATAATAGAGGGGCATTATATCAGAAAGGATGTATGATTCATGAAGTTAAAGAGATTCTTTGCTGCTTTTTTGGCTGTCGCGCTTCTGATCGCGTGCGTGCCGATGACTGCCAGCGCCGGTGCCAAGGTTCCCACGAAACTGTTTGTGGGCGAGAAGGACAAGTCCGAACACAACCTGATCGAACGGTTCAAGAGAGACGGCTATGTCGAAGTGTACGAGGTGTTCAAAAACACGAAGTCCTACTACACGGTCACGTATGAAGAGGATGCCGGTTATGTGCTGACGTTCTACTATAACTATGAGATGTCCGAGCTTGTCGAACGCAACGACAACTATTACGGCCTGTACTGCGACGGCGACCTGACGATCCGTATCGCCGGCGATGTTACGTTTGACACGACGGAATACAAGACCAGAGGCACCTGCGGCTGGAGAGTCGACGGTCAGTTGACGATCGAAGGCACGACGGTCAACGGCAGTGTGGATAAGGCGAAGATCAAGGACTGCAAGGTTACGGTGATCGGCGACAAGAATCTGAACACGGAAAACGACGGCAATATCGGTATCTATGCGCAGACACTGATGCTGCACAACGTCGAAGTTACCGCGCTGGGCGGCTACGCCGCGGTCTATGCGTCTGACGCGATCGTCATGTGCGACGCTATCCTGAACGCCAACACCGATCCCGCCATGAAGAACGGCGACAAGGCGCTGTTTACGTACAGCATCGAGACGAAGTACCTCATCCAGAAGGGCGGTAAAGTGACGGCAAGAGGCGACGTGAACATCGAGGGATATGATGTTCGCGGCGGCGACAACGACTTTGAAAAGAAGGTCGTTGTATACAGGATCACCTTTGCTTTCCTGAAGGATACGTACAGCGGCTATTGGAGAGATACGTTCGATCTGTTCCATAATCCGTCCGCCATTCCGGCGTGCATGTCTGTTTCTTCCGGAAACGCCGTGGCCAAGATTTCGGGCAGTCAGCTGATCCTGAATCGTCGTCTGAGCACTGTGATCACGCTGTACATCAAGTGCGGCAGAGCGATCATCGAGCTGGACGAGGCCGACGTTTACTGCCGTATCCATTTCTGGCAGTTCATTCCCTATATTCTTACCGGTCCGTGGAGCGCGAATTCCGTACTCTTCTGAAAACTGAATCTTAACTGATCCGGGGCTGTCGCAGGTTTGGCTTTGACCAACGGCGACAGCCCTGTTTGTTGTGAAATTGCACAAAAATGACAGTTGATTTTTTACGTTTCAAACGAAAAAAAATGGATGTTTTACGTTGACAATTGTATCAAATACATATATAATAAATATGTAGTATGATTGCTATATCTGTATACACGATATACAGTATATTGCAGTCTTTCACGGAAGACCTTGCGGTCTTTCTGCGGTTGCAAAATCATTGGAGGTGCACATCATGAAAAAATCCGTTCGATTGATCAGCATTCTTCTGGCGATGATCATGTGCCTGAGCTGTGCGAGCGTGGGCGTCTTCGCCGAGTATGCGGATTACTCCAGACCGGCCGGCACGAACGCGCTGGATCACCCGGTGATCAATGCTGCCCAGTGCGGTTCGATGATCCTGGACAAGGTCGATGATCTCCTTCGCGAGAAGGACATTAAAGGCCACATCGGCTACGGTATCAATTTTGACTACGACGTCACGAGTATCGACGCCGCGCTCAGAACGATCCATACCCTTGTGGAGCATAAGATTTGGAGCGTGAGCACAAGCTGGGTCGGCGATATCCGTCGCTTGGATTTCAGCTCTCTGCTTGTTTCTCCCTATCGTACCTCCGTCGGCAGCACGGATCTGCAGATCCTGTACGCCATGTTCGGCTTCTTGAGCGACAACGCCGAGCGCATCGGCAAGCTTGTTGACGGCGAGTGGGACAACGGTTCGGTCGTCGGCATCTTCCTGGATCTTAATGATAAGATCGGCGATGTTCATCAGAAGATCAAGGATGCCGTGTACGACGCGCTGTTCAAGAATACCAAGGGCGTCAAGGTCACGAAGTCAAGCACCATCGACGATATGGTCAACGAGTTCCTCTACACCTATATCGGCGGCAAGAACAAGGTCCTTGACAGCCTTGAGAGCGAGATCGTCAGCGGCGGCGCGATGACCGCTCCCGGCGTGACGAACTTCAAACTCGGCAACATTACGGTTTACCAGCTGCTTCGCTTTGCGCTTCGTGCTGTGATCAAAGACAAGGTCAAGCCTCTCCTGACCGACTTCCTCTCCGGCGGCAGCGCAGACACGATCATCCCGCTTCTTATCGGCCTTCTCGAGATCGAAGTGCCCGAAGGTCTTTCAAAGGAAGAGACCGTGACGTTCCTTGTGAACAACCTTTTGGATCTGCGCAACGGCGCGCTTTCCAAGTTTATCCGCGTCACGGACGACGGCATCTCGCTGACCGAGGACTTCCAGTCGCTGCTGCACACGCTTCTTTCGACTGCGCAGGGCCTGATGAGCAACCTGACATCCTATGATACCGTTGAGAAATGGGATAATGAGACGCTTGCTACGCTCTCTGAGCCGCAGATGCTTGCGTATCTTGTCCGCACGGTTATCACCGGTTTGATCGATTATATGGACATTCCGAAGACCATGCCTGAGCGTCAGGCGAACGGCACGGTAAGAGAAGTCCCGATCAACGGCTACGGCGTTGCGACGTATGTTCTGATCGACGTCATGACTGATAAGATGCCCGAAGTGGACTATTACAGCATGATCGAAAACTACAAGACCAACAGCCAGAGCGGCGAACAGCTCAATCCCGGTCAGGTTCCGATCCTTGAGCGCGACAACAGCGGCAGAGTGACCAGATATGTTGAACCCGCTGCTTTCACGGTGCTTGCGGATTACATGTATTATTACCTGAACGCGAAGACCACGATGGACATTCCTGCCGGACTGAACTTTGACGAAACGCTCCAGTGGATTGTCAACTGGGCGATCGATCAGTGGGGCGGTCTGGTCCGTACGGACAATCTGGATCTGACCACCACGCCTACGATGCAGAATATGGTCGTCTGGAAGAATCTGGACATTCTGCTTTGGAACAATATCCTGAATATCACCTGGCTTCCGGATGACTACGTTCTTGCGTTCAAGGATTCGTACAACAACTACACGGGCAACGTGACGCGTTCCGCGCTTCTTGACAATCTGCTGTACACCTTCGTCAATCTCGATATGTCACAGCTGAACAATATCCTGAGCCTGTTCAACACGTATCAGGGCACGGTCAAGGGTTATCCCAGCAAGGCCGAAGGCGAGCTGAACCAGAACGTCATCAAGTTCATCCTTACGCTTCTCAAGCGTCTGCTCAACGGCATGTTCCAGAGCGATTCCGCTCTGTTTGCCAATACGAACATCAACTGCCTTGAAGATCTTGTTTCCAAGACGCGTTACAGTGACAAGACCAACCTTCGCTGGCTTGCCGAGCATCTGTCGCAGTTGATCGCGGTATACGGCGAACCGATCCTTCTTTCCGCGCTTCCTCTGGTCGCTGAGTCTCTGACGAATCTCGACCAGTACGAGGAGAATTACGACATCTTCCCGAGAAACAACGAGAACTACAACATCACCGATCTTCGCCGCAAGCTGGAGGCGCAGAGCCCGAGCAACAAGCTGGATGCCGACATGCTTTCCGATGATGATTATTTCTTCTTCGGCAGCGAAGATTTCGATGCAGCCAACCTTTACAAGTACTACAACTGGAGAGAGGTTTATCGTCAGGCGAAAGCTTTGTCCGAGAAGTATGAAGAGAAAGTTGCCGAGATCGAAGCAATGCCCGTTACGACAGGCGAAGAGATCGCCGAAAAGGCAACAGCTACCGATGATCTTGCACGCGAAGTCACGGTTCTGACCTACCGTCTCGGCTATTACTTCGAGCTGCTCGTCGAACGCAATGTCAACGTCGCACAGCTGCGCCGGGAGATCAACGAAGCCAGAGAAACGTACGGCTACGGCGCATATGGTTCGATGACCGCGCAGGGCGCCGAAGTCAACGGCGAAATTAAGTACCACTCCACAGACTTCACGCTGAAAACGTGGACAGAATACAACGAAGTGCTTGAATTTGCCAAGAGAGTCAGCCAGACCTATAACACGGATCCCGCCTCTCTTCGTCAGGCAAAGATTACGGCTGCACGCCGCCTGCTTGTCGTAGCACAGAAGCAGTTGAAATTCTTCACCGGCGCGGCCGATTACAGCGTACTCAATCAGTTGAAGCTGCTGGCAAAGGCCATTCTGGATGAGAATGATGTGGATCCAACGGCATACTTCCAGGATACGATCGCAGATCTTCGCGCTGCATACACTGCCGCGGAAGCTGTGAATCCGGGTTACGACGGATCCGATCAGAACATCATCGATGAGGTCGTTCTGGTGCTTCAGGAAGCGTATGACGCGGTCACACCGCAGCCCGCGATCTCCAAGGTGGTCGGTTCCACGACCGTTCTGGATAAGACCAACGGCTATGTTTACGGTATGCGCGAGAAACTGACCAACTTCCTGTCCTACATCAGCAAGCGCGGCACGGGCGTTCTTGTGTACAACTTGACGGGCGTCGGCGCAGGCACCGGTACGGGCGCTGAGATCGGTTTGACTTTGGAAGCCGGCGGCCAAATCGTTCAGAAGTATACTGTTGTTATCTTCGGCGACCTGGACGGCGACTGCCGTGCGGACGCGACGGACGCCAACTGGGTGTATCTGTATAAGGCCAATCGCCTGAACAATAAACCACTTTCCTTATACGCTATGGAGGCGATGGACGCCAACGGCGACGGCGACAGAGACCTTCTGGATGCATACTATCTGCGTCAGGCCGGTCTGCTGAAGTACACGGTCGACCAGCGCGGCGCTGCTTGATTGCAGTAAATGAATAATACCAACGGGGCTGTCCGGTTTCGGACAGCCCCTAAATATTTCTGCTTCATCTATTCGTAGATACGGTTCGTATACCGGCGTAGTATGTGCAAGAACAACGCCAACACGACCGCGATTCGATCTGACGGATCAAATATAAGTCAATACCGCACATTTGTTGTGTGCAGCATAGTCTAAAACATTTTTTGTCAGCTATTGCAAAAAACAAATATTTGATTATAATTATAATCGGAGAATAAAAAACGGGAGATGGAAAAATATGAAACGTACCACTAAGATCCTCGCGCTGATCCTGGCTTTCCTTATTGCTGCTCCGCTGCTTTCGGTTCCGTCTTTTGCGGCCGAAGATCCGTATACTTCCCTCAAGGAAGGCATCGGATACCTCGCTGTCGGCGACAGCTTCACCCGCGGCTACGGGGCGGGCGAGAACTGGCGGGATCAGCTGTATCTCAACGATTCTTACGGTAATTATGACTGCCGCAACGTGGACGGATCTTATCCGAATCGGGTGGCCGAGGCGTTTGGCCTGAACGCGCCGGACGATATCCGCGACACGAGCGCGAAGCTGTGGCCATTGGCGCACGACGCCGTTTCCGTCGCGTATGTGCTCGATCTTCTCGGGATCGACGACGGCTTCCGTGACGACGAGTTTACCTATGACGACGGCAGCATGCTGAAGCGTTATGCTACGGATCTTCAGTATTTCGGCGATCCTTTGAGTCTTACTATTGACGGCAACGCCGCCTACGGCAAGACAGGCGAGATCATGAGCGTTCGCGAGATGTTCAAAAACGCGAGCCTGATCACGATCGGATTGGGTCAGACGGACGTCATTTACAAGGCGCAGATATTCGGCCTGAACAAGATCGATATGAGCGACGCCAAGAGCATTCCGTCCGGTGTCGTCAAGATCTTCAATTTGCTCAACGAGTATTTCAACTACTGGAAGGATGCGTACCCGCTTCTTCTTGACTATATCAAGGAGAATAATCCTGACGCCAAGGTCGTTCTTGTCGGCACGATTAACCCGATCAAAAAAGCTACGATGACGGATGATATCTCGATCCAGATCGGCTCTCTCCTCGACGGTATCATGGATTCGATGAATTCCTACACCAGGATGTGTGCCAGGAAATACGGCTATATGTACGTCGATATCTCCGACGTCGATACGCCTTCCTCCGTAACGCAGATGTCCATTGGCCAGATCCTGTCCATCAGCGATCCCATTGAGTACGCGCTTATCGCGCATCCCACGCAGCACGGGTATGCTCAGATCGCCGAAAGGGTCATTGACGCTGTCAAAAATGACCTTGAGAACGGTTCGTCAAACGGTCTGCAGAGAATTAAGGATTTCTTTACGTCGATCATTGACTGGTTACGGGTTTTCTTCTTCAGGGCGTTCGTATTTATCTGGAGTATCGGGAAATAACGGTCCGATTCCCGTTCCATGACCATAAGGCGGCGGACGCGCTCTTCCTCGGAAGTTTGGCATCTGCCGCTTTTTTCAGGTCGTGTTTTGAATAAGCAATCCGCATAAAATAACAAATCTTATGTTGTCGGTCTGCAAGGAGATGATACGGTGTTATCCTTAAAAACCTTTATCAAAGCCGGCGTCGGTTCCGCGGCTGCGGTTCTGGGCGCGGGAGCGCTTGTGTATGAGTGCGCGATGAACACAAAAGTGAACAGCTTTTTTATCAGACTGTTTGACCGGACCGACTCCTCTCAGGAAACGTCTGACTGCGAGGAAGTCTATCGGCGTGAGCCTGGCTGGATGGAGAAGCATAAAGGAGAGGATCAAACGATCGTCACCGACGTCACCGGCCGGATACACGCTTATATCATACCGTCCGAACACCCGACGCACAAATGGGCGGTGCTTTGCCACGGCTACAACGCTTCTCCGGAGTCCACCGGCGTTTACGCGGAGCATTACCATAAGCTCGGCTACAACTGCATTTGTCCCTCTCTTCGCGGTTGGGGCAACGATGAAACCAAATACTGCACAATGGGGTATCACGACAAGGACGTCTGCATGGCATGGATCGACTATATTGTTGACAAGGACCCGGACGCCGAGATCGTCCTGCACGGCTATTCCATGGGCGCGGTGGCTGTTATGCTTGCCACCGGCGAAGCGCTGCCGCATCAGGTGAAAGCGGCGGTCGCGGACTGCGGCTTTACAAGCTGCTGGGAGCAGTATGCGAACGTTATCAAGTATTGCACGAAGCTACCGCCGTTCCCGCTTCTCAATGCCGTGAACGCCGCATCTATTCATCGTCGTAATTTTGACATACGCAAAAACGTGCCGATCGATGCCGTCAGCCGCTCCGTGACGCCGACGGTATTTCTGCACGGCACCGCGGATGATTTCGTGCCGTTTTGGATGATGGACAGGCTTTACGATGCCTGTGCGGCGCCGAAGGCCAAGCAGCCCATCGAGGGCGCCGACCACGCGCGGGCGGTGTATAAGGATCCGGCGCTGTACTGGAAAACGGTGGACGGATTCCTGCAGGACAAGATCACGCCGTAAGAGCGGCTTGCGTCTATGCGCGTCTTTTCTTGACATTTTCCCCGCGGCTCGATATAATAAAAACACGAATAATGAAAAGAAACCTGTTGTTACCAAAGGAGAAATCGCTTATGTTTACAGAAGAAAACGGCAAGATCTGGCTTGCCACCGGCAGTGAACGCGTTTACCTGGATCCTTCGATGGCTAATCGCCACGGTCTGATCGCCGGCGCCACCGGCACGGGTAAAACCGTAACGCTCAAGGTCGTTGCAGAATCTTTCAGCGAGATGGGTGTGCCCGTGTTCATCGCCGACATCAAGGGCGACGTTTCCGGCATGTGCCTGCCCGGCCGCGAAAACAAACATATCCGCCGCTCGATCGACACGATGGGGATCGAGGATTTTAACTATACCGATTTTCCCGTGCGTTTCTTTGACGTCTACGGCAAGTTGGGTCACCCGGTGCGTACCACGATCTCCGACATGGGACCGGAGCTGCTGGCGCGTCTTTTGGGGCTCAACGATGTCCAGAGCGGCGTGCTGCGCATCGTGTTCCGTATTGCCGACGACAACGGTCTGCTTCTTCTGGACCTGAAGGACCTGCGTTCCATGCTGCAATTCGTGGCTGATAACTCGACAGAATACAAGATCCGCTACGGTAACGTGTCGACGCAGTCGATCGGTTCCATCCAGCGCGCGCTTCTGACGCTGGAGGATGAGGGCGGCAATATCTTTTTCGGCGAGCCGGCGCTGGACATCGGCGACTGGTTCGACTGGGACCCGGACGGCCGCGGCGTGATGAATATTCTGGAATGCGCCGAGTTGTTCCAGCATCCGCTGCTTTACAGCACGTTCCTGCTGTGGATGCTCACGGAGCTCTACGAACTGCTGCCCGAGGCGGGCGACCTCGACAAGCCGAAGATCGCCTTTTTCTTTGACGAAGCGCATCTGCTGTTCAAAGACGCGCCGAAAGCCCTGCTCGAAAAAGTGGAGCAGGTCGTGCGTCTTATCCGCTCTAAGGGCGTTTCGGTCTGGTTCATCACCCAAAACCCGATGGACATCCCGGAATCCGTGCTCACTCAGATCGGCAACCGCGTGCAGCATGCCCTGCGCGCCTATACGCCCAACGAGCAAAAGGCCATCCGCGCCGCCGCACGTTCGTTCCGTGTGAATGACGCGTTCGATACGGAGACGGTGCTGCAGGAGCTTGCCACCGGCGAAGCTTTGGTCTCTGTGCTTGATGAAAAGGGCATTCCGGGCGTTGTGCAGCGCGCCAATATTCTGCCGCCGAAGAGCTCCATGGAAGCTGTGGCGCCGGCCGTGATCGGTACCGTGCTGGCCACGTCTCCGCTGCTCAGTAAATATGCCGAGACGCTTGACCGCGAATCCGCCTATGAGATCCTCACCGAAAAAGTGGAACAGTCCGCCCGCGAAGCCGAAGAACTGGCACGCCGGAAAGAGGAGGAGAAAGAGCGTCAGCAGGCTGAAAAGCAGCGTTTGGCCGAGGAAAAGGCTCGCGCCGCCGAAGAGCGCCGCCTCGCCGCGGAAGAAAAACGCATTGCCAAAGAAGAACGCGACGCCGAACGTGCCCGTGAGCAAAAACGTAAGAGTTCTGTTTCCGGCACCGCGAGCAAGATGGTGAACAAGGTCGCATCCTCCGCGATGAGTACCATCGGCCGGGAAGTTGGCAAGCAGCTGTTCCGCGGCATCTTTGGTACGATGAAAAAGTAAATAAAAGTCTTCCTGACAAAACGTCTTCCTGACAAAACGGCACGCCTCTTGTGATACGGTGCGTATCTATAAGAGGCGTGCTTTTTTTATATCAATGGATGTCGCAGAACAAACGTTCAAATTATTTGAAGATAATGATTGCATTTTGCTGAAAAACTTGTTATAATATAAGATAAATCAAACGAAGGGCGGTGTGCGTATGGGCGATGTTCACGAGCTGATCTCCAAGGTCATGGAGCAGCCCGGGATCTCAACGCGCGTCTATCGGGACGAGCCGATTCTGCGTACGGCCGCGCAGATGAACAACTATCTGCCGGAGAAGTGCCGCCGGATGCGCAAGCTCGCTTTTCAGGGCGGCACGCGCAGCATGACCTCTGCCGAGATCTTTTATAAGCAGGGCAAGTTCATGGAGGACTATGAAGACGACTGTCCGTACCGCGGGACGTTTTTTCGCTATTATCCGACTTATGAATCCATGAGCGACAGCCAGCTGCGCGGGTATTTTACATGGCGCACGCAGGTTCGGCAAGGGAACGTCGAGCAAACGGAGCTTTCTTTTGTATATGTATATATCTACGAACTCTTAAACGGCATCGGCGTCGCCGACGCGCTCGACGGGTATCAAAAGCTGTTGGGTTTCTATGAAAAGTACAGCAAGATCGATATGCAGATCAACCGCTATGTTGAGCTTTGGCTGCGTGACTATGTGATCTATTACGATCTGGATCCGTCACTTTTATCCCGTTCGGATGACGCGACATTCGACGAGTCGCTTTCCGTGTTGATGGACGCGGACGTACAGGAGGACGACAAGCTGTTTGACGCGCTTTGCGCGCTGTCTTCCTATCAGTTGCAGCGCTCGCGCTTTTATCGGGAACAGCCCGAAGCGACGCGGGAGGTGCTTTGCGCCGTTTTCCGGGCTCTTTCGGCGTACTACGCAAAACACCGCAGGTATTCTCTGTGCGAAGCGTACTTCGGTCGAAGGTTCACCACGCCGTACACCATGTTTTATTCGGCGATCTTTTATCCGCAAAGCATGTCGGCCGACCGCACCTACGCTGTCGGGGCGCTGACATCGTTCACCTGTGAAAACGGCAGATGGAGCTGCACCCGTGTTTGGGGAAAACGCGGAAAAAACACGGAGCTCGGCGCGATGACGCGCGCCGTGGACGCGATCATGCGCGAGACGTTTTTGTTTCCGTATTCGCTGAAAACAAATTCGGTACCAAAGTATTTACAAAAGATCATTCAGGATTGCATTGATTCTCTGCGTCGGGCGCAAAATGAGCGAGCCGTGCGGGAGGTTCGGATCAACCTGTCGAAGCTGCAGGAGATACGCGACGCGGCGGAGATCACACGCGAAAAGCTGATCGTCGACGAGCCGGAAGAACAGGAGCCGCCGCCCGAGGCTTTGCCGGAGCCTTCGGAAAACGCAGCGGGGCTGGACGACGACGAGCGCGCCGTGCTGTCCGCACTTCTTTGCGGAGAGTCCGCGCAAACAGCATTGTCCGGCACGGGAAAGCTGTTGTCCGTGGTAGCGGAATCCATCAATGAGAAGTGTTTTGATTTGTTTGACGACACGGTGATAGCGTTTGACGGCGACACGCCGTATTTGATCGAGGACTACGAAGAGGAACTGAGAGGACTGTTGTCATGAAAATACCGAAACGAATCGCATCCGTTGTGATCAACTCACTGAAAGGCGGCGTCGTGCCGCGCATCGGTCTGCCGTATATCACAGTCGGCCGTGAAACAGAGATCGCCGCGCTGCTGCATGACGTGGAGATCATCGCCGACGGCGGCGCGTCCTTCCGCTTTATCGTCGGACGCTACGGCAGCGGCAAGAGCTTTCTGCTGCAAACCATCCGCAGTTACTGTATGGATAAGGGGTTTGCCGTTGTGGACGCCGATCTTTCTCCGGAGCGCAGACTGCAGGGCACAAAGGGGCAGGGGCTTGCGACCTATAAGGAACTGATCCGCAACATGTCTACCAAAACGCGTCCCGAAGGCGGTGCGCTGACGCTGATCCTTGACCGCTGGATCAGCACCGTGCAGAGCGAGACCGCGTCGCAGAACGGGCTGAACGCGCTCGATCCCGCG
Organism: Clostridia bacterium; assembly: GCA_017449935.1. Classification (GTDB taxonomy): domain Bacteria; phylum Bacillota; class Clostridia; order Oscillospirales; family Acutalibacteraceae; genus UBA1425. Next base: position 20,575 of record JAFSYP010000108.1, read on the forward strand.
CTTCCCGCTTTGGTCGAAAAAAAGATCTTTGAGGTCATCCGTTCGCTCAATGAAATGGTTCACGGCTTCGATTTTGCAAAGCTGCTGACCATCTACTACCGCGCTTATTTAGACGGCGACGACGACAGCAAGGCGAAGGTCGTTAAATGGTTCCGCGGCGAATACGCCACGAAGACCGAGGCTAAAGCCGAGCTGGGCGTAAACATCGTGATAACGGACGATGACTGGTACGAATACATCAAGCTCTTTGCCGTTTTCCTGAAAAAGGCCGGATATGCCGGACTTCTGATCCTGATCGACGAGCTTGTCAATATCTATAAGGTGCCGAACAGCATCACGCGTCAGTATAATTATGAAAAGATACTGACCATGTACAATGACACCTTACAGGGGAAAGCGTCGTATCTGGGCATCATCATGAGCGGCACGCCGCAGTGTATCGAGGACACGCGGCGCGGTGTATTCAGCTATGAGGCGCTGCGTTCGCGGCTGACCGACGGCAGATTTTCGCGGGAGGGCGTGCAGGATATGCTCGCGCCGATCATTCGCCTGGAGCCGCTGACGCATGAAGAAATGCTTGTGCTGACGGAAAAGCTGACGGAAATCCATGCGAAGTTGTTTGATTATACGCCGACGCTGACGGAAAATGATCTTGCGGATTTTATACGGATCGAGTTTGCCCGCATCGGCGCCGATGTGCATATCACGCCGCGTGAAGTCATCCGCGACTTCATCGAGCTGTTGAACATCATCCATCAGCATCCCGAAATGCAGGTACGCACGCTGCTGGGGTCGGACGGGTTCGACTTCGCGAAGAGCACACCGGAGCCGTCGGATGCTTCGTTTGCGGAGTTTGAAGTATGAGTAACGTATTTGACAGATATGCGCCCTTTGTGCAGGACTTTATTTACCGCAACGGCTGGGAATCGCTGCGCGCGATACAGGTCGCGGCGGGCGACGCGATCTTCAATACCGAGGACAATGTCCTGCTGACCGCCTCGACCGCGTCCGGAAAAACAGAAGCCGCTTTCTTTCCGATCCTCACTCTGTTTGACGAGGATATGCCGCGTTCGGTCGGCGCGATCTATATCGGTCCGCTGAAGGCGTTGATCAACGACCAGTTCATGCGGCTCAACGATTTGTGCGAGCAGGCGCAGATCCCTGTCTGGCACTGGCACGGCGACGTGTCCCAGTCGCACAAGTCGCGGATGCTGAAGAAGCCGTCGGGTATCCTGCAGATCACGCCGGAATCGCTTGAGGCGATGCTGCTGCGCAAGCATGCGGAGATCGTGCGTCTGTTTTGCGATCTTCGGTTCATCGTGATCGACGAAGTACATTCGCTCATGCGCGGCGACCGCGGCGGGCAGACGCTGTGCCTGATCGAGCGCCTTTGCGCGCTCGCGGGCGTCAATCCCCGACGGATCGGTTTGTCCGCCACGATCGGCGATCCGGAAAGCACCGGCCGGTTTCTGTCGAGCGGGACGGGCCGCGGCGTCGTGATCCCGAAGATCGAGTCAAAGGGTACGCGCTGGCGTCTGTCGATGGAGCATTTTTACGTCCAGGGTCCGCAGGCCGCGGAAGGAAAAGCGGTGCAGACGGCGCAGCCTGTGTTGGAAAGCGCAACGGATACGGCGCCGCAGAACGCCGATCCGGGGATCGGGTATATCTTTGAACATACGCGCGGCAAAAAGTGTCTGGTCTTCGTCAACTCCCGCGAGGAATGCGAAGCGGTCACGACGACGCTTCGCCAGTACTGCGAGGCGCGACACGAGCCGGACCGTTTTCTGATCCATCACGGAAATCTTTCCGCGTCGTATCGGGAGACGGCCGAGGAAGTGATGAAGGACGATGCGCAGACGCAGACGACCGTTACGACGGCGACGCTGGAGCTTGGGATCGACGTCGGTCGACTGGAACGCGCGTTCCAGATCGACGCGCCGTTTATGGTGTCATCGTTCCTTCAGCGGCTCGGCCGCACAGGACGGCGCGATCAGCCGCCGGAAATGTGGTTCGTCATGCGCGAGGATATGCCGATGGTGCGCGCCATGCTGCCGACGACCGTACCGTGGAAGCTGCTTCAGGGGATCGCGCTTGTGCAGTTGTATTTAGAGCAGCGCTGGGTTGAGCCGCCGAAGCTCGACCGATTGCCGTTCAGTCTTCTGTATCATCAGACCATGAGCACGCTTGCTTCCTGCGGGGAGCTGACCGCGGCGGAGCTGGCTTCGCGCGTGCTGACGCTCAGTTTTTTCCACCGTATCTCTAAAGACGATTACCGCGAGTTGCTGCGTCACCTGATCGAGACGGAGCAGATCCAGCGAACGGAGCAGGGGGGACTGATCGTCGGACTGGCGGGCGAGAGGGTCATCAACTCCTTCAAGTTTTATGCGGTCTTTCAGGAGAGTGAGGAATATACCGTTCGCTGCGGATCGCAGGAGCTCGGCACCATCGTGATGCCGCCTCCGGTCGGAGAAAAGATCGCGCTGGCCGGTCACGTCTGGATCGTCGAGGAGATCGACCACAAACGCCGCGTCATTTACTGCGAGCAGGTCAAAGGCAAGGTCCCAGCGTACTTCGGCGAGTGCGCGGGGGATATTCATACGAAGGTGCTTGAAAGAATGCGTCAGGTCCTTCAGGAGGATCGTTCCTATCCGTATCTGATGCAAAACGCCTCTGCACGTCTTACGCATGCACGTATGACCGCGCGCAATTCCGGCGCGTCGACACGACCGCTTGTTTGTCTGGGCGGCAATATGTGGTGCCTGTTCCCGTGGCTCGGGACGTATGCGTTCTTTGCGATGGAGCGTTTTTTAAAACGCAGATGCGGCGACCGTCTCGGTCTTTCCGCGCTTGATCCCGTGCGGCCGTATTTTATCCAGTTCAAAATGAAAGCCGATCCGCTGACGTTTTTTACCGTACTGCGCGAAGAAGCCGAAAAGCCGATCGATCCGATGGAGCTTGTCTATCCGAACGAGGTGCCGATCTTTGAAAAATACGACGAATATGTGCCGCAGTCGCTCGTGCGCAAGGGCTTCGCGTACGGCATATTGAATATTCGGGAAATGCTGGAAAGGATTCGCAGCTGGGATATCGAAGACTTTCGTCGCTTTGACTAAACATTTTTCCGTTTTTTGTGAAGAATGACGATATTGCAAAGTTGTTATATCTGTGTTATACTATAATATAAGGATGTGTACGGTGAAGTACACGCGAAAGGAGTAATCAACTATGGGACTTATCAGAGCGGGCGTCGGCGCACTCGGCGGTGTGTTGGCCGATCAGTGGAAAGAGTTTTTCTATTGTGACGCGATCGCCAAGGACGTCATGGTCGTCAAGGGGCAAAAACGCATTACCGGTCGTTCCGCCAACACAAAGGGCAACGACAACATCATTTCCAACGGTTCCGGTATTGCCGTGGCAGACGGTCAGTGTATGATCATCGTCGAGCAGGGCAAGATTGTCGAGGTCTGCGCTGAACCCGGTGAATTCACCTATGATACCTCTACCGAACCGAGCATCTTTACCGGCAGACTGGGCGACAGCATCAAGCAGACGTTCAAGACGATCGGCAAGCGTTTCACCTATGGCGGTGATACCGCGAAGGATCAGCGCGTTTACTATTTCAATACCAAGGAACTGACCGACAACAAGTTCGGTACGCCGAATCCCGTGCCGTTCCGCGTTGTGGACCGCAATATCGGACTGGATATCGACATTTCCGTCCGCTGCAACGGTATCTTTTCTTACCGGATCGCCGATCCGCTGTTGTTCTATACGAATGTTTGCGGCAACGTGGAGTCGGAATACAATCGTTCCGAGATCGACGCGCAGCTCAAGACAGAGTTCCTGAACGCGCTGCAGCCCGCATTCGCCAAGATCTCCGAGATGGGCATTCGTTACAGTGCGCTTCCCGGCCACACGATGGAGCTGTCCGACGCGATGAACGATGTGCTGACGGCGAAGTGGACAGATCTTCGCGGTCTGGCAATCGTTTCCGTGGGCATCAATTCCATCACCGCGCCCAAGGAAGACGAAGATTTGATCAAGACGCTGCAGAGAAATGCTGTCATGCGCGATCCTACCATGGCAGGCGCCACGCTCGTCGGAGCGCAGGCGGAAGCTATGAAAGCGGCGGCGTCCAACTCCGCCGGCGCGATGACCGGCTTCATGGGATTGGGCTTTGCGCAGAATGCCGGCGGAATGAACGCGCAGAACCTTTTTGCCATGGGCGGTCAGCAGCAACAGGCGCAGCAGCCCGTACAGCAGCCTGTACAGCAGGCGGCGCCTGCGGACAGCTGGAAGTGCAGCTGCGGCAATATCGCAACCGGCAAGTTCTGCACCGAATGCGGCAAGGCTAAGCCCGAAGCGCAGGGCTGGACCTGCAAGTGCGGCGCGGTCAATCTGGGCAAATTCTGCCCCAACTGCGGCGCCCAGAAGCCGGCCGACGCGCCTTTGTACCGCTGCGACAAGTGCGGCTGGATGCCGGAAGATCCGCATCATCCGCCAAAGTTCTGCCCGGAATGCGGCGATGTTTTCGACGAGAACGACGCGCGGTAACGCAGACAGTACATCAATTCAACATCACAGCGGGCGGGACAGTTCTTTCTGTTCCGCCTTTCCTGTCCGAAAGGAGTATTTCTATGGGATTGTTCGATCAGTTCAAAAACAAAGCGGTCCAAAGCGTCGGCAGCGCTGTGGATAATACGGTGCGTCAGGCGGCGCAGATCGTGGGAAATCACGGCGAAACGATCTCCTTTTCGTCGCTTCCGCAGGATCTGTCACAGCTTCAGGCGCTTCCGCACGCCGATCTGCAAAATCCGTACGGCACGGCCGCGCTGGCGGTAGCCGCACTGTGTCGGTACGGTGAGAGCGTAGACGACTGCATCCAGATGCTTAATTATCTTCGTGGTCCGCGGCCGCTGAGTCCGATGGATCTTCAGTTCCTGCGCGACAGGCTGGGCGGGAAGGAATACGTTCCCATCTCGTACTTTGAAGGTACCTCTCCGCAGAACAACTACACGCCTTCCGTGCCGTATCGCATCACGGTCAAACGGAATCCTTATTCCGAGCACGGCGCCGATTTCCTGACGCTGTACGTGCATTCTTCCGGCGCGGACAGCGACCGCATCGTCGAGGTGCGCCGCAAGGTCAGCACGGGCCAGTGGTTCCTTTGGGAAGCCAAGTGCTTGTCTGATATCCGCAAGCCGGCACAGCAGGATCCGTGGGCTTGATTTCAAGAAAATGTATATCCAGGATGATGTTTACAAAATGGTATCGAATTATTTAAGATTTCATTTAAATTTTCTTTATATTTTGTAAAACATGTTGAAAAACCTTTGATGTTCAGTTATAATACGCGATGTGGGTAAAGCCTAAATCAACACAAAGGAGTATACTAAGATGAAAAGAACGATGCAGAAATCCCTTGCTGTTCTGCTTGCGGTGGTCATGACGTTCGGAGCGCTTCCGCTTCTGTCCGTCGGTTTCTTTGCTTTTGCGGCAGACAGACTTGACACGATCACGGCGATCAGTCTCAGCTTTTCTGAGGAAACCATGGAAGCCGGAAAGACCAAGGAGGTCTCCGTATCCGGTTCCTACACAGACGATCCGAAATCCGCTCCGATCCCGATTTCGGACGTTTGGCTGTCTTCCAGCGATCCCGCGCGTGTGAAGGTTGAAAACGGCGTTCTGTACGCGCTCGAACCGACCGAAACAGGCAAGCCTGTTACGATCCATGCGCAGCTCAAGGATAAGCCCTCCATGGTCGCCGATGCGAAGGTCTACGTCGTTAAGGCGCCGGTTCCTGTCGATCGCATCGAGTGGGAATGGGACACGAATGCATTCCTTGCCGATACCGGTAAAGAGTATTCCTTCGCTTACGTCGAAGGCGCTTCGAACAATGTATATCGCATCTATCCGTCCAATGCGGACGTTAAAACCGCTACGCTCAGCTGCTTCCCGACCGACGCGCTGGAGATCGACAATGTCAAAAAGACGTTCAAGGTCAACAAGCTGCCCGCCGGCAAGGAAAAGCTCGTGGTCACGCTGGTCCTGAAAGCGGACGGCGCGAGCGCGCAGTGCAAGGAAGCCAACAAGGAAGTCACTGTTTATAACGACGTCCCGATCACCGGGATTCACTGGCTGTTTTCTGTTGGCAGCACAAACAAAACGCTCTTCAAGTTCTACGAGTCGAGCGGCAAGATCGCGACGTACTACTATATGCCGACCGTTCTGGGCAACCCGAAGGCGCCGTTCAAGTATGAAACCATTCCCGCAAACGAGAACTTCCTCGAGCTCTGCGAGATCACTGTGTCCAGCTCGGACAAGCGCATCATCACGTTCTATGAGCCGACCGGCCAGATCGTTCCGCTCGGCAACGGCGAAGCGACGCTGACTGTCAAGATCGTTACGCCGAAGGGCAAGACCTATACGGATACCGTGATCGGCGTCGTACAGGGCTCTCCCTATACCGCGATCACTTCCGCTGTGATCGGCTATGACGAAAAGAACACGGATTCCGACGCAGAATATGATAAAGAATCCAATACGCTCACGCTGATGTATAACCACGGCATCCAGCTGACCGCCAACCTCAACGACGGCGCTTCTTTGACGACAAAGGGCGTGTCCGTTCAGATGGACGACGGCACGAAGAAATCGATGCGCACGCCTGAGATCACCTGGTCGAGCGACAACACCAAGGTCGCCGAGGTCGATGAAAACGGCAAAGTAACTGTGCGTATGAAGGGCACGGCTACGATCACGATGTCGATCAACGACAACGGCAAAGTCTTTGAAAAGGAAATCGTCATCAAAGGCACCATGACGTGGTGGCAGATCGTTCTTTACATTCTGATCGCGATCTTTACATTCCATTGGGGCAAAGTCAAGGATCCGTTTTGATCGGCAGTAGAACGTACTTCGTTACCTGAACTCTAAACATTTCACAGGGATGAACGCTTGTTCATCCCTGTATTTTAACAAAAGGGGAAAAAATGGACAGTTACAGAACGATCCGCAAAGAGGCGAGCGACGAGTTTATCGAAAAGAAATCGCGCTTCATCGGTCACATCTGCCCCGTCGAAACACAGGAACAGGCGATCGCGTTTATTCAGAAGAAGCGCTCCCAGTATTGGGACGCGACGCACAACGTCTATGCCTATATTCTGCGCGAGGGACAGACGCGCCGTTATTCGGACGACAGCGAACCGCAGGGAACGGCCGGCATTCCTGTGCTGGACGTGCTTCTCAAAGAAGAACTGACGGATTGCGTCGTGGTCGTAACGCGTTATTTCGGCGGGACGCTCCTGGGCGCCGGTGGGCTTGTCCGCGCCTATTCGCACGCTTCCAAGATCGCAGTAGACGCGGGCGGCGTCATGACGATGTCGCTTTGTTCCGTGCTGGAGATCCGCTGCGACTACACCTTTTACGGCCGTCTGACCGCGCTCATTCCGGAGATGGGCGGCACGATCGTGGATACAGAGTATACGGACGCCGTGACCGTACGGTGTAAAATGCCGTCTGTACTGGTCGGCACATTCGACGATAAACTGTTCGATCAGAGCCTCGGAAAATACCGCAGCCGCAAGCTTTCCGAATCTTTTTCCGCAATCGACTGATTTTTAAAGGAATAATTCATTTTTCGTCGTATAGAAATATTAGAGTGCAATAAAAGTCGAGGGATCGGTATGGATGATCGGATTCGGAAGAAAAGCTGTTTTTTGGAACATGCGACGCTGTCGCCTCTGGCCGCGTTCTCGGACGAGAGCCGCGGCCGGCTGAAACCGGAGCCGGAGTGTCCGGTGCGCACGGCGTTCCAGCGCGATCGGGATCGGATCATCCACTGCAATTCGTTTCGTCGCCTCAAGCATAAAACGCAGGTTTTTCTCTCGCCGGAGGGCGATCACTACCGCACACGGCTGACGCATACTTTAGAGGTTGCGCAGATCGCGCGCACGATCGCGCGCGGACTGGATCTCAACGAAGATCTTGCTGAGGCGATCTCGCTCGGACACGATCTCGGACATACGCCGTTCGGCCATGCGGGTGAGCGTGCGCTCGACGCGGTTTGCAGCACGGGCTTCCATCACTACCGGCAAAGTCTGCGCGTCGTCGACGTGTTGGAAAAGGACGGCGAGGGGCTGAACCTGACCTATGAGGTGCGCAACGGTATCGTCTGCCACACCAAGGGGACGGAAGCGTCGACGCTTGAGGGCCGCGTCGTGCGGCTGGCGGACAGGATCGCCTATATCAACCATGATATCGACGACGCAGTGCGCGCCGGCGTCATGCGGGAATCGGATATTCCGGTCCGCATCCGCGAGACGCTGGGCCAGACGAAATCCGCCCGGATCAATCACCTTGTCCTGTCGGCGATCGAAAACAGCAAGGAAACGATCGCGCTCGGCAGTTTGGACAATTCTCTTTTTGAAGAACTGCACGACTTTATGTTTCGCCATGTTTACACCAATCCGGTCTGTAAAAGCGAAGAATCCAAGGCGATCGACATGATCCAGTGGCTTTTCGGCTTTTATATGGAAAAGCCGGAAAATCTGCCGGAGGGTTACCGGAAGATTATGGAGAGGGACGGCAAGGAACGTGCCGTTTGTGATTTTGTGGCCGGGATGAGCGACCGTTATGCGGTCAAAACCTTTGAATCCTATTTTGTGCCGCAGTCATGGATGGATTGAAGCATTATCAATATACAGAATAGAAAGTGAGGCGGGGATATGGCGATCAGCGAAGAGTTCTTGTCTGCGCTGCGCGACAGGACCAGCATCGAAGATCTTGTATCCTCGTATGTGACGCTCAAGCGACGCGGGAAGAATCTTGTTGGTCTGTGTCCGTTCCACAGCGAAAAGACGCCGTCATTCACGCTCTATCCGGAAAACGGTTCGTTTTACTGTTTCGGCTGCGGCGCGGGCGGCGACGTAATCACGTTCGTGCGTCGGATGGAGAATCTCGACCGTATCGAGGCCATCAAGTTTTTGGCACAGCGCGCAGGGATGCGGATGCCGGAAGACGGGTTTGACGATACGCTGTCCAAGCGCCGTCAGCGTATCCTGGCGGCGAATCGCGAAGCGGCGAAGTTTTTTCATTCGCAGCTGCTGCTGCCGGAAAACAGTTTCGCGCTTGACTATTTTACAAAGGATCGGCGCTTGTCCATGCAGACCGTTCGTCATTTCGGGCTCGGTTATGCGCCGGGCAGATGGGACGCGCTGCTGCGCCACATGCAGCAGGCCGGTTTTTCCGATAACGAGCTTGCCGACGCCAATCTTGTGCGCCGCAGCACAAAGAACGAAAACAGCTGTTACGACGCGTTCCGCGCGCGTGTGATGATCCCGATCATTGACATCCGCGGCAACGTGATCGCGTTCGGCGGACGTGTGCTGGACGATTCCAAACCAAAATATATCAACACATCCGACACGCTGGTGTATAAAAAAAGCCGGGAGATTTTTGCGTTGAATTTCGCCAAAAACTCCGGAGAGCGCCGTTTGATCCTTTGCGAGGGATATATGGACGTGATCGCGCTGCATCAGGCGGACTTTCTGTTTGCCGTTGCCGGATGCGGCACGGCGCTGACGCAGGAACAGGCGCATCTGATCTCTCGCTATGCGGACGAGGTCCTGCTCTGCTACGATTCGGACGAAGCCGGTCAGGAAGCGCTGCGAAAGGCGATCGGCATTTTTTCCTCGATCGGGATGAAGATCAAAGTCCTCAAGCTCACCGGCGGCAAGGACCCCGATGAGATCATCCGCAAATTCGGACGCGAGCGTTTTTCGGCGCTTCTGGACGGCGCGGCGAACGACGTCGAATTCCGCATCCTTGCGCTGCGCGACCGTTTCGACGTGACGACCGACGACGGAAAGGTGCAGTTTTTGAAAAGCGCGACAGAGCTGCTGGCTTCTCTGGACAATCTGATCGAACGCGACGTCTACACGTCCCGGATGGCGGACGAGCTGAATGTGGATAAGGCCGCGCTTAACGCGCAGATCGAACAGACGCGCGCGCGGATGCGCCGGCAGAAAAAGCGTACGCAGATGGACGATCTGACTAAATCATTGACCGTGCGCCGCGATCCGCTGAATCCAGAAATGCAGCAGCATTACCGCGCGGCAAAAGCGGAAGAAGCGATCCTGACGCTTTTGATGAACAACAACGATTTTATCGCCGCTGTGTCGGACGAGCTGTCCGAAGACAGCTTTATTACGAGCTTTCACCGACATGTGTATTCGTGTCTGATGCAGTGTTGGAATACGTCCGGCGAAGTTGACATTCCGCATCTTTCGGCCTATTTCGATCCGGAGGAGATCGGACGTGTCACACGGATATATATGAAACGCGGCGTTTACGCGAACACGATCGACGAACTGCGCGAGTGTATCCGCACGCTCGACGAGGAGCGGGAGAAGCTCACGCAGCAGGACGTGCAGATTGAGGATGACGACGCGTTCCTGAACAGTTTTCAAAGGATGAAAGAGAATAAGCAATAAATGATTTTTGGATGGAGGGTTTTATGGAAGGCAACGAGAAGAAAATGACCGTCAAACAGCTCTTGGAAAAGGGCAAGGCGTCAGGTAAGCTGACCACGCAGGAGATCGACGCGGCCATCGTCGAAATGGTGATCGACATCGAGGAACTGGACAAGCTGTACGAAACCATCGAGAGCCAGCATATCGAGATCATCGACAACCTGGAGGACGACCTGAACTACGACAATATCAACTTTGATATCGACGTATCGAAATCCAGCGAAGTCGGCATTTCCTCGGATGAGAAAAATGCCACGATGGACGATCCCGTCAAGGTCTACCTCAAGGAGATCGGCAAGGTCCCGCTGCTCACGGCGGAGGAGGAGATCGAGCTTGCGATCCGTATCGCGGATAATGATCCGTCCGCCAAAAAGCGTTTGGCTGAGGCGAATCTGCGTCTTGTCGTCAGCATCGCCAAGCGGTACGTCGGCAGAGGGATGCAGTTCCTCGATCTGATCCAGGAGGGCAACCTCGGTCTGATCAAGGCTGTGGACAAGTTCGACTATACCAAGGGATTCAAGTTTTCGACGTATGCGACGTGGTGGATCCGTCAGGCCATCACCCGCGCCATCGCCGACCAGGCGCGTACCATCCGCATTCCCGTGCACATGGTGGAAACGATCAATAAGGTCAAAAAGACAAACAGCCAGCTTCTGCACGAGAACGGCCGCGATCCGACGGCGGAGGAGATCGCGGAAAAACTGGAGATGCCTGTCGATAAAGTCCGCGAGATCATTCGCGTCTCGCAGGAGCCCGTTTCTCTGGAAACACCGATCGGTGAGGAAGAGGACAGCCATCTGGGCGATTTCATCCCCGACGACGACGCGCCCGCGCCCGCGGACGCCGCGTCGATGCTGCTTCTCAAGGAGCAGATCGAAAAGGTCCTCAAGACGCTGACGCCGAGAGAGGCGAAGGTGCTGGCGCTGCGTTTCGGGCTGGAGGACGGCCATTCGCACACGCTGGAAGAAGTCGGCAAGGAATTCAATGTGACGCGTGAACGTATCCGTCAGATCGAAGCCAAGGCGCTGCGCAAGCTGCGTCATCCGAGCCGCAGCAAGCAGCTGAAAGACTATTTGGAATAATGGCGTTGCCAAAACAGGAGATATACCATGAGAAAAGAACTTGCAAAACAATATGATCCGAAAAATGTGGAGGATCGCATCTATAAATACTGGCTGGACGGAAAGTATTTCCATGCCAAGTGCGATCCGGATATGAAGCCGTATACCATCGTGATCCCGCCCCCCAACATTACAGGACAGCTCCATATGGGCCATGCGCTCGACGAGACGTTTCAGGACATTCTGATCCGCTGGCGTCGGATGCAGGGCTATGATACGCTCTGGCTGCCGGGCACCGACCACGCGTCGATCGCGACCGAGGCGAAGATCGTGGAGGCGATGAAGAAGGAAGGTCTCTCCAAGGATGACGTCGGCCGCGAGGGCTTCCTTGAGCGCGCATGGGAATGGAAACGCGTGTTCGGCGGACGTATCGTCGAACAGCTCAAAAAACTCGGCTCCTCCTGTGACTGGGACCGCGAGCGCTTCACGATGGACGAGGGCTGCAACAAGGCCGTGCGTGAAGTGTTTGTCAATCTGTACAATAAGGGTCTGATTTACCGCGGCGAGCGCATCATCAACTGGTGCCCGCACTGCCTGACGTCGATCTCCGACGCGGAGGTCGAGTACGAAGAACGCGACGGCCATTTCTGGCACATCCGCTATCCGCTCGCGGACGGCAGCGGCTATGTCGAGCTTGCGACGACGCGTCCGGAAACGATGCTCGGCGATACGGGCGTCGCGGTGCATCCAGACGACGAACGCTACAAGGACATCGTCGGCAAGACGGTCATCCTGCCGCTGGTTGGGCGCGAGATCCCGATCGTGGCGGACGAGTACGTCGAAATGGACTTTGGTACCGGCGTCGTGAAAATGACGCCTGCGCATGACCCGAACGATTTCGAGGTCGGTCTGCGGCATGATCTGGAAGTTATCAACGTCATGACTGATGACGCACATATGAATGAAAACGCGGGCGGCTACTGCGGCATGACGACGCTCGAATGCCGCAAGGCGGTCGTGCAGGCGCTGGAGGAACAGGGCTATCTTATCAAGGTGGAACCGCTGCACCACAACGTCGGCGTGTGCTACCGCTGCCACTCCACCGTGGAGCCGCGCATTTCCAAGCAGTGGTTCGTCAAGATGCAGCCGCTGGCCGATCCTGCGATCGACATTGTTAAGAACGGCACGGTCAAATTCGTGCCGGAACGTTTTGATAAAACGTATTTCCATTGGATGGAGAACATCAAGGACTGGTGCATTTCGCGTCAGCTCTGGTGGGGACACCGCATCCCGGCATACTACTGCGATACGTGCGGCGAGATTGTCGTCAGCAAGGATACGCCGCAGGCCTGCCCGAAGTGCGGCGCTGCGCTGCGGCAGGACCCGGATACGCTCGATACATGGTTCTCGTCCGCGCTTTGGCCGTTCTCCACGCTCGGCTGGCCGGACGATACGCCCGAACTGCGCCATTTCTATCCGACCGATACGCTCGTCACCGGCTACGACTTCATCTTCTTCTGGGTTGCGCGCATGATCTTCTCGGCATGCGAGCATATGGGCAAAGAGCCGTTCCATACCGTGTTTATCCACGGTATCGTTCGTGATGAACTGGGCAGAAAGATGTCTAAGTCTCTCGGCAACGGCATCGACCCGCTGGAGGTCATCGACCGTTACGGAGCCGACGCGCTGCGCTTTACGCTGGCGACGGGCAACAGCCCCGGCAACGATATGCGTTATTCCGAAAAGAAGGTCGAAGCCAGCCGCAACTTTGCCAATAAACTCTGGAACGCCGCGCGTTTCGTGCTGATGAATCTGGGCGAGGATACCGCGCCGGCGCATGTGCCGCAGGATCTTGCGCTGGAGGATAAATGGATCTTGAGCCGTCTGAATACGCTCACGCGCGAAGTGACGGAAAATCTTGAAAAGTTCGAGCTGGGTATCGCCGTACAGAAGCTGTACGATTTCATTTGGGACGTCTTCTGCGACTGGTATATCGAGCTTGCGAAGATCCGCCTGCAGCAGGGCGGCGAACCCGCAAAGACCGCGGGCGACGTTCTGGTCTATGTGCTGACCGGCATCCTGAAGCTGCTGCATCCGTTTATGCCGTTCATCACGGAGGAGATCTGGCAGGTCATCCCGCATGAGGGCGAGACCATCATGATGTCCGCGTGGCCGCAGTACGATCCGGCGCTGGATTATTCCGCGGAAGAAACGGACATGGAACGGATCATGGCAGTTGTGCGCGCTGTGCGTAACCGCAGAGCGGAAATGAATGTTCCGCCGGCCAAGAAGGCGAAACTTTATATCGCGACTTCGTTTACGGATCTGTTCTCTGCGTCTTCCACGGTCTTTATGAAGCTCGCGGCGGCTTCCTCTGTGGAGGTCGGAACGGAGTTTTCGCCGGACGGCGCCGTCAATATCGTGACGCATGACGCGAAGGTGTATATCCCGATGGGCGATCTGGTCGATTTTGAGGCGGAACGCGCGCGCCTGAATAAAGAGCTTGCAAAGGCCGAGGACGATCTGGCGTTCATCGGCAAAAAGCTGAACAATCCTGCGTTCGTCGAAAAGGCGCCGGCCGCAGTCGTGCAGATGCAGCGCGACGGCGCAGCGCGTCTTCAGGATAAGATCGCTATGCTCAAAGAGAGTATCGCGAAGCTCGGCTGATATGCAGTACGAAGAAGCTGTTCGGTACGTCCACACATTTGAAAAATTCGGTATGCAGCCCGGCCTTTTGCGGATCGCCGCATTATGCCGGGCTCTCGGCGATCCGCAGCAAGGGATGCGTTTCATCCATGTCGCCGGAACCAACGGAAAAGGCTCGACCTCGACCATGCTCGCCAACATCTGTATTCGCGCGGGATACCGTACGGGATTGTATGTCTCTCCCTATGTTCTGGATTTTCGTGAGCGGTTCCAGATCGACGGCCGGATGGTGGAAAAAGACTTGTTCGCCCGGTGTATGACCGAAGTGCGTGCCGCTGTGCAAAAGATGCAGCGCGGCGGCGTATCGCCGACGGAATTTGAACTGATCACAGCGGCGGCGTTCTTGATCTTCCGGCGCGCGCAGTGCGACGTCGTCGTGCTGGAAACCGGCCTCGGCGGCCGGCTGGACGCCACAAACGTGATCGACTGTCCGCTCGTCAATGTGATCGCGTCCGTTTCCTTTGACCATATGGCGATCCTCGGCGATACGCTGGAAAAGATCGCCGCGGAAAAGTGCGGTACGCTCAAGGACGGCGGCGTCTGCGTCAGCTATCCCTTGCAGCCGCAGGAAGTCATGCGCGTCATCCGGGAAATCTGCGCGCAGAAAAACGATCTGCTGATCGTGCCGGATACCGGCTCGGTCGCGGTGCTGCATGAGGACGTCCGTGGTACGGATGCGCACATCGACGGACTGGACGTACACATTCCGATGCTCGGCCGGCACATGGTATATAACGCCTGTACGGCAGTTGCTGCTGCGCGTGCGCTGAATACGCGCGGGCTGTGTGTCCGTGACGAGCATATCAGAGAGGGGATAGCCGACAGCCGGATGCCGGCGCGCATGGAGATCGTGCGCGAGCAGCCGCTTGTTCTGATGGACGGCGGCCATAACGAGGACTGCGCACGCGCGCTGAAAGCTGCGCTCGAGCGCTTTCTTGCCGGTCGTCGGATCGTCGGCGTCTGCGGACTGATGGCGGATAAGGCGTATGAAACGTATCTGTCCCTTGTCGCGCCGCTGTTTCAAAGCATCGTCACGGTTCGTCCCGATAATCCGCGCGCGCTGTCTGCCGAAGCGCTGTGTGATTCCGCGAAGCGGTATTGCTTGGATTGCTCCGCCGCGCCTTCGTTCCGGGACGCGGCAAAGACTGCGCTGGAAAAGGCAGGAGCGGACGGCGTGATCGTCGTTTGCGGGTCGTTTTACATGATCCGTGATCTGGAAACGTATTTAAAATAAAATACCGGTCGACATACTGCGCCACACTTTTCAACCGAGATCCTTTATCCTTATGGGTAGAGGATCTTATTATTTTAAGGAGGGATACCATTGTCAGTCACTTTTCAGAAACGGCGCGACAGAGTCGTCGCCGCGCTGCACGGCGATTTGGATCACCACGGCGCCGCGCCGATGCGTCTGGAGATCGACCGCCGCGTCTGTGAGGACAAGCCTGCCGTATTGCGGCTCGATTTCCATGACGTTCCCTTTATGGACAGCTCCGGCGTCGGACTTGTGATGGGACGGTTTCGTCTGCTGCAAACCTACGGCGGCAGACTGGAGCTGTGCGGGATGTCCGCGCAGATCGCGCGGATCATGCGCCTTTCGGGCATTGAAAAAATCGCGACTGTTTTATCGGAGAAAGGAGATACGGATGAAACCGACACAAAGCATGAAACTGGAAATTGAAAGCCGGTCTGTCAACGAATCGTTTGCACGCGCGGCGGTATCCGCTTTTGCGGCACAGCTCGATCCGACGCTTGAAGAGCTGTCCGATCTGCGCACAGCGGTCAGCGAAGCGGTCACGAACTGTATCGTCCATGCCTACCGCGACAGCGTCGGAAAAATCTACATAACCGCGTGCGTCTACCCGGACGGCATGTTCAGCGTCAAGATCCGGGATAAAGGCTGCGGGATCGCGGACGTACCGCAGGCCATGCAGCCGCTGTTCACGACGCTCGGCGGCGAACGTGCCGGACTCGGCTTTGCCGTGATGGAGAGCTTTTCGGACAAGGTCCGCGTCCGTTCCGTTCCGGACAAGGGGACGGCGGTCACGCTGTACAAACGCATTCGGGGCAAAGCGGATGCTTGAGGAGAGAGCCCGGCGCAACGAAAAGATCGAGGAGAATCTCGGACTTGTGCACGCCTGCGCGGCACGGTTCCGCGGCAGGGGCGTGGAGTACGACGATCTGTTTCAGGCGGGCTGCGTCGGCTTGTGCAAAGCGGCGGATTGCTTCGATCCGGATCGCGGGTTCGCTTTTTCAACATATGCCGTCCCGATGATACTCGGCGAGATCCGAAGGATCTTCCGGGACGGCGGTACGGTCAAGATCGGACGCAGCGTGAAAGAACGCGCACGGCGTCTGCTCCTGCTTCAGCAGACGTTGGAAACGGAACTCGGGCGCGCGCCCACGATATCGGAACTGTCGTCCCGCGCTGCGTGCGATCCGGCGCAAACGGCGTTTTTGCTTTCGAGCGCTCAGCCGGTCCTCTCGTTATCCGCGTTCGAGGAGGATCGCGGGCAGCAGGACATCCCGGTGTCGTCTGAGGATCGGACGGTCGATGACAAAGTATCTTTGTCGCAAGCTTTGCAATCTCTGGACGATAAGGAAAAACTGCTGATCGAGCTTCGTTTCTTTCGCGGAATGACGCAAACAAAGGCGTCGCAGATCCTCGGCGTATCGCAGGTGCAGGTTTCCCGCAGAGAAAAAACGATTCTGCAAAAACTCCGCGTACAACTGAATACGGATTGACATGATCCCGTTACCGGTTCCGCCGCGTGACGGGATCGTGTGCTGTTAAGCCCGCAAAAACTGTCAAAAAGTTTAGATTTCCTCTTTATTTATCGGGAAACTTGGTGTATAATACACATAATGTTCCGAATGCGTCGTTTGATATGACTTTTCTTCAAGACTGATTCTGGAGTGTATAGATTATGAAAATTACTTTTATGGGCGCAGGCAGTACCGTATTTGCTAAAAATGTTCTGGGCGACGTCATGTGTACGCCTTCTTTGCGCGAATGTGAGATCGCGCTGTACGACATCGATCCCGACCGGCTTTCGCAGTCGGAGCTGATGGTGGGCACGCTCAATCATAATATCAACGAGGACCGCGCCGTCGTGCGCGCATATCTCGGCGTCGAAAACCGCAAGGACGCGCTTCGCGGCGCGAAGTTTGTAGTCAATGCGATCCAGGTCGGCCTGTACGATCCCTGCACGATCATCGACTTTGAGGTCCCGAAAAAGTACGGCTTGCGCCAGACGATCGCCGACACGACCGGTATCGGCGGGATCTTCCGTGCGCTTCGCACGATCCCGGTACTCGCGGACTTCGCCGCCGATATGGCGGAAGTCTGTCCCGACGCGCTGTTTTTGAATTACACCAATCCCATGGCGATGCTTGCCGGTTATATGCAGCGATATACCGGGATCGAGACGGTCGGCCTGTGCCACAGCGTTCAGGTTTGTTCGCGCAACCTGCTGAAGGACCTCGGCATGGAATGGAAAGAGCCGATCTATGAACGTATTGCCGGCGTCAACCATATGGGCTGGCTCCTGGAGCTGCGCGACGCGGACGGCACGGACCTGTATCCGGATATCCGCCGCCGTGCGCTTGACAAGCTGGAGAACGACAAAGAATGCACCGACCTTGTCCGGTATGAATATATTCGCCGTCTGGGATATTACTGCACTGAATCGAGCGAGCATAACGCCGAGTATAACAACTTCTTCATCAAATCCGCATATCCCGAATTGATCGGGCGTTACAATATCCCGCTGGACGAATATCCGCGCCGCTGTATCGAACAGATCAAGCGCTGGAACAGCGAGAAGGAACAATACCTGGACGGAAACGTGACGCATTCCCGCACGGCTGAATACGCGGCGGGGATCATGAATGCGATCATGACCGACGAGGCGTACAAGATCGGCGGCAACGTGTTGAATACAAGCGGTCTGATCCCCAATCTGCCGCGTGAGGCGTGCGTGGAGGTCGCGTGTCTTGTGAACCGCGCCGGCGTGCAGCCGTGCGCGCAGCCTGCGTTGCCTCAGCAGCTTGCCGCGATGAACCGCACGGAGATCAACGTGCATCTTTTGACGATCGAAGCTGCCGTGACGCGCAAAAAGGAGCATATATATCAGGCGGCAATGCTCGATCCGCACTGTTCGTCGGAGCTTTCGATCGACGACATTGTCCGTTTATGCGATGATCTGATCGAAGCGCACGGCAACTGGCTGCCGGAATACCGCTGATCCATGCGTAAAAATTCATAATGTGTTCACCCTTTTTGTGTAAGAAGGTTGTATAATCAAGTCAAGCTTATACATTTTGGGTGAGAGTCTTGCTGGGATATGTCAGGGCATACAAGCCGGAACTGAAATTCAAAGAATACGACGTCTACAAGGGCGTGTACTGTACGCTGTGCAAAACGCTGCTGCGGCGCTATTCTCCGCTCGGTCAGTTATTCTTGAGCTATGACGCGGCGTTTCTCGCGCTTGTGCTGCTGGCAATCTCTCCGACGTGTCCCGAACAGACGCCTTCGCGCTGCTGCTACAATCCCGCAAAACGGTGCCTTTCCTGTGGAAGGGGAGATATACAGGATTATTGTGCGGATGTTTCCGTTCTCCTGTTTTATTACAAGATCCTCGACGATCTGCACGACAAGGGCTTGAAGCACAGGACGTTCGCGCTGCTCCTCTGGCCGGCGGCGGTCCTGATGCACCGCAAGGCCGCGCGGCTGCGTCCGCAGGCGGAGGAGATCATTCGCGATTCCATGCGTCGGCAAACGCAGGCGGAACAGGAGAACGCCGGTCTGGACGCGGCGGCCGATCCTTCCGCGTCCGCGCTGTCAAAGCTCGGCGCGCTGCGGTCCGACGACGAGGCTTTTCATCGCTTCTGCTTTCTGCTCGGACGGTTCGTCTATGTGATCGACGCGGTCGACGATGTACGTTCGGATATTCGCAAAAAGAATTTCAATCCTCTCAAGGCGCGTTATCTTGAAGCGCCGGATACCTTTGCCGACTATGCGATGCAGCTGCTCAATCTCAATATTGCGGAGCTGTTGAAGGCATACGACCGGCTGCAAGTTTCGAGATATGGTCCCGTGGTCTATAATGTCGTTTTCGACGGACTGTATAATTCCGCACTGTTCGTCGTGAAAAAATACAAAAACAAGGAGGCGGACGCATGAACGATCCTTTTTCCATCCTCGGCGTTTCTCAGAATGCGACAGACGAGCAGATCCGCGAGGCGTACCGTCTTCAGGCGCGCCGCATTCAGCAGCAGATCGATTCCGGCGTGAATGTGCCGCAGGCGCAGCAGTCGATGCAGGAGCTTGACGCGGCTTATGACGCCGTTATCCTCTCGCGCAGCGGCGGTGCGTCCGGCGCGTACTACAATGCGTCCGGCGCCTACTCTGCACCGTCGTCCGATTATTCCGACATCCGTCGGACCATTCGCTCCGGTCGTCTTGACGATGCGCAGACGATCCTCGACGGCATTCCGGAAGCGCAGAGAAACGCGGAATGGTACTTTCTGAAGGGCTGCGTGCAGCAGCGCAAGGGCTGGCTTGAGGAAGCAGCCGGGAATTTTTCCGCCGCCTGCCGGCTGGACCCGAACAACGCCGAGTACAAGGCGGCATATGAGGACATGCAGAATTCTCGTTCCGGCGGGTACCGGACGCAGCGAAGCGGCGGCGGACTGTCTGCCTGCGACGTCTGCTCGGGACTTCTGTGCGCGGACTGCTGCTGTGAATGTATGGGCGGCGATCTGATCCGCTGCTGTTGAGGTGGCGAGATGCGCAGACAAAGTGTAAAAACGGCTGTGGGCGGGATCTGTGCCGCGCTGATGATCGCGCTGATGTTTCTGCTGGCCGTGTTTCCGTCCGCGACGATCGCGGCGCCGGCCGTAGCCAGCGTGGTGATGATCCTGGCTGTTCTCGAGCTTGGTAAGGGCTGGGCTTTCGGCGTATATGCCGCGGCCGGTTTGTTGGCGATCCTTGTGATCCCGTCGAAGGAAGCGGCGGTTTTATTCGTTGTATTCTTCGGCTATTATCCAATACTTAAAGCGGTTCTGGAAAAAAAGCTGCATAGCCGGCTGCTCGAATGGATCGTTAAGCTACTGCTGTTTTTGTCGGTTATGAGCGTTTCGTATTATCTGATGATCCGTTTTATGGGCATCGAATTTGAGGAGATCGATAAATACGGCAAGGCAGCCGTTCCGCTTCTGCTTGTGTTCGGCGCGGTCGCGTTCGTCGGGTATGATTTTTGTCTGACGCTGTTCATAAGCGAATACCTTCGCCGTTGGCAAAAGCGTTTTCACAGGCTATTTAAACTCTGAGGAGGTTTTACATATGACGCAGGATAAAACAAACTTTGCAGTAGTCGGTCTCGGCGGCCGCGGGCGCGGGATGCTGAATGAGTTTTTGGATATTCCCGACGTTCGCGTTGTCGCCGTCTGTGATATTTACGAAGACCGCGCGCTTGAGGGCGTGCGCATCGTGCAGGAAAAGACCGGCGAAACGCCGCAGATGACGCTCGATTACCACGAGATCCTCGAGCGCGGCGACGTTGCCGCCGTATTGTGCTTTACGACGTGGATCACACACGCGCGTATCGCTGTGGATTCGATGCGCGCCGGAAAGCATGTTGCGATCGAGGTCGGCGGCGCGGCGAGCATCGAGGAATGCTGGCAGATGGTGCGAGCGTCCGAAGAAACGGGCAAGTACTGTATGCTGCTGGAAAACTGCTGTTATGACCGCAACGAGATGGCGCTTTACAATATGGTAAAGCTCGGACTGTTCGGCGAGGTCGTGCATCTTGAGGGCGGCTACCGGCACGACCTGCGCAGCGAGATCTGTCTGGGCCGTGAAAACAGGCACGGCCGTTTGTTCAACTTCATGCACCGCAACGGCGAGTTGTATCCGACGCATCAGCTTGGTCCGATCTGCAAGCTGATCGGCGTCAACCGCGGCAACCGGATGCTGTCGCTGTCCTCCATCACCAGCAAGTCCCGCGGCCTGAACGTGTGGATGCGCGATACGCAGGGCCCGGATTACGACATCGCCGGGTATCCGTTCTGCGAGGGCGACGTGACGACGACGATGATCAAATGCGCCAACGGCGAAACGATCACGCTGCATCATGACTGCAGTCTGCCGCGTCCGTATTCCAGAGATTATGTGATCGAAGGCACGCGCGGGATTTTCCAGGAAAACAGCCGCGGCGGAGAGATATTCCTCGACACGATGGGGGAGAAGGGCAAGGAACCTGAATGGCATGAGTTCCCGCCCGTCCGCGAGAAATTTGAACATCCGCTTTGGAAGAAATACACACAGGAGGGCGTGCACGGCGGCCACGGCGGCATGGACTTTTTGGTGATGTCCGCTTTTGCCGAGTCGGTCATGGAGGGCCATGAGCCGCCGATCGACGTATACGATACCGCCGCGTGGATGGCGGTCACCTGTCTTTCCGAGCAGTCGGCGGCCATGGGAGGTTTGCCGGTGCCGATCCCGGATTTCACAAACGGCATGTGGATTGACCGCGCGCCGTATCACAGAGGCATCTTCTGCGTCGACGACGTATGCGGAGAATGCTTCGGATCGGAGGAAAACGCATGAGTTTTTACATCGGTGTGGACGGCGGCGGCACCAAAACGTATTACGCGCTGTTCGATGAAAAGAAAAACATTATCGCCGATTTTAAAACGGCCGGCAGCAACCATGAGAATCTGGGCGGTTCCTTTGACGAGGCGGCGGACATCCTCTGGGACGGCGTCCACGGATTACTTGAAAAAGCCGGCAAAACGCTCGAGGATGTGGACTTTTCCCTTATGGGGCTTGCGGGCGTCGACCATCCGTTCCAGCATGATGCGATCTATTCGCGTCTTGAAACAAAGGGCCTGCGGAGGTTTGAGATCTTTAACGACGGATTCATCGTCGTCAAAGCGGGCAGTATCTCCGGCGCGGCGATCGGTCTGAACAACGGGACCGGTACATGCTGCAACGCCGTTGACTCGACCGGCAGGATGCTGCAGCTTGCAGGGCTCGGCGACTACTCCGGCGACATGGGCAACGGGCATTGGATCGCCACAATGGCGTACCGTTCGATCTATGACGACGTTTTTCTCGGCATCAGACCAACGAAGATGACTGCGTATTATTACAGTCATTTCGATCTCAAAACGCGCGAGGATTTCCTTTCGGCGGTCAGCGCGTTCGAGTCGGACGACGCGGAGGATCATATCCGCACATTGATCGACGCGTTTTTTGCCGGACTGGAGGATAACGACGAAGTGTGTCTGGATATCCTCGAACAGATGTCCGAGCGCAGCGCGCGTCTGATCGCGGCACATGCCGCGCAGCTTCGGTTCGACGGCGAGGAGATTGAGGTCGTGCTGTCCGGCTCGATCCTGACGAAACTTCCGTCCGGACGGTATCTCGATGCGATCCGCGAAAAGGTCGCCGCTTATTCGGACAGAAAGTTTACCTTTATCAAGTTGTCCGTGCCGCCCGTGATGGGCTGTATCAACTGGATCATGCAGGAATATGTTTGATTATATAATAAGGAGGGATGACGCGTTTTGCGTCGTGTAAAATGAAAGAGATCACAGTAGCGGTCATCGGTTCCGGCAGTACCTATTGTCCCGAGCTGGTGGATGGGTTCTTGAAAGCGCAGGATTCACTGAAGCTGCGAAAGATCAGCTTCATGGACATTGACGATCGGAAGAGGACGATCGTCGGCAATCTTTGCGACCGTATTCTCAAACATGCGGGGATAGACTGCGAGGTCGTGATGACAGACGATCTGGATAAAGCGCTGCAGGGCGCCGATTTCGTTGTGACGCAGATCCGCGTCGGCAAGCTGCCCGCGCGTTATCTGGACGAAACGATCCCGTTGAAATACGATCTGATCGGCCAGGAGACGACCGGTATCGGCGGATTCTTCAAGGCGCTTCGGACGATCCCGGTCATGAAACACATTTGCGACAGGATCGAGGCGATCTGTCCCGACGCGTGGCTGATCAACTTCACGAATCCGTCCGGCATCATCACGGAGTTCGTACTGAATCATACAAACGTCAAATGTATTGGTCTTTGCAACGTGCCGATCGACATGATCGACGATACGAAGGAGATCAGCGGCGAGGACAGTGAGCTGACCTATGTCGGTCTGAATCATCTGAGCTGGATCACTTCCGTCAAGAAGGACGGCAAGGAGCTGCTTCCGGAAATGATCGCGTCCGGCTTTTCGCCGAAGGTCATGGCCAATATCCACGACGACGGTTTTTCGCTGGAAACGCTTGCGGCTATCCACGCCATACCGTCGTCCTATCTCCAGTATTATTACTGCCGCGCGGCCAAGCTCGAGTATCTCAAGAGCGGCGAAAAGAGCCGCGCCGAGGTCTGTATGGACATCGAGGAGCAGCTTCTGGAAATGTATTCCGACGAGGGTCTGTATATCAAGCCCGCACTTCTGGATAAACGCGGCGGTCATAAGTATTCGCTGGTCGCGGTGTCTCTGATCGACGCCATCGCCAATGACAAGCAGAACGTCCAGGTCGTCAATGTCAAGAACGGCAACGCGCTTTCCTTCATGGATCCGGACGACGTGGTCGAAGTGGCCTGCGTAGTCGGCAAGGACGGCGCCAAGCCCGTACAGATCGACGAGATCGACAACCGACATGTGATCGGCTTGATGCGCATCGTCAAGGAATACGAAAAGTATACCGTTCAGGCTGCGATCGAAGGCAGCGATACGGCAGCGCTGAACGCGCTTTTGGTACATCCGCTTGTCGGCGACTGGGAAAAGGCGCAGAAATGCTTTGAAGAAATGAAGCAGGCGCACAAGGAATACCTGCCGCAATTTTTCAAAAACTGAATTAAAGCTAAAAAAGAGACTGTCACGTCGCTTGATCGAAACGTGACAGTCTGTTATTCTTTCTTATTATGTTATCAGTCGACGGTTTGCGACGCCGGCCAGAAGATGAAATCGTTACCTGTCGAGGCGCCGACATACTCTGTTTCCTCATAGCGGAAGAAAAGAAAATATATGGCGTCTTCGGTCGCGGTATACTCTTTTCCGTTCAAAAGCTCATAGATCAGATATGTGTTGTTGCCCGGATCGATGCGGATTTTGTAGGAAGAATTCGCGACTTTTTTTTTCCGTATTGAAATAGATCGCTTTGCTCGCATCCTGAGGGTGCGACTGTTCGGCGATCCAGGCATAGCCGTAGACCGTGACGTGATACTTGCTCTCGTTGTAGAAATACAGCGTCGCCATATTCTGGTAATAGTCCGGGGTCTGCACGAGAGCTGTGCGAAGCTCCGGGATCGTCTCCGTGCGGTCGACGGAGACTTTCAGAGAACCGTCCAAGATAGCGGTATAGGTGTTGTACAGCTTTTCCGGATCGTACAGATCAAACGCCACTATGCTGCCGCGCATATTGCATGCGCAGCACAGCAGCGTCAGCGCTGCTGCCAGCAAAACGGATACGGCTTTTTTCACATCCACGACCTCCTTTGAATTTATTATTTTTAGTTAATCATAATGTATCCTGTATGATTTGTCAATGGATTTGTACCGACGAGCTTCGGAAAAAGGCCGCCGATGGGTGCAGAACGCCGCAACATAAAACATTTTTTTGAAAAAAACGGATTATGTCTTGAAACGGGCGAAATTGGATGGTATAATAAGACTGCATCATGTGCAAATCTTAAAAAGAGAGGGCTATAGTATGAAAATGAAGAA
Source organism: Clostridia bacterium (assembly GCA_017449935.1). Taxonomy (GTDB): domain Bacteria; phylum Bacillota; class Clostridia; order Oscillospirales; family Acutalibacteraceae; genus UBA1425. Next base: position 45,616 of record JAFSYP010000108.1, read on the forward strand.
ACTGTTTGCGCTTTGCACCGCAGCTGTTCTGGTTCTGTCGATGACGGCGTGCGGCGGAAAAGAAACCAAAGAGCCTGACACGACCGCGGCGGAGATCGTGACGGAGTCCCTTGCGGACGAATCCACTACTCTGAGCGCGGAAGCAGAATCCCTTACCGAGGACGCTTCGGCGACTGAGGCGGTCACGGACGAAGCGGCGTCTGAAAAGGCGGATGCTACGGAAGCGGCTTCCGAAGCGGAAGCGACGACCGAAGCGGACGCGAAGAAGACGCCCGAAACGGTTGAAGAGATCGTGGAATTCTACAAGCAGGCTGCCACGACCACCAACAAGGGCAAGATCAACGCCAATGACAAGATGGAACTCAAGTATCTGGACGGCGGCAGCGGTCTGGTCGGCGGTCTGATCAGCGCGTTCGAGCCGATCGCAAAGAATGCTCTGGCAAAGAACTCTGGCCCGATCGATCATGTGACCGGCGGCTTCGACAAGCTGACTGCCGATGACGTGGCTTCCGCAACAGCGAAGTCCGACGGCAAGTATACGACCATCCGCATCAACCTCAAGGATCAGACCGACGGCATGTACGGCAAGTCCAAGGAAGGTCATGTCGGTCACGGCGTCTCCATTCTGGACGGCGTACAGAAGGCGATCGACGAGCTGGACGGCGTGTCTGTCGACGCATCCGAAGGCGAGATCAAGCTGCATTACAACAACGCTTATATCGACGCTAAGATCGACAACGACACCGGCAAGATCGTTTCCGGTAAGTGGCATTATATCGTCGACGTCAGCATCGACAATACGAAGGTCAAGGTCGGCCCGATCCCCGCGACGCTCAAGGGCGCAACCGGCCAGGTCGAATATGCAGTTACTCTCTGATCTTAGAGCAAAAAGTTAAAAGCATTCCAAGCTCCGCTTTCTTCGGAAGGCGGAGTTTTTTTATAAAAAAATGAAAAAAATGTTGACAAATGCGGATTTATCGTGTAGAATAAAGACACTTTAGCGAATAGACGCTTTAAAGCACTAAAGGAGCGATGCAAAATGTTGGAATCAAAGCAAATCGGAATCTGGCTGACGATCGGCGTATATCTGATCCTGTTGATCGCGGTCGGCATTTGGACCGGACGCAAGTCCAAGAGCGTTGCGGACTTCACGGTCGGCGGCCGTCAGGCCGGCGCATGGCTTTCCGCGCTGTCCTACGGTACGGCGTATTTCTCTGCCGTGATGTTCGTCGGCTATGCCGGCGGCACGGGCTTGAAATACGGCCTTTGGGGTATTCTTGCGGGTATCGGAAACGCGATCTTCGGTTCGTACTTCGCATGGAAAGTATTGGCGCGGCGCACGCGCGACGTGTCCGCGCGGCTGAAGCTGAAGACCATGCCGCAATTCTTTGAGCTGCGTTACGGCAGCCGCGCGATGAAGATCTTTGCCTGTATCGTGATCTTTGTTTTCATGGTCCCGTATTCCGCTTCCGTGTATAAGGGCCTTGCATCCGTCGCCGACGTGCTTCTCGGCATCGACTATAAGATCTGTATGGTCATGATCGCTGTGCTTGCGGCGCTGCTGCTGCTGTTCGGCGGCTATCTTGTGCAGGCGCGCGCGGATTTTGTACAGGGCATCATCATGATGTTCGGTATCGCGCTGCTGATCCTGTTCGTCATCCGCAGCAATCAGGTCGGCGGATTCGCCGGCGTTGCGGAATACATGCGCAGCGAGCACGGCTTTGCGCCTATGTCCGGCTCCAACTGGGTCGCGTTATGGGCGACTGTGCTGATGACCTCCTTTGGCACATGGGGACTGCCGCAGATGATCCAGAAATACTTCGGCATCCGCGACGATCAGCAGGCCAAGCGCGGCATCAAGATCTCCACGTTTTTTGCGCTCCTTGTGGCGGGCGGCGGCTACTTCATCGGTTCGCTGTGCTACCGCTATTTTACGGCCGATCAGATGGCGCAGATGGGACAGGATTACATCGTGCCCACGCTGCTCAAAGAAACAGGTCTTCCGACCGTGCTGCTGGGCATCGTTCTGATGCTTTTGATCGCGGCGTCCGTTTCGACGCTCTGTTCGGTTACGCTGACGGCCAGCTCCACACTGAGCATGGACTTTATCCGTCCGCTGAAAAATATGCAGGACAAATCGGTTCGGACGCTTACCAAGATCCTTTGCGTGCTTTTCATCATCGTATCGTATGTGGTTGCGAATACCGATACGCCGATCCTGGATATGATGAGCTATTCGTGGGGCATCATCTCCGGTTCGTTCCTGGCGCCCTATGTGCTCGCGCTGTTCTACAAGAAGCTGTCCAAGGGCGGCGCATGGTGCGGCATCCTCGGCGGTTTCTGCACGGCGATCATTCCGGCCGCGTGCAAGATCATGACGCTCTGCGGCTCTCAGGCGCCCCAGGTCGTCAAGCTCGCCGGCTTCGGCCCGCAGTTCGCGTGCCTTGCCATGATCATTTCGATTGTGTTCTGTCTGGTCGGTTCCGCGATCTTCCATTCGGAAAAAGATGCTTCCGTACAAGAATTTTTCTATAAAGGTCTTGTCGAAACCGAATAAATGTGAGATAATACGTTAAACCGTATATTTCGAGGTGTTGAATTTGAAAAAACTATTATTGGGCAATGAAGCGGTCGCGCGCGGCCTGTTCGAGGGCGGGTGCCGTGTCGCATCCAGCTATCCCGGCACGCCCAGCACGGAAGTGACCGAGTGCGCGGCAACGTACGACGACATTTACAGCGAATGGGCGCCGAATGAAAAAGTGGCGATGGAAACGGCGCTCGGCGCGTCGATCGCCGGCGCGCGCAGTTTTTGCGGCATGAAGCATGTCGGCCTGAATGTCGCTGCCGATCCGTTGTTTACGGCGTCCTACACGGGCGTCAATGCCGGCATGGTGATCGTCGTGGCGGACGATCCCGGGATGCATTCCTCGCAGAACGAGCAGGATTCCCGTCATTATGCGCTGGCATCCAAGACGATGATGCTGGAACCGGCCGACTCCGCGGAATGCCTTGCCTTTACCAAACAGGCTTATGCGCTGTCCGAGCGGTTCGATACGCCCGTGATCCTTCGGCTGACGACACGGATCGCGCATTCGCGTTCCTTGTGCGAGCTCGGCGAGCGCGAGGACGCCGGCGTGCTGCCGTATGAAAAGAATATCGCCAAAAACGTGATGATGCCGGCGATGGCCAAGGGGCGTCATGTCGTGGTGGAGGAACGCGTCCTCAAGCAGACGGCATGGGCGGAGTCCGAGGCTGTCGACGCAGAAATCAACAAAATCGAATGGCACGATAAAAAGATTGGCGTGATCTCTGCCGGCGCGTGCTATCAATATGCCAAAGAAGCGCTGGGCGACAAAGCGTCGTATTTGAAGCTCGGCTGCGTTTATCCGCTGCCGGTGGAGCTGATCCGTTCGTTTGCCGCGGAGTGCGAAACGGTTTATGTGCTCGAAGAACTGGACGACTATATCGAAACGCATTGTCGCAAACACGGCATTCGCGTGATCGGAAAAGAAGCGTTCACGCTTCAGGGCGAGTATTCGCAGACGCTGATCGAAAAGGTCATACTCGGCACACAGAAGCCTGTTCTGACGGTGGACGTTCATGTTCCGGGCAGACCGCCTGTTCTTTGCGCCGGCTGTCCGCACCGCGGTTTGTTCTATGCGCTTAAAAAGATCGGCGTGACGGTCAGCGGCGATATCGGGTGTTATACGCTCGGTGCGATGCAGCCCTTGGGCATGATCGACACCGTGATCTGTATGGGCGCTTCCGTGTCTGCGCTGCACGGCCGCAACAAAGCCGATCCGGCGTTCAGCGGCAAAAGCGTGGCCGTCATCGGCGACTCAACATTCATCCATTCCGGCGTGACCGGCCTTATCAATATCGCGTACAATCAAAGCAATTCCGTTGTGATCATTCTCGACAACTCCATCACCGGTATGACCGGCCATCAGCAGAATCCGACGACCGGTCTGACGATCAAGGGCGATCCGACTTCGGCGGTCAGCCTGGAAAAACTGGCCGAGGCAGTCGGCGTCCACCGCGTCCGCGTTGTCGATCCGTATGACCTGAAGGAATGCGAAGACGCGATCCGTGAAGAACTGGCAGTCGACGCGCCCTCGCTCATCATTTCCCGCAGGCCGTGTGCGCTGCTGAAAAAAGTGAAGCACAATCCTCCGCTGAAGGTGAATCCCGACAAGTGCCGTTCATGCAGGATGTGTATGCGCATCGGCTGTCCCGCGATCAGCTTTAAGGACGGCAAGGCCACGATCGACTTTACACAGTGCGTCGGATGCAACGTGTGCCGGCAGCTTTGTAAATTTGACGCGATCGAAGGGTAAGGAGGCGTGCATATGAATACAAAGAGTATTATGATCGTCGGCGTCGGCGGACAGGGAACGCTGCTTGCCAGCCGTATTCTCGGCGCTGCGCTGGTCAGCGAAGGGTATGACGTCAAGGTTTCCGAAGTGCATGGCATGAGTCAGCGCGGCGGTTCTGTCGTGACGTATGTGCGCTACGGCGACAGCGTCGCTTCTCCGATCATCGAAAAAGGGGAGGCGGACCTGCTGCTTTCCTTTGAGCAGCTGGAGGCTGCGCGGTGGCTCGCTTACCTGAAAACGGACGGGAATCTGATCGTCAACACACAGACGATCGATCCGATGACGGTCATCTCCGGCGCGGACGTTTATCCCGACGGCGTGATCGACGCGCTTCGCGCATCGGGCGCGGGCGTGACGGCGATCGACGCGCTTTCGCTGGCTGTTCAGGCTGGTTCCGCTAAGGCAGTCAACGTCGTGCTGATCGGCGTGCTCGCCGCAAAGACGGAGATCCCGAAGGAAACGTGGCTCAACGCTCTGCGCGAGACCGTCCCGCCGAAGTTTTTGGAAATGAATCTCAAGGCCTTTGAGCTGGGCTGGTCATACAAAGGGTAATAAACAGAAAAATACGCCGCAAGGATTGAATCGTCCTCGCGGCGCTTTTTTCTTTACTATTGAATCATACGCAGGTCTTCGTCTAACGTGCATTGTCCGTCAACGGCGAGCGTGCGTTCCTGCCCGTTATAATGGATCTTTACGGCAGGGTTATGCCCATACAGCGTGACTTGCAACAGCTTTCCGTCGGCCCAGCGCAGATCGACGGTAATGTTGCCTTTCGCGTAAAGGCCGCGCACGGAACCGTTTGCCCATTTGGACGGCAGCGCGGGCAGCAGATAGATGCGTCCGTCCAGACTTTGCAGCAGCATTTCGCAGACGCCGCTCGTCGCGCCGAAGTTTCCGTCGATCTGGAAGGGCGGGTGCGCGTCGAACAGGTTGGCGTATGTCCCGCCGCCGCGGTCATAATGTACGTTTTCGTCGTCCACGTAACGCAGTTGCGTATCCAGAAGATGAAGCGCTCGGTCGCCGTCCCGCAGCCTTGCCCAGAAATTGATCTTCCAGCCGAGACTCCAGCCGGTCCCGTCGTCGCCGCGTCTTTCCAGCGTTTTGCGGCACGCCTCGGCAAGCTCCGGCGTTTCGCGCACAGAGATCAGATTTGCAGGATGCAGCGCATACAGATGGGAAACATGGCGATGGTTTTCGTCCTCCTCGATCTGTTCGTCGTACCATTCGAGCAGGCGTCCGTCTTGCCCGATTTTGAAGGGGCGCAGACGGGGGAGTACGGCGCGGATCTTTTCGGCAAGATCTTTTTCGACGCCGAGCAGTTCGCAGCTTTTGTATGTGTTTTCCAAAACCTCGCGGCAAATGGCCATCGTCATGGTCGTCGTCTGAGAGATGGAATACTCTTCGCCGTTTATTACGAATTCATTTTCCGGAGAAGTCGAAGGCGAACAAACCAGATCGCCGTTCGGATCTTCGGTCAGGATCGACAGATAAAACTGTGCGCAGCCTTTGAGGATCGGAAAAACGGTTTCGCGCAGGAAATCCGTATCCAGCGTGTATTCATACTGCTCGAACGCATGACGACTGAGCCATCCGGCGCCGTTGTACCAGAAAAACCACGACGGATTGCCGGTCGTCGGTACGCACATACGCCAGATGTCGCTGTTGTGGTGGCAGACGAAGCCTTCGGCGTTATAATACTGCCGCGCGATGCGCTGCCCCGCAGAGGAAAGGTCACGCAGCATATCCATCAGCGGCTGCGTCAGCTCGGTGAGGCTGCAGGGGAGCATCGGCCAATAATTCATTTCGGTGTTGATATTGACCGTATAGTTTGCCGCCCAGGGCGCGTGCAGACGGTGGTTCCAGATACCTTGCAGATTCATGGCCTGCGATCCGGGACGCGAAGCGCTGATCGCCAGATACCGTCCGTAGTTGAACAGCAATACATACAGACCGCCGTCCGATACGCCGTTGCCGAAATCGTTGAGGCGTTCGTTTGTCGGGACGTCCTCCCGGCCGTTGCCGTCGATGTTCAGCTCGACGCGGTCGTACAGCGCGCGATGCGCGGCGATGTGATCCGCCTTGAGCGTTTCGTAAGGCTTTTGGCAGGCTGCGTCCAACCGATCCAGCACAGGCTGCTTGTACGCTTTGCCTTCCAGAACCGGATGCTTGTCAAAGCCGTTAAACGAATCCTCGGCCGCCAGAACGACGACAAAGTCCGTGACGTCCCGCAGCGTGATGTTGCCGCCTTCATAATAGACGCTGCCGTCAACGGCCGTCACGCGGACAGCCGTGCGGAAAAACATGCCCTGTTCCTCCGGTTTATCGCTTTGCGGCGCAAAATAGCTGCGCTGGTCGCGCATTTCGCCGGGGCACTGGCCGTCCGCGATCAGCGTGTCGTCCTGCGTATACGTACTGTGACGCAGCGCACAGCGCAGAGAGATCTGCAGGTCGAGTCCCTCGCCGCAGCGGATGCGGCCGACAAGAACATTTTGCGGATAGGATACGAACCATTCCTCTGAATACGGCGCGCCGTCCCGTATGTACTTTATGGTCTGCACTGCCGTCGAGAGATCGAGCTTACGGCTGTAATCGGACACGGTGGGCGGGGCGACCGGCGCGCTCAGGCAAAGATCGCCGAGCGGCAGATAGCTCTCCGTGTCGTAGCCTTCCATATTGCGGATGACTGTGTCTGTCACAGATGGGATCTGTCCCGGCTCAAAGATCCGACGTCGTACGTCTTCAAACGCTCTTGCGGCATTAAGGTTGTCTTCATAATGCGGTCTTCCCGACCAAAGCGTATCGAGGTTCAGCGAAAGGATCTCCTCGTTCGTTGTGCCGTAAACCATGGCGCCCAGCGATCCGTTGCCCAGCGGCAGCGCGTCTGTCCAGCGGCGTGACGGGCGTGTATAATACAATAGATTGCTGTCTGTCAATTGAATCACCTCAAGCAACAGTATACAGGATTTTGCGTTCGGTGTCAATTTATCAGACGCAAAAATCTTCGATAAGATCCTGAAAATGTTCGAGCGATACGTTGTTGTCCGTGATCAACCGAATCAGTTCGCGTATCTCCTCCGGATCGACGGACAGATCGTCGATCGTAAATACTTCTGTCAGCGGATTTGTTCGATAAGCCGTAAACCCGTAACCGGTGTATGTCTCGCCGTTTTCGTTCGTGTATTGTCCGCTGTTCATCACGAGCTTGAGCTTGCCCATTTCTGCGATCATCATAAACACCTCCGTATATGTATCGGATATATATTAAGAGAAAATAATTCACATGTCAATAGAAATTGTGAAAATTATTTATGTATTTTCCCGTGTGCGCGGATAAACGCAGATCCGGTCGAAAATCCGCAGGAAAGAGGTACGAAGATTGTGCGGAATTCGACTGTAAATCTTGATTTTTCACAAAAGGATGTGCTATAATAAACAGATAGAAAATGGGGTGTTTTTTTGAAAGATATGATCGTATTCGGCGCAGGCGGTCTCGGCCGTGAAACGATGTTTCAACTGCGGCAGATCAATGCGCAGCAAATGCAGTACCGGCTTCTCGGATTTGCGGACGACGGACATGTCGGCGAGATGATCGACGACTATCCCGTTCTCTGCGGATCGAAAGAGCTTTCAGAGCGGGATGCGGATACCTGTGTTGCGCTGGCTGTCGGCAATCCGACGGTGCGCCGACGTCTGTATGAACTGCTTTGCGCAAACGCACATCTTTCCTTTCCGTCTTTGATCGCACCCGGCGCCGTGATCTCGGATCGCGTTCGGATCGGCATGGGATGTATCGTCGGGTTCTGTACGACTGTCACGGTCGACATAACGATCGGCGATTTTTCGCTTGTCAGCAACGGATGCAACATCGGTCACGACGCGGTTCTCGAGCCTTTCTCGACGCTCTATCCCGGCTCGCACATTTCCGGTAATGTGACGTTGGGGCAGGCGTGCGAGATCGGCGTCGGCAGCAGCGTGATCCAGGGCGTTTCTGTCGGCGAAGGCGCTGTGATCGGCGCAGGCGCCGCAGTGATCCGCGATATCCCGCCGCATGTGACGGCCGTCGGCGTCCCGGCAAAGGTGATCCGTGTGCATGCGCATTCTATTTGAGGTGACCGATTATGCAGAATGAATATCACGTTTCTTTGGAAAAAATGATCGAGGACATCCCGTTCGAGGTCGTCTATCTTCCGAAAGAAGCGAACAAAATCGAGATCTATTCCAAGGAGGTCAGCCGTCCCGGTCTGGTCTTCATCGGGTATGACGATTATTTTGAAAGCCGCCGCGTGCAGTTCCTTGGCTTGAATGAGACGGAGTACCTCAAGAGCCTGCCGCAGGACGAACGGCTGCGTGCGATGGAGCTTTTGTTCCAGAAGAAGCCTTCGCTGGTCGTGCTTACGCGCAGTCTGCCGAGCCTCGACGGTATGTTGACTCTGGCCGATCGGTACGGCGTTCCGATCGTCCGCTCTGCGATCTCCACGTCGAGCTGTATGTCGCAGACCATTTCTTACCTGAGCAGGATATTGGCCGAACGTGTCACGCGGCACGGCGTTATGGTCGAGGTTTACGGCGAGGGCGTTCTGATCCTCGGCAACAGCGGTGTCGGCAAAAGCGAGACGGCGATCGAACTCGTCAAGCGCGGACACCGTCTGATCGCTGACGACGCCGTGGAGATCCGCAAGGTCTCCGCCACGACGCTGCTGGCTTCCGCACCGGAAAACATCCGGCATTTCATATCGCTGCGCGGCGTCGGTATCCTGAACGCGTGCCGTCTGTTCGGTGTGGGCGCCGTGAAGCTGACGGAAAGGATCGATCTGATCGTACAGCTCGAACCGTGGAATCGCGATAAAGTGTATGAACAGCTCGGACTGGACGACGATTATGCGGAAATCCTCGGCATTCGCGTTCCGGTCTGCGTGGTTCCGGTCCAGCCCGGGCGCAACCTTTCGATCATCATTGAAGCCGCGGCGATGAACAACCGCCAGCGCAAGATGGGCGAGAACGCGGCGCTGGAACTTATGCAGAAGCTCGGCATGACAGACGAAGAATTTGTTCCGGAAACCAGAGAACTGGAACTCTGGAGCGAATGATGCAATATATTGAAACGGAGGACAAGAATATGTACAGGATAGGCGTGGATCTCGGCGGTACGAATATAGCCGTCGGCGTTGTCGACGAAAACAATGCGATGGTCGGCAAGAGCAATATTAAAACGAATCTGCCGCGTCCGGCGGAGGAAATCTTTGCCGATGTGGCGAAGGCGTGCAATCTGGCGCTCGAGGACGCCGGGATCTCGATCCGGGACGTCGCGTCCGTCGGGATCGGCGCGCCCGGCACCATCAACAAAGAGACCGGCGTGATCGAGTATGCCAACAATTTCAGCTTTTTCAACGTCCCTGCGCGTGATTTGATGAAGGAGTATCTCGGCGACGTTCCGATTTATCTGGATAATGATGCGAACTGCGCCGCGCTCGGCGAAGCGATCGCCGGCGCGGGACACGGCGTCAAGAATTTTATCGCCATCACGCTCGGTACCGGCGTCGGCAGCGGCATCGTGATCGACGGCAAACTCGTGACCGGCATCAACTTTGCGGCCGGTGAGATGGGCCACACCGTCATTTGTCTTGACGGCGAGCGCTGTACGTGCGGCCGCCGCGGCTGCTGGGAATCCTATTCCTCCGCCACGGCGCTGATCGCGCAGACTAAGGACGTCATGCGTATCTCTCCCGACAGCATCATGTGGCAGATCGCAAATGAATCTGTTTATAACGTCGACGGCCGTACGGCTTTCGACGCCCTGCGCAAAGGCGATCACGCGGCGAAAAAAGTCGTGGACAAATACATATACTATCTTGCGCAGGGCATCACCAACGTGGTGAATATTTTTCAGCCTGATATGATCTGTATCGGCGGCGGCATCAGCCACGAGGGTGAGACGCTGCTCGAACCGCTGCGCCGCATGGTCGCGCGCGAACGGTATTCGATCCACGCCAAAAAGCAGACGCAGATCGTCGCCGCGGAGCTCGGAAACGACGCGGGTATTTTCGGCGCGGCATTCCTGAATGCATAAGGAGGACTCCCGATGTCCGTAACAGAACGGTTTCGTGATTTTGCTGCATCTATCCATTGTGCTTTTAAAGAGGGCGAACCGCTGTCTGCCTATACGAGCTTTCGTATCGGCGGACCGGCGGAGCTGATCCTTTTTCCGCAGTCGGCACAGATGCTGCGGCAGATCATGTCTTTCTGCGCGGAAACACAGACCGTTCCGTTCGTTCTCGGCAAGGGCAGCAATCTGCTGATCGACGACCGCGGGTTATCCGGCGTGACGATCTGCACCGAGCGTATGCAGAACTGCGAACTGCTTTCGGAGAACGAGATATTGTGCGAAGCCGGTCTGCCGCTCTCAAAACTGTGTCTGTTTGCGCAGAGTCACGGTCTTGCCGGTCTGGAATTTGCGTACGGTATACCGGGTTCGGTCGGCGGCGCGGTCTATATGAACGCCGGCGCGTACGGCGGAGAGATCCGGGACGTTCTGTCCTGCGTCACCAGCGCCGACAGGCTCGGCAGACAGCATGTGCATACGCGTGACGATTTGGAACTGGGGTACCGCACAAGCGTGTTTCAAACGAACGGCGAGATCGTTTTATCCGGTATTTTTCAACTGGATAAAGGGGACCCGGACCAGATCCGCGTCCGAATGGACGAGATCCTTCAGAGGCGAAAGGATAAGCAGCCGCTGAATTATCCGTCGGCCGGGTCCGTTTTCAAGCGTCCGCAAGGGTATTTTGCCGGCGCTCTGATTGAACAATGCGGGCTGAAGGGCTTTTCGGTCGGCGGCGCGCAGGTCAGTGAAAAACACGCGGGATTTATCGTCAACCGCGGCGGAGCGTCTTCGTCGGATGTGCTGCGCTTGATCGAGATCATCCGTGAAACGGTAGAGAAGGAGACCGGCGTCGTCCTGGAGCCGGAGATCCGCCGTATTCCGTAACAAAAGAGGAGGAAAATTATGGAGCTGATCCTGGTCACCGGTTTGTCCGGCGCCGGTAAATCGAAAGTGATCGACGCGCTGGAGGACATCGGCTTTTTTTGTGTGGACAACATGCCGCCGAAGCTCATAAGCACCTTTGTGCAGCTGATCCTCAACTCCAAGGAACCGCGCGACCGCATCGCCGTGGTGACGGATATTCGCGCCGGTCTTTCTCCCCAGACGTTCTCTGCCTGTATGGACGATATGCAGAGCGCCGGGATCGCCTTTAAGGTTTTGTTCGTGACGGCAGACGATGAATCGCTGCAAAGCCGTTATAAGCTCACGCGCCGCAAGCATCCTCTGGCGGATCTTTGCAACGGTCTGCTGAACGACGCGATCACGCTGGAGCGCGAACGTCTGCGTCCGGCGCTGCAAAGGGCGGATTATGTGGTCGATACGTCGCATCTGTCGCCGAAAGACTGTCACGAACGTATCGCGACGCTTTTTCTGGACAACCCTTCGCAGAAAATGCACATTCATTGTATGTCGTTCGGGTTCAAGCACGGGATGCCGACGGACGCCGATCTGGTCTTTGACGTGCGCTGTCTGCCCAATCCGTTTTACGTCGACGAACTCAAAGAACATACCGGCCTGGAGGAGAACGTGCAGGATTATGTTCTCAAGTGGGACGCGACGCAGTTGCTTCTTGCCAAGCTGTACGATATGCTGGATTTCCTTATCCCGCTGTATGAAAAGGAAGGGAAAACGCAGCTTGTGATCGCGGTCGGCTGTTCCGGCGGCAAGCATCGTTCCGTCGTTTTTGCGGAGATGCTGCACAAGCATATGCTGCAGAACGGTCTGTTGTCTTCCATCAATCATCGGGATATCAGTAGATAAGGTACGCAAAGATGTCGTTTTCAACAGAAGTCAAAAATGAATTGGTGAATCTCCCGATCCTTTCCGAGTGCTGCAGGCACGCTTTGGCCTATGGCCTTCTGCTGTTCGGGCGGAGCTTCTCAAACGCTTCCGTTTCTTTCGCTGCGGAAAATCGGACCGTCTTGGGTCTGTATGCGTCCTGTATTTCAGAAATCACAGGCACGAAGCCGGAGTATACCGACCGTTCGGGGAAAATGGCGATCGTTTCCGTCAAGAGCGTCATGGAGCGTCGGGAGATACTGGAAGCCTTCGGCCACAGCGCCGGAGAGCTTTCGCTTCGCATCAACCGTGCGAATCTCGCGGACGAGTGCTGCTTCGCATCGTTTATCCGCGGCGCATTTTTGTCGTGCGGCACAGTCAGCTCGCCGGAAAAGAATTATCATCTGGAATTTGTCGTTCCGTTTCTGAAGCTGTCCAACGATCTGTTTGCGCTTTTGCAGGAGCTCGGCTTTTCGCCGAAGCATATTTTGCGCAAGAGCTGCCATGTGATCTACTTCAAGGACAGCGAGAATATTGAGGATCTTCTGACGCGGATGGGCGCGACGAAATCGACGCTCAAGCTCATCGGCGTCAAGATCGACAAGGATATGCGCAACCATGTAAACCGCCGCGTCAATTTTGAAACGGCCAATATTGACCGTTCCGTGCAGGCGGGCAGCCTGCAGCTGGAGGCGATCCGAAAGATTGACAAGGCACGCGGACTGGATACGCTGCCAAAGGGGCTGAAGGAGATCGCGTGTATGCGCATGGAGCATCCGGAAGCGTCGTTGTTTGAATTGGAAGAGCTGTTTGAGGGACGGTTATCCCGCAGCGGGATCAATCATCGGCTCAAACGGCTGGTACAGATCGCCGAAGAGATCTGACAGGAGGCGGGACGATGGCATTCGTTCACCTGCATCTGCATACGGAATACAGCCTGCTGGACGGCGCCTGCCGTATCGGTCGGGTATTGGACCGCGCGAAGGAGCTCGGTCAAACGGCCATGGCGATCACGGATCACGGCGTGATGTACGGTGTGATCGATTTTTATAAGGCAGCAAAGGAACGCGGTATCCGACCGATCATCGGCTGCGAATGCTACGTCGCGCCGCGTTCGAGACTGGATAAAACGCACGGCGTCGACAGTGAGCGGTATCACCTGATCCTTCTGTGTGAAAACAATACCGGCTATCAGAACCTGATCGCGATGGTATCCGAAAGCTGGACGACCGGTTTTTATACGAAACCACGGATCGATCTGGAATTGCTGCGCAATCATCATGAAGGGTTGATCGCCCTGTCCGGATGTATGTTCGGCGAGGTATCGCGCGCACTCGCGCAAGGCGATTATGACCACGCGAAAGAGATCGCGCTGCGGTATCGGGATATTTTCGGGGAAAACAATTATTATTTGGAGATACAGAATCACGGGATCCGCGAGCAGATGGAGATCAATCCCATGCTTGTTCGCCTGTCCCGCGAAACGGGCATACCGCTTGTCGCGACGAACGACGCGCACTATGTCTGCAAAGAGGACGCACGCATACAGCAGGTCCTCATTTGCATTCAGACCAACCATCAGCTCGGCGAAAAAACCGGCCTCGATTTTGAAACACAGGAGATGTACGTCAAAAGCGAGGCGGAGATGGCGCAGTTGTTTCCGGATTGTCCGGAAGCGATCGAAAATACCGCAAAGATCGCCTCGCGCTGCGACGTGACCTTTGAATTCGGTAAAACAAAGCTACCGCATTTCGATGTCCCGGACGGTCGGGATCATTTTGAATGGTTCAGCGAGCAGTGCTATCTCGGTCTGTTCGAGCGTTACGGGCCGAATCCGGCGCAGCGCGTCATCGAACGGCTGGATTATGAACTCAACGTCATCCGGAAAATGGGTTACGTGGACTATTATCTGATCGTCCATGATTTCATCCGATACGCCAAAAGCAAGGGTATCCCCGTCGGCCCCGGCAGAGGTTCGGGCGCCGGCAGTCTTGCGGCCTACTGCATCGGGATCACCGGCATAGACCCGATGAAATACAATCTCCTGTTTGAACGCTTTCTGAATCCCGAACGCGTCAGTATGCCGGATTTCGACGTGGATTTCTGCATCGAACGACGCGGTGAAGTGATCGATTACGTCAATCAGAAATACGGCAGCGACCATGTCGCGCAGATCGTGACGTTCGGTACGCTGGCGGCGCGCGCGGCGATCCGCGACGTCGGTCGTGTGATGGGACTGTCGTACGGCGCCGTCGATCAGGTCGCCAAACTGGTGCCGAACGAGCTGAAAATGACGATCGGCAAAGCGCTCGAAAAATCGAAAGAGCTGCGCGATCTTTATGAAACGAACCCGCAGGTCCATGATCTGATCGACACGGCACAGAGCATCGAGGGGATGCCGCGCAATACGTCGACGCATGCGGCGGGCGTGGTGATCTCCCGCGATCCCGTCTCGACCTACGTTCCTCTGGCGATGAACGACGACGTGATCGTCACGCAGTTCACCATGACGACGCTCGAGGAGCTGGGCCTTCTGAAGATGGACTTCCTGGGGCTTCGGAATCTGACCGTCATTCATGACGCCGTGCGTATGATCCGTGTTCTCGAGCCGGAATTCGATCTGGAAAAAATAGACTTCCACGACCAAGACGTCTATGATATGCTTTCCAAAGGGTTTACCGAGGGCGTGTTTCAGTTTGAGTCCGCCGGGATGCGGGCCACGCTCATGGGACTGGAGCCGGAGAGTCTGGAAGACTTGATCGCCGTGATCTCGCTCTATCGTCCCGGCCCGATGGATTCTATTCCGCGATACATTGAAAACCGTCATCACCCGGAACTGGTGACTTACAAAACGCCGATGCTCGAAAGCATCCTGAACGTGACGTACGGCTGTATGGTCTATCAGGAACAGGTCATGCAGATATTCCAAAAGCTCGCCGGTTATTCGTTCGGCCGCGCGGACATCGTCCGTCGCGCGATGAGCAAGAAAAAGCATGACGTCATGGAGCGCGAACGCGAAGTGTTTGTTCACGGCCTGCTGCGTGACGACGGTTCTGTCGAGGTCGAGGGCGCTGTTCGGCGACAAGTGGATGAGGCGACAGCCAACAGCATCTTTGACGAAATGTCGTCCTTTGCCTCCTATGCGTTCAATAAATCCCACGCGGCCGCCTATGCATATATCGCGTACCAGACCGCGTGGCTGAAAAACAAGCATCCGCGCGAGTTTATGGCGGCGATCCTCAGCAGCGTTCTGGACAGAACGGATAAGATCATGAGCTATATCGCTGAATGTCAGCGCATCGGGATCGAAGTGCTGCCGCCGAGCATCAACGACAGCTTTGCGCGTTTCACGGTCAGCGGCTCCGGAATTCGCTTCGGCTTGCTGGCAGTCAAAAATATCGGCAAAGGCTTTATCGACCGGATCGTACAGGAGCGCGAACGCGGCGGCGTGTTCAAAACATTTTACAGCTTCTGCAAACGTCTTTACGGAAAGGATTTCAACCGTCGTGCCGTCGAGAGCCTGATCAAATGCGGTGCGCTTGACGGTCTGGACGTCAACCGCAGGCAAATGATGCTGATGCTTCCGGACGTCTTGTCGTCATTGGAAGACGGACGTCGCAGCAGCGTGGAGGGACAGCTCGGCTTTTTCGATATCGTCGGCGTGCAGGAAGCGGAGCCGAAGCCGCCCGAAGCCGCCGAGCTTTCGGCGGAAGAATTGCTTGCCATGGAAAAAGAGGTGACCGGACTTTATATTTCCGGCCATCCGATGGCAAAATATCAACAGCAGGCAGATCGTCTCGGCGTGCAGCCTGTTCTGCAGCTGACGGCGGAGGACAGTACGTTCCGCGACGGACAAAGCGTGCAGCTGCTCGCGATCATTTCGTCCGTCAAACGAAAAATCACAAAGAGCAATTCGACGATGGCATTCCTGACGCTGGAAGACAGAAGCGGTTCGATCGAAGCGCTTGTGTTTCCGCAGCTTTTGACTTCTGCCGGATCGTTTCTGGCCGAGGGAAAGATCGTCCACGTATTCGGCAAGCTGAGCGTGCGCGAGGACGAAGATACGAAGATCGTCTGCGACCGTATCGAACCGTTCGTGCCCGGCGCCGGTTCCGACGCGCCGAAGACGGAGAAAAGCCGTAAACGCCGCGGACTGTTCCTGCGGCTGCCGAAGGAGAACTGTCCGCAGCGTGAAAAGGCGGAAAAGTTTCTGCGGATCTTTGAGGGGAATACGCGCCTGTATTATTATTATCCCGACGAAGGCCGGTATGATCCGCGCCCGAACGAGGAATCCGTGGACGTAAATGAACCCCTTCTTTCCGAACTTCGCCGGATTCTCGGCGCAGAAAACGTCGTTTATATTGAATGATTATAAAATTATCTCAATAATTTGGTTTTTTTGTTTGACATTGTCGGTCAATAGGTGTAGAATTATGCTAATTCAGCGTATCAAGGAGGAATCCACGAATGAAAAGAATCGGTGTATTGACCAGCGGCGGCGACGCGCCCGGTATGAATGCTGCAGTGCGCGCTGTTGTCCGTACGGCGTGCGAGAACGACATGGAGGTCGTCGGTATTCGCAGAGGGTATTCCGGACTGATCAGCGGCGATTTGTATCAGATGAACATTCGCTCTGTTTCCGATATTATTCACAGAGGCGGCACGATCCTGTATTCTGCGCGCTGTCTCGAGTTCAAAGAGGAGCCGGGCCTGCAAAAGGCGATCAAGACCTGTCGCGATAACAACATCGACGGCATCGTGGTGATCGGCGGCGACGGTTCGTTCCGCGGCGCGCGTGATCTTTCGCTGCGCGGAATACCCTGTATCGGCGTGCCCGGCACGATCGACAACGACATCGCCTGCACGGACTATACCATCGGTTACGATACGTGCCTGAACACCATCATGGATATGGTGGACCGTGTGCGCGATACGACCGAATCGCACGACCGCTGCAGCGTGATCGAGGTCATGGGACGCAGAGCGGGCTTTTTGGCGCTCAACGCCGGTATCGCAGTCGGCGCGACGACGATCCTCGTTCCCGAGTTTGATTACGACATCGAGCGCGACGTGATCGATCGTATGCGCCGTACGCAGAAGACGGGCAAGCAGCATTTCATCATCGTCGTGGCTGAGGGCATCGGCGGCGTGGAGGAATTGGCGCGCAGGATCGAGAAGGAAACCAAGGTCGAATCGAGAGCTGTGATCCTCGGTCATGTGCAGCGCGGCGGCGCGCCGACCTGCAAGGACAGAGTCGTCGCCAGCCAGATGGGCAACCGCGCCGTCAAGCTCCTGCAAAAGGGGATCGGCAACCGTGTCGTCGGGATGAAAAATGAACAGATCTTTGATATGGACATTTACGAAGCGCTTAGTATGACCAAGACGCTCGACAGAGAACTGTTTGACATTTCCTATGAGATCTCGATCTGATGGCGTATACGATGTTGAATGAGTTTCTGGCTCTGCGCCGGCGGATCATAGAAAAAGACTTCGGCAAAATGAACGATAAGCAGTTGGAAGCGGTTCTTTCTACGGAAGGACCGCTTTTGGTGCTTGCAGGAGCCGGGAGCGGAAAGACGACCGTGTTGGTCAACCGAATCGCCAATATCCTGCAATACGGCTGCGCGTCGTCCTCGCGGGAAGTTTTGTACGAGCCCTCGCAGCATGATATTGATCTTATGCACGCATATCTGCGCGGCGAGCCGTTTGCGCCGGAGCTTCGCGATCTTCTGGCGGTACGCCCTGCGCGTCCATGGGAGATTCTGGCCATCACCTTTACCAACAAGGCGGCCAATGAACTGAAAGACAGGATCCTTGCGAAGATCGACGATTCGGTGGGCGGCATCGGGGAGATCTGGGCGTGTACCTTCCACAGCGCCTGTGCGCGCATCCTGCGCCGGTACGGCGATCTGTTGGGATATACGTCGCATTTCACGATCTACGATATGGACGACAGCAAGCGCGTGATGAAAGAGTGTCAACGCATCCTGGAGATCGACGAAAAATTTTTGTCCGCCAAATCCATTCTGCGAGAGATCAGTAATGCGAAAAATGCGCTGATAACGCCGCAGGAATATGCACAAGAAGTCGGAAGTGATGTCCGTCGCAGACGTATTGCGGACGCGTATCAATGCTATCAGGATCTCCTGAAGACGGCGGACGCCATGGATTTCGACGACATCATCGGCAATACGGTCAAGCTGCTGGAGGAAAACGAAGAAGTCCGTTCCTATTATCAGCGGCGTTTCCGGTATATCATGGTCGACGAGTACCAGGATACGAACTATGCGCAGTACCGTCTGACGTCCGTTTTGGCCGCTGCGCACCATAACATCTGCGTCGTCGGCGACGATGACCAGAGCATTTATAAATTCCGCGGCGCGACCATCGAAAACATATTGAATTTTGAGGATCAATATACAAATGCGCGGACGATCCGTCTGGAACAGAATTACCGCTCGACACAGACGATCCTTGACGCGGCCAATGCGGTGATCGCGCACAATGAAAACCGCAAGGGCAAAAGCCTGTGGACGGCGAACGGTCAGGGAGAAAAGATCATTCTGCACACGGCGGACGACGAATCCGCGGAAGCGCGATACGTCGCCGGTCGGATGATGACGTATAAACAACAGGGCGGCAGCTGGAAGGATAACGCCGTGCTGTACCGCATGAACGCGATGTCCAACTCGATCGAATCGGCGCTTGTACGTTCCGGTATTCCGTACCGCATCGTCGGCGGACACCGTTTCTATGAACGCAAGGAGATCCGCGACGCGCTGGCGTATCTGACCGTGATCGCCAATCCCGCCGATAATGTCCGGTTGCGCCGGATCATCAACGAACCGAAGCGCGGGATCGGGGATACGACGCTCAACCGTGTGGCGGAGATCGCCGCGGGCTTGGGTATCAGTATGTTTGAAGTCATGCAGACCGCGGAGGACTTTCCGAGCTTGTCCCGCTCCGCCGTAAGGTTAAAGGACTTTACGGAGAGGATGGACGCGTATCGACATGAAGCACAGGCGCTGAAGCTGACGGAGCTTTTGAATGTCGTACTTGAGGACAGCGGGTATTTACAGTCTTTGGAAAACGAACCGGAGAAACTGACCGATCGTCTTCAGAACCTCGGCGAATTGTCTGCAAACCTTGCGCGCTACACCGAGGAATCCGAAGAGCCGACGCTTGGCGGCTTTTTGGAAGAAGTCGCTTTGATGACGGATATCGACGCGTTCAACGCCGAAACGGACGCCGTGGTACTGATGACGATCCATTCCGCAAAGGGCTTGGAGTTTACCAATGTCTTTTTGGTCGGCATGGAGGACGGCGTCTTCCCGGGCCAACAATCTTTATACAGCGAAGATGAAATGGAGGAAGAACGGCGTCTGGCGTACGTGGCGATCACGCGCGCAAAGCAGCGGCTTGTTCTGACAAATGCGCGAAGCCGTATGGTATTCGGCAGTACGACCTATAATCCGCCGTCCTGCTTTGTCCGCGAGATTCCGAACGAGCTGCTGGAGCAGACCGGTTCACCGTTCCGCAGGCGTGTCGGTTCGTTTGATGTGGAAAGTCAAATGCCTTTACAGCCAAAATCTGTCGATCGCGGCTTTTCCGGCGCAAAGGTAAAACCCTTTACAAAATCGACCGGCGCTTCCGGCGTAAAGTCAAACAGCTTTACTTCTTCGGAGTCCTTTGCCGTCGGCGACGGTGTTCGCCATAAAGTGTTCGGACAGGGCGTTGTTCTGTCTGTTCAGCCGATGGGAAACGATCTGCTGCTTGAGATCGCGTTTGAAAAGACCGGGACCAAAAAGAAGATCATGTCGAGGTTCGCGAAGCTCGAAAAAATCTGAGGAGGTTGTTGTATGGCGAAAAAGATTCTTTCGTTCGTTTTGGCGACGGTTCTGCTTATGAGCTGTATCCCGCTCACTTTCTCGGCCTCTGCAAAGGGGAAAGGGGAGACGGTCCCGCTTGTCGTTGTCAGCGGATTTGCGACGGTACCGCTGTATCTTCATGCCGATACCCCCGAAGCCGAGCAGGTATTCGCGCCGAGCAGCAAGCGTATTGCCAAACACGTTTCCGCCCTGCTGCTGCCGCTGATGCGCTTTTCCGTTACAAACGACTGGGACAGACTGGCAGACGAAGCGAATCCGCATCTTGCCGCCATATTTGAACAGTCTCTGTGCGATGAAAACGGGAATTCTGTTCTGGACGTCGGCGTCCGGACGTTTCCGGAATCCGCGGATCATTACATGGATTTCTTTACGCAGGACGAACGCGATGAACACGGGTTTGTTCACGCGGCTGTCGATAAGCTGGGCGAAGGCAATGTCTTCTTTTTCAGCTACGATTGGCGATTGGATCCGATGGATCATGCCGACGCGTTGAACAAGTTCATTCGGAACGTCAAAAAGCAGACGGGCAAGGACAAGATCGTTCTGGCGGCCTGCAGCATGGGCGGCGCGATCACGCTCGCCTATCTTTCCAAATACGGCGCGTCCGATCTGAAAACGCTGATCATGGACAACACGGCGTTTCAGGGCATCTCCGTGGTCGGCAGGATGTTCTGTCAGGATTATGATACGGATACAGACACGATCATAGATTATAGTTTTCAGTTCGGCTCCATGGCTCCGTGGATCAAAAACACGCTGACGAAATATCTCAAGCGTTCCTGTCTGACGGAGCGCCTCGGCGATTTCTTGATCAAAATGTCGGCGCATAACGGCAAACGCATCGCGGAGGAAGTCATGTATCCCGTCTTCGGAAAAATGCCCGGCTTCTGGGTTTTCGTGCCGGACAAGGATTATGAAACGGCGAAGTCGTACGTTCTGGATAAAGAGAAAAACGAGGAGCTGATCCGCAAGATCGACAGGTATCATTATTCTGTTCAGAAGAAAGCGAAGAAGATCCTGAAGAAGGCCATGAACGAAGGATGCAATCTGTTTATTCTGGTCAACTACGGCAAGTACGGCATCCCCGTATCGACGGCGCGGATGAACTGCAACGATTATTTGATCGACACTTCTCTGTCCAGCGGAGGCGCCGTGTGCGCGTCGAACGGGCAGACCTTGCCGAAGGGGTATGTTCAAAAGGTGGATTGCGGACACGATCATTTATCGCCCGACGGCAGGATCGACGCGTCGACCTGCATGTTCCCGGAGATCACATGGTTTGTGCGCGATATGGGCCACCTGGATTATCCGTACGGCGGAGACGGCGCGGATTTCCTGATGTGGTTCGTTTGTGCGAACAAGCAGTACAACGTGCGTTCCGATCCGCGGTATCCGCAGTTCCTGAAGTATGATAAACTCACAAAAAAGCTCTCTCCCCAATGATCAAAGACGGCGGCGTTCATCCGGACGCTGCCGTATTATTTCGGTACCGAAAATTTTTTATAAAAACCCTCTTGTTTCTTGCATAAGAGTGTGTTATAATACCTTCGATTATTTGGGTTAATAGGTGGTGTGCGTCTTGAAGAGTATTCTGTCTGTCGGGATCGACATCGGCACATCCACCACACAGGTTATCTTCAGCAGTCTGAATGTCGAGAACACTTCCGGATACTTTACGGTACCGAAAATATCCATCGTCGGCAAGGAGATCATCTACAAAGGCGGCATCCACCGCACGCCGCTGCGCACCAGCACGCTGATCGACGGCGAGGCAGTGCGCGCCATCGTTGCGGACGAGTTTCAAAAAGCCGGCTTTCGTCCCGGCCAGACCGACACGGGCGCAGTCATCATCACCGGAGAATCTGCGCGCAAAGAGAACAGCGAGGAAGTCCTGCGCTATCTCAGCGATTTTGCCGGGGAGTTCGTCGTTTCCACCGCCGGACCAGACATTGAGTCAGTCGTTGCCGGCAAGGGCAGCGGCGCCGCGGCTTATTCGGAGGAAAACGGCGTGGCGGTCGTCAATCTGGATATCGGCGGCGGCACGACCAACGCGGTGATATTCGATGACGGCGAAGTGACGGGCAAGGGCTGTCTGGACGTCGGCGGCCGATTGATCACCGTCGACGCTTCCGGTAAGATCGACTATATCAGCGAAAGCGCTAAAAAGGTCGCCGAGTATGTCGGCGTTGAGCTTCGGGCGGGAAACGCTGCGCGGACGGAGGATCTGTCGCGCATCTGCGACGAATACGCCGCCGTGTTGGAACAGTTTCTCGGGTTGTCGGAGCCGACCGCGCTGCTTGCCGCATTGAAGACGCCCGGCAGTTCGGAGTTCATTCTGCATCCCAAACTGCGCGCAGTCTGCTTTTCCGGCGGCGTCGCCGATTTCGTATACGGCACGCAGCAGGACCCGTTCCGCTTCGGCGACATCGGCGTGCTGCTCGGCCAGGCGATCCGCCGCAGCCGCATCTGCACCGCGTTCCGGATGATCGGCGCTGCGGAGACCATTCGTGCAACCGTCGTCGGCGCCGGTACATATACCACGTCCGTTTCCGGAAGCACCATTGATTATTCCGACGGATTGTTTCCTCTGAAGAATATCCCTGTTCTGCGTCTGGACGAGAAGGAGCAGTCCGCATGCTTTGCCGGCGACGGCGCCGTATTGCGGGACAAGCTGCAGTGGTTTTTGCGGCAGAACGATTGCCGCAACGCTGTGATCGCGATGGACGGTCGGTCCGATCCGTCGTATATTGCCGTACAGAATCTGGCAAAGGCGATCGTCGACGGCGCCGATCCGATCCTTCCGTCGGCTGAGCCGATCATGGTCGTGCTGCGGCACGACATGGCGAAAGTGCTCGGACGGCAGATCCGTGCGCTGCTTGCGGACAAGCGACCGGTGATCTCGGTCGACTCGATTATTGTACAGCAGAACGATTACATCGACATGGGCAGGCCGCTGATGGACGGCATGGTGATCCCCGTCGTTGTGAAAACTTTGATTTTCGGTTAACTCTGACGAGCAGGAGGAGTTTGTTTTGTATAAGACATTGCTTTCTGGACAGACTTTCACGTTTGACAGCGTCAAGGAAGTGCTGGCAAAAGCAAACGAAGAAAAGTCCGGCGATATTCTTGCCGGCGTCGCTGCGAAGTCGGACATCGAGCGTGTTGCGGCTAAGGAAGTCCTGTCGCAGATGACGCTGCATGAGCTGCGCGAGAACCCGATCGTCCCTTATGAAGAAGACGACGTGACGCGTATCAATCAGGACGGTCTGAACGAGCATATCTACGGCTCGATCCAAAGCTGGACGGTCGCCGAGCTGCGCGAGTGGATCCTCAGCGGCGAGACGACGGAGGCGGATATCCGCCGTGTTTCCAAGGGACTGACCGCCGAAATGGTCGCCGCCGTCGCCAAGCTCATGACGAATCTTGATCTTGTTTACGGCGCGGCAAAGGTCCAGGTCCCTGCCAGATGTAATACGACGATCGGTCTGCGCGGAACGCTTTCGACGCGTTTGCAGCCGAATCATACGACTGACAATGTGGACGGCATCACCGCCTCATTGTTTGAAGGACTGAGCTACGGCTGCGGCGACGCGCTGCTCGGTCTGAATCCCGTGAACGACACTGTGTCCAGTCTTTCCGAAGTGCTCAAACGACTGGACGAGGTAAAGAATAAATTTGAGATCCCGACGCAGATATGCGTGCTCGGACACATCACCACGCAGATCGAGGCCGTAAAACGCGGCGCTCCGTGCGACATGATCTTCCAATCCATCGCCGGCAGCGAAAAAGGTAACCGCGCGTTCGGCTTCGGAACGGAGACGGTGCTCGAGGCCAAGGAGCTTCTGAAAAAGCAGGGGACGGCTGCCGGGAACAACGTGATGTATTTTGAGACCGGGCAGGGCAGCGAACTGTCCAGCGACGCGCATTACGGCGCGGATCAGGTCACGATGGAAGCGCGCTGTTATGCGTATGCGCGTAACTTCGCGCCGTTCATGGTCAATACGGTCGTCGGCTTCATCGGCCCCGAATACCTCTATGACAGCAAGCAGGTCATCCGCGCCGGTCTGGAGGATCATTTCATGGGCAAGCTCTCCGGTATTCCGATGGGCTGCGACTGCTGCTATACGAATCATATGCTGGCCGACCAGAACGACATCGAGAATCTGGCCTTGATGCTCGGCGCCGCCGGTGCGAATTATATTCTCGGCGTGCCGACCAGCGACGACATTATGCTCAATTACCAGACCAACGCGTATCATGACGTCGGCGCGATTCGCGAGATCCTCGGAAAACGGCCGATCTATGAATTTGACTGCTGGCTGGAGAAAATGGGCATCACGGAGAACGGAAAGCTGACGAAACGTGCCGGCGATCCGACGATCTTTACGCAGATGAGGGGGTTGGGATAATGGATAACAACGACCTTCTCAGCCGCATCATTGCCGAGGTGATCTCGGAGATGGGCGGAAACGTTCCGGCGTCCGCCGTAGAGAGCGCCGTAAAAGAGTCCATTTCGTCCGCGTCTCCCGCGCCGGCTTATTCCGGCTCCGGCGGTACGGACATCAATATTACGACCGACATCACGTCCAAAGAAAGCAAGGCGACGCCGACGCTGGAGAATCCGGCAGATATGGATTCTCTGCTGCGCATGAAGAGCAAGACACCGGCGAGGATCGGCGTCGGGCGAGCGGGCGGTCGGCTCAAGACGCAGACGCTGCTGACGCTTCGCGCCGATCATGCCGCTGCAAAGGACGCCGTTTTTATGGACGTCGATCCGGCTCTGCTGGAGAAAATGGGCTTGTTTTCCGTGACGACGTTATGCACGGACAAGAATCAGTTTTTAACGCGCCCGGATCTCGGCCGCAGGTTTTCCGACGAGGCTATTCGCGAGATCCAGAGCAAATGCGTCAAAAACGCGGACGTGCAGATCTATGCCAGCGACGGTTTGTCCTCGACGGCGATCAAGGCGAACCTGGAGAACATCCTTCCCGCTATTATGGACGGACTGAAATCAAAGGGCATTTCCGTCGGAACGCCTTTCTTTGTGAAGTTCGGCCGCGTCGGCGCGGAGGATGCGATCAGCGAAGCGCTCGGCTGCAAAGTCGTGTGCGTCCTGATCGGCGAAAGGCCCGGCCTTGCGACCGCGGAGAGCATGAGCGCTTATATCGCTTATAACGCGACGGTCGGCATGCCGGAAGCACGGCGCACGGTCGTGTCCAATATTCATTCCGGCGGTATCGCGGCGGTCGAAGCCGGCGCGTATATCGCAGACCTGATTGAAAAAATACTCAAAGCCAAAAAGAGCGGCGTTGAGCTGCAAAACGGATAATAAAGGGTGAACAACGATGAAACATGATCCGATCCGCACCAAGGTACTCAGTGTCAAGATCATTCCGAACGCCGATCCCATGCTTCTGAAGGCGCTCGGCACGCGCGAGGGCGAACGCAGTCTCGGCGTCATCACGACGGACTGCGACGATGTTTCGTACGCCGCACTTGACGAAGCGACGAAAAAAGCCGTCGTCCGCGTGGTGTATGCGCGCAGCATGTATGCCGGCTCGTCCAATGCGTCCACCAAGCTCGCCGGTGAGTTTATCGGCATTCTTGCCGGTCCCGAACCGGAAGAGGTGCGCAGCGGTCTGCAGGCGATGATCAGCTTTATCGAAAACGACAGCTGCTTTTACAGCGCCAACGACGACGATTCGATCTGCTACTTCGCGCATTGTATCTCCCGTACCGGTTCGTTCCTCTCCAAGGAGGCGGACGTGCAGGAGGGTACCGCGATGGCGTATTTGATCGCGCCGCCGCTGGAAGCTATGCTCGGTCTCGACGCCGCGGTCAAGGCGGCCGAAGTTGAGATGAAGGTTTTCTACGGCCCGCCCACAGAGACCAACTTCGCCGGCGGTCTTTTGGTCGGCGAGCAGGCGGCATGTAAAGCCGCGTGCGAGGCGTTTGCGAATACGGTATGTGAAATTGCTGATAATCCTCTCGGATTCTGATAGAAGGAGTGAGTATAGTGGCGCTTGACAGAGATTTACAATCCATCCAGGAAGTCCGCGATCTGATCGCCGCGGCGAAGCGTGCGCAGGCAGTCCTGGCAACATACTCTCAGGAGAAAATCGACGCGATCTGCTTTGCCATCGCGCAGGCGGGCGCGCGCCATGCCGAAGAGCTGGCGAAGATGGCCAATCAGGAAACGGGCTTCGGAAAATGGGAAGACAAGGTTCTCAAAAACCAGCTCGGCAGCGTGATCCTCTGGGAATCCATCAAGGATATGAAGACGATCGGGCTGCTTTGCGAGGATCGAAAGAATGGTATTCTGGAATACGGCGTACCGGTCGGCGTCGTGGCGGCGCTGATCCCTTCGACGAATCCGACTTCGACGACGCTGTATAAATCCATCATCTCCATCAAGGCCGGCAACGGCATCATCATCAGCCCGCATCCCGGCGCGAAGAACTGCATCATCGAGACTGCCAAGATCATCCAGGACGCCGCGCGTTCCGCAGGCGCTCCGGACGGTCTGGTCGGATATATCAGTCTGACGACCATGGAGGCGACCAACGCGCTGCTCAAGCACAGAGACATCGGTCTTATTCTGGCGACGGGCGGCGAAGCGATGGTTCGCGCCGCGTACAGCTCCGGTAATCCGGCCATCGGCGTCGGCCCCGGCAACGGCCCCTCCTTTATCGAGCGTACAGCGGATATCCCGAAGGCAGTCAAGCGTATTTTTGACAGCAAGACCTTCGACAACGGCACGATCTGCGCGTCCGAGCAGTCGATCGTCACCGAGCGCTGTATCGAGAAAAAAGTCGTGGACGAGCTGGAGAAGCAGGGCGGATATTTCCTTTCGCCCGATGAATCCGAGCGTTTGTCCAAGTTTATCCTGCGTGCTAACGGCACGATGAATCCCGCGATCGTCGGCAAAACGGCGCAGAAGATCGCGGAGATGGCAGGCATTTCCATTCCCGGCGGCACGCGCGTGCTGATCTCGCGCCAGACCGAGGTTTCCAAGAAAAACCCCTATTCCCGCGAAAAGCTCTGTCCCATCCTCGCGTTCTATGTCGAGGATTCCTGGGAGCAGGCGTGCGAGCGCTCCATCCAGATCCTGTATGTGGAGGGCGCGGGACATACGATGACGATGCATACGCAGAACGACAATATCGTGCGCGAGTTTGCGCTCAAGAAGCCGGTTTGCCGTCTGCTTGTCAATACGCCCGGCGCGCTCGGCGGCGTCGGTGCAACGACGGGGCTTCCGCCCGCTTTGACGCTCGGCTGCGGCGCGGTCGGCGGCAGCGCGACCGGCGACAATATTACGCCGATGCATCTGATGAACATTCGCCGTGTGGCATACGGACAGAAGGAGCTGGAACAGCTTCGCGGCGGCAGCGTCCCGAGACCGTCTTATTCCGCGCCGACGTCCTCGTCCAATCTGACGACGACCAATCCCGCGCCGACTTCTCCGCCGTCCTTCTCCGCGAACGAGGTGGAACGAATCGCGAAAGAAGTGATCTCCCGACTCGGACACCATATGTAAGGAGAGATACCGTTGAAAACCGGAAAGAGGCTTCTCTGCGCTTTGCTTGCGTTTGCGATGCTTATCTTGCTCTCGTCTTGTGGTCTTCTGGACTCCTCTACTGCCGTTCAAACGACAAAGAAGACGACCGAACCCAGCAAGCCTTATGTCGATGCGGATGTGAGCGACGTTTTGCGTAATTTCTATCAGAACGAGCTTCGGTCTTCCGTGATCCGTTCCGGCGTTAAAGACGCGAACGGGGAGGAGATCCGCTGCGACATATCGATGCTGCAGAAAACGATCTTCGAGGATTTCGACGATGACGGCAGCAAAGAGATCGTCCTGCTCTATGACGTGAGCGGCAAAGACGGTGAGCACAGCAGAAACGTAGTCGTTTTTATTGATGAACAGGATGCGAAGCCGTATATCGCTTCGATCGATACCGGCAGCTTCGGCGCGAGCAAAGAGAATGAGACTTCTATTCTGACGCGCTACAATTCGCGTGTCTGCAAGGTGCGTTTTATCTATAAGGATGCGTATCAGGCGGTGCTGATCGACGAATTTGAGGACGGCGCATGGCAGACTGTCCTGACGGCTTACAGGCATATCTCCGATCACGACGGCGTGAAGCTCGAAAACGATTCCTGCTACATCGACCACGCCGGCGGCGATCTATATGAGGCGGTGCGCGGGAAAGCGTTTTACAGCAAGGAAAAGTTTTTGAATTTCCGCACGCCGATCGACAACTACAACAGTTTGGTCACAACATTACTCTCGGAAACAATGCTTCCATAAGGGGTAACCCTTTTGAAGAATAGAAATTCTGAATACCAGGAGGAAATCAAAATGGCAGAAACATTATTGGCATTAGGCATGGTCGAGACAAAGGGTCTCGTCGGTTCCGTGGAAGCGGCCGATGCGATGGTCAAGGCGGCAAATGTGCACCTGATCGGTAAGGTACACGTCGGCGGCGGTCTTGTGACGGTCATGGTGCGCGGCGACGTCGGCGCGGTGAAGGCTGCGACAGACGCAGGCGCTGCGGCAGCGTCCAAGGTCGGCGAGCTGATCTCCGTCCACGTCATTCC
>JAFSYP010000109.1 GCA_017449935.1 Clostridia bacterium
ATAAAAACAGGCCGCTTTAGCGGCGGCCTGAAAAAACATGTGCGATTGGCGGACTCATTCATACATCTTAAGATGTTGCAGGTAACAGGCCCTTATAGGGCCTTCACAAACCACCCGTTTGACGGGTGGTTTTGATTTGCGTTTTTTACTTGTTCAACTCAGCACAGGACGCCGGCGTCTTTGAGCAGCTTTTCGGCATATGCGTTGTCGTCCACACGCAGGACGATGCATGCCTTGCCCGCGGTACCGGAAAGAAAAGCATAGGTATACGCAAGGCTGATCCCCTTGTCCGCCAGTGTTTGCAGCAGCTTGGTCAGGCTCCCCGGCTCGTCCGGGACCGTCACGGCAAGCACGTCCGTCACGGTGCAGATCCAATCCTGTGCACGCAGGAGCGCCTGCGTCTGCTCGGGCTTATCCACGATGATGCGCAGCACGCCGTAGTCCTGCGCCTCGGCAATAGAGAGCGCGCGCAGGTCGATGTTGTTCTGCGCAAGGACACTGACAAATTCGGACAACTGTCCGGGCTTGTTTTCCAAAAACACAGAAAGCTGTTTGAGCAGCATATTCGTTCCTCCTTAATACAGCTTGCGCTTGTCGATCACGCGCACAGCCTTGCCTTCGCTGCGCGTGATCGATTTCGGCGCGACAAGATGGACCTTCGCCATGATGCCGAGCATCGCTTTGAGCGCGGACACCAGTTCTTTTTCTTTCTTGGAAATCGCGGAAAGCGTATCGGAGAACAGCTCCTGCGGCATCTCCACTTCCACGTCGAGCGTATCGGAATTGTTGACGCGATCCACGATGATCTGGTAATTTGCAGGCATCCCCTGCTTGATGAGCACCGTTTCGATCTGGGACGGGAACACGTTCACGCCGCGGATGATGAGCATATCGTCGGAACGTCCCATCGGCTTGCACATACGCACATGCGTACGGCCGCAGGAACACTTCTCACGCTTAAGCACGCAGATGTCGCGCGTGCGGTAGCGAAGCATCGGAAACGCTTCCTTGTCGATCGCGGTGAAGACCAGCTCGCCCTTGGAGCCCTCGGGCAGGACTTCCTCCGTCACGGGATCGATGATCTCCGCGATGAAGTGATCCTCGCAAATGTGCATACCCTTCTGCTCTTCGCACTCGAACGCGACGCCCGGGCCGCTGAGCTCCGTCAAGCCGTAAATGTCATAAGCGCGCAGGCCGAGCTTCTGCTCGATGTCACGGCGCATTTCCTCCGTCCACGCTTCGGCGCCGAAGATGCCCGCTTTCAGATGGATGCGATCACGTACGCCCGATTCGATCGCGCTCTCCGCAAGATACATCGCATAGGAGGGCGTGCAGCAAAGGATGGTGGAATGCAGATCTTCCATGAACTGCAGCTGTCTCTCCGTGTTGCCGGAGGACATCGGAAGCGTCAGCGCGCCGACTTTATGCGCGCCGCCGTGAAGCCCGAGACCGCCGGTAAACAAGCCGTAGCCGTAACAAACCTGCACGACGTCCTCGTTCGTGCCGCCGGCCGCCATGATCGCACGCGCGCAGCATTCGTCCCACAGATCGACGTCGTGCTGCGTATAGAAAGCGACCACGCGTTTTCCGGTCGTGCCGGACGTTGAGTGAATGCGCACGCAGTCCCGAAGCGGTTTCGCCAACAGTCCGTACGGATACGCTTCGCGCAGGTCCGCCTTGCTCAAAAACGGAAGCTTATACAAATCGTCGACGCTTTGTACGTCGTCCGGCGTCACGCCTTTCGCATCCATCTTCGCGCGGTAATACGGCACGTTGTCGTATACGCGCCTTACCTGTGCGCGCAGACGTTCGCTCTGCAAAGCCCGCAGCTGTTCGAGCGGCATGGTTTCGATTTCGGGTTGAAAATAATTGCCCATGGGTCATTCACTCTCCTTTGGTTTGGTTTTCTATCTCGCATCCGCAAACCATGATTTATTCCGGCAGACGGATGGTTAAATCATCTTTTATAAAGCACGGGCACGCTCTGGCGGCGCTGCGCATACATTTCGCCGTGTTCGGTGTAGATCTGCGTGAGAAAATCATTGGCGCCGCGGCGCATGTCAATGATACGCGCACCAAACGGAAAACCTTCCATAGCATAGCCCTGATAGCCGGACACACGACCGTATACAAGACGGATGCCGTTAAGCGTACCTTCAAAGTCATTGATATGATCGTGGCCGACAAACACGCCGCGCATGTGTCCCGCACGCGCAAACGCCGAAAACAGACCGTCATTGTACGTCGTGCAGCAGACGCCTTCCATGTTGAACCCCTTGCACGGTTCATAGTTCCAGACGTCGCGGAATTCCGGGATCGGCACATGGAAGAAGGCCAGCTCGTTATGCGCCGCCGGAAGAAGCGACGACGTGCGGCGATACCAGTCAAGCTGTCCGGGATAAAAATCGCCGGTATGCGAATCCATAAAATACAAAAACCATTCGTCGCCAACCGAAATGATATAGTTGCCGTAGCCCTCCGCCTGCGGATCGCCGAGCTCGAACAGACAGTACGGGCGGTTCAAAAGAAACGAAGCAAACGTATCGCGGCCGTACTTGTCGCCGTCATGGTTGCCGAGCACGGGCGCCCACGGCGTTTGCAGCTCCTCCATAGTCGAAGCGAGCGCATCCATCGCGTCGCGGTCGTCCATCGTCTCGCCCCACGTCAGATCGCCCGTGATCGCAATCAGATCAGGCTTCGTCGCGCGCGTCACACGGCGCAGCAGATCGAGCGTCTGCGCGAATTTTTCGGGCGTCTCCGTCATGCACAAATGCAGATCGGTGAACTGCACGACACGAAAAACGTCCCGCGCATCAAACGCAAATCGTTTCACGATACTGTCCATAGAAGCCTCCGTTATGCCATTTCAAAATACTGGTCGCGTTCCGCACCGACCGAGACATAGCGGATCTTGCAGCCAACAGCCTTCTGAATATAAAGGATATAATCCTGCGCCTCGCGCGGCAGCGCATCGAAGCTGCGGCAGTCGGAAATATCGCACTTCCAGCCGGGCAACGTCGTATAGACGGGCTTGGCTTTGGTCAAGCGCGTCCCGGACGGGAACTTGTCGGTCAGTTCGCCGTCGATATCATACTGCACGCAGACAGGGATCTCATCGTATACGGAAAGCACATCCAGTTTTGTCAGCGCCAGACAGTCGGCGCCCTGCACGCGCACGCCGTAACGCGACGCGGGCACGTCGAATCCGCCGACGCGTCTCGGTCTGCCGGTCGCCGCGCCGTATTCGCCGCCGGCCTCACGAAGCAGATCGCCCGCCTCGCCGAACAGTTCACAGGTAAAGGGGCCTTCACCCACACAGCTGGAATATGCCTTCATGATACCGATCACGCAGTCGAGCTTCATTCCGGGAACGCCTGCGCCCACGGGTGCAAAGGCGGCGATATTGGACGACGACGACGTGTAGGGATAGATGCCGTAATCAATATCGCGCAGCGCGCCGAGCTGCGCCTCGAACAGGATCTTTTTGCCTTGTTCGTGCGCTTCGGTCAGGTAATCGGAGCAGTCGCAGATAAAGGGCTTGAGCGGATCGCCGAAGGTGTGCAGCCAGTCGAGCATCTCGTCCACGTCGACCGGCGCGTGACCGTACCCTTTTTCGACCAAAAGGTTCTTCCACTCCAGAATACCTTCCATCTTTTCGCGCAGCACCTGCGGATCTTCAAACAGATCGCCCATGCGGAAAGACTTTTTCATGTATTTATCGGAATAGATCGGGGCGATGCCGCGGCGCGTCGAACCGAATTTCTTGTCCGCCAGACGCTCCTCTTCCAGAATGTCGAGCAGCTTGTTGTACGGCATACAGATCGTCGCACGGTCGCTGATCTTCAATGACTCGGGCGTTATGGAGATACCCTTGTCCGTCAGACGCTTCATCTCGCCCGCCAGATGCTCGATGTCAATCACCATGCCGGTGCCCATCACGTTGACCGTGCCGTCGCGCAGGATGCCGGACGGCAGCAGATTCAAAATGAACTTGCCCTTGTCGTTGACGACGGTATGTCCGGCGTTGTTGCCGCCCTGATAGCGGACGATCACGTCATATTCGCGCGAAAGCAGGTCGACCATGCGTCCTTTGCCTTCGTCTCCCCAGTTGATTCCCGTAATTGCAGTCAGCATTTTCAGTACCTCGATCCTTTGTTAAATATTGATCTCGACCTTGATGCGGCCGATGTTTTGATACTTGTCCAAAAGCGGACGCACTTCGTCGCGAAGGAATGTCTCAGTCTGCATTTCCGCCATCCCCGTGAAGCCGCCTTCTTCGAGGATGCCGTCGATCTGCGCGCGTGTCAGGCCGAAAGCGGGATCTGCCGCGATACGATCCAGCAGATCGTTGTCGCCGCCGTGGAGCTTGATCTGCTTGGCTGTGTCGACGGAGTGGCGGCGGATCGCCTCGTGCAGCATCTGCCGGTCGCCGCCCTGCTTGACGCAGTACATGAGGATGTTCTCCGTCGCCATGAAGGGCAGTTCTTCCAAAAGATGCTTGCGGATGACGTTGGGGTATACCGTTCCGCCGGAGATCACGTTGATGACCAGCGACAGCACCGCGTCCGTTGCAAGAAACGCCTCCGGTACGCTGATGCGCTTGTTGGCGGAATCGTCAAGCGTGCGCTCGAACCACTGCGCCGACGCCGTGATCGCGGGATTGAGCACGTCGGTCATCACATAGCGCGACAGCGACGCGATCCGCTCGGAGCGCATGGGATTGCGCTTGTACGCCATAGCCGAGGAACCGATCTGGCCGGACTCAAACGGCTCGTCAAACTCTTTGAGATGCGACATCAGCCGGATATCGTTGGAAAACTTCGTCGCGCTCTGCGCGATACCGCACAGCGCGGACAGTACGTTGAAATCCATCTTGCGCGAATACGTCTGTCCGGAAACACAAACACATGCGTCGAAATCCATCTTGCGCGCGATACGGCGTTCAAGCTCCTTGACCTTTTCCGTATCACCGCCGAACAGCTCCATAAAGCTCGCGCCGGTGCCGGTCGTCCCCTTGCATCCCAGCAGCTTCAGATTGGAAAGCTGGAACTCGACCTGCGCAAGATCGCTCATGAAGTCCTGCAGCCACAGTGTGGCGCGCTTGCCGATGGTCGTCGGCTGCGCAGCCTGGAAATGCGTATACGCAAGCGACGCCAATCCCTTATGCTGCGCGGCAAAGGCGGCGATCGCCTCGATTGCGCTCAGCAGCAGCTCGCGCACACGCAGAAGTCCCTTGCGCATCACGATGACGTCGGTATTGTCGCCGACATAACATGACGTCGCGCCGAGGTGGATGATGCCTTTGGCGGACGGGCAGGCGTCGCCGTATGTATGCACATGTGCCATGACGTCATGGCGGAACTTATGTTCGTACTCCGCGGCTTTTTCATAGTCAATGTCCTCGATGTGCTGCCGCATTTCCTCGATCTGCGCCGGCGTGATGGGAAGTCCAAGCTCCATCTCGCTCTCCGCCAGCGCGATCCACAGCCGACGCCATGTGCGGAATTTCATATCATTGGAAAAGATCTCCTGCATTTCCCGGCTCGCGTAACGCGTGCAGAGAGGATTGATATATACGCTCTGTTCCGGCATAGTATTCCTCCGTTACATAATAATCCAAAATAAGACAATGTATTATAGCATACATTCCCGCCTTTTTCAACTGCGGAAAAGAAAAAAGTGCCGATGATTTGCGCTGTTTTTACAAGAAAAAAGCGTCCGCGCCGAAAAACCGACGCCGCGGTTTTCGGAACGAACGCGCAAATCCGACGAACACTGCTTAATCCATAATGCCGACAAATGCGTTCCCTTCGACGGGATCAAAAAGAATATACCTGTCGTCCGGCAACACCGTCTCATCGTTATACAGATGCAGCCACATCATGCTGTCTTCCGGAAACACGGAGATCGGCGTTCCGGGCAGATAAAGGATCAGCTCCTCGACGTTTTCCAAACCGTACGGGTCGGACGGAACCAACTCCGTATAATCGTCAAGGTCGTAGTCAAACTTGCTTAAATCATTTGTGACGTTCAGTTTTTCGAGCTTCAAAGAATAGGAATTATCATCCAGCTTTTTCATCGGGCCGAATTTGCCGTCAAATGTACAATAGTACATGGTTTGAACGCCCATATCGCTGTCGTGAAACAGGCCGTCGAACGAACCATCCGAATGCAGCTTCAGCTCGGTCGACCATGCGCCGACGCCGGACGAAAAATAGAAATCCGACGGAAGTCTGTCGAAAGACAGCTCCGAACCGCCGCTCTGCTTTTCCGCGGCTGCCTCGGTCGTACTTTCCGGCGCCGTCGATTCCGGCTGCGAAGGCAAAGCGGATTGCGCCGTATCCGAAGCGGCCGACGAAGAATCATTCGCCGCGTTCGTTTCTTCAGTCACGACCGTTCCGCAGGACGACGCAGCAGCGCATAACGTCAAACACAATACCGCACACACAAATATTCTCAGAAAAGATTTCATCGTGTTCACCTCATTCTTGATTCAGGCGTGTTACAGCGCGCAGACTTCTTTTATTACGGAAACAGCTTGTCGCAAAACGTCCATCGGGATATTCAGCGCAGGCAGCAGACGCAGTTTATCCTTTGCGGACAAACACAGAACGCCCTTTTCGATGCACGCCGAGACGATCTCGGCGACCGGCTTCGTTGTTCTGATGCCGAACATCAAACCCATTCCGGAAACGGATTCGACGCCGTCCGCGTTCTGAAGCGAACGAAAAACATAGTCGCTCTTTTCCCGGACTTCGGCAAGCAGCGCGTCGTCGATGCGGGAAAGAATGCTGCACGCCGCAGCGCAGCAGACGGGGTTTCCGCCGAAGGTCGAGCCGTGGTCGCCGAAGCCGAGCACGTTCTGCACTTTTTCACCGAGCAGCGTCGCGCCCAGCGGCAGACCGCCGGCCAGTCCCTTGGCCGTCGAAACGATATCCGGCTCGACGCCGTAGTTCATGTAGGCATACAGCTTACCGGTGCGGCCGTTGCCGGTCTGCACCTCGTCGGTGATCAAAAGAATATCGTTTTCTTTGACGAACTGCGCAAGCGCCTGCACATAGTCCATGCTCAGCGGCACGACGCCGCCCTCGCCCTGGATGCACTCGATCATGACAGCAGCGATCTTGTTTGCCGCGGCCGCTTCACGCAGCGCGTCCATATCCCCTGCCGGAACGTGTACGAAACCGGGCGTCAAAGGCTGAAACAGTTCATGGTAATGCGTCTGTCCTGTCGCCGCCAGCGTCGTGAGCGTGCGGCCGTGGAAGCTGTTTTCGAGCGTCACGATCGTGAAGCAGTCGGCGCCCTTCTTTTCCGCGGCGTGTTTTCGTGCGACCTTGATCGCGCACTCGTTAGCCTCCGCGCCGGAGTTGGAGAAAAAGACCTTCTTCATGCCGGTCTTTTCACAGAGCATCTGCGCCAGACGCACGCACGGCTCGGTGTAGTAGAGGTTCGACATATGCTGGACCTTGGCGATCTGATCGGTCACTGCCTGCCGCCACGTATCATCGGCGATACCGAACGACGTCACACCGATGCCGCTTCCCATGTCGATATACGTTTTTCCGTCGACGTCTTCCACAACAGAACCTTTGCCGCGAACGATCTCCACCGGAAAGCGATTGTATGTCCCCGCGACAAACGCGGAATCCAATTCACGAATACTCATTATTTATCCCCCCGTATCCATGTGCCCGCGCCCTCGTTGGTCAGAAGCTCCATCAGGATGGAATGCGGCACGCGGCCGTCCATGATGACGACGTTCTTGACGCCCTGTTCGATGGCGTGGATGCAGCAGTCCACCTTCGGGATCATGCCGCCGGAGATGATCCCCTCGTCGTAGAGCGCACGCGCCTGCTGTACGGTAATATCGGTCACCAGCGTAGACGGATCGTCCCTGTCGCGCAGGATACCGGCAATGTCCGTCATCATGATAAGCCTCTGCGCGCCGAGCGCGCCGGCGATATGCGCCGCGGCCGTGTCGCCGTTGATGTTGTACGCGTTGCCGTCGCGGTCGCAGCCGATGGTCGAGATAACGGGGATATAACCATTGTTCAGAAGATCCCAGACGGGCTTGATGTGGATCTTCGTGATCTCGCCCACATAGCCCAGACGTGCGTCCTTCATCGTCGCCTCGATCAGCCGTCCGTCCATGCCGGACAGGCCGATCGCTTTGCCGCCCTTCTTTTCCAGCATATTCACGAGCGTCTTGTTGACCTTGCCGGCAAGCACCATCTGCACGATGTCGACCGTCTCTTTGTCCGTCACGCGCAGGCCGTCGACAAACTCCGGCTTTTTCCCGAGCTTATCCATCAGTTCGGAGATTTCCGGACCGCCGCCGTGCACCAGCACGATCTTGACGCCGATCAGCCACAGCAGCACGATGTCCTCCATCACCTGCTGTTTGAGCTGCTCGTTGACCATGGCGTTGCCGCCGTACTTGACGACGACGACCTTACCAGTGTAATGTTTGATATACGGAAGCGCCTGCGTCAGAACCTCGGCGCGATCCGCGTTGGAAAAACCTTTATTCATCCTTTACCTCTTATGTACGGTAGTCACCGTTTATTCTTACATAATCATACGTCAGATCGCAGCCCCACGCCGTCGCCGAGGCGTCGCCGCTGTTGAGTTCAATAAGAATCTCGATCTCTTTTTCGAGCAGCACCGTCTTGGCGATCTCCTCGGAGAAGTCGACGCCCGCGCCATCCTTGCAGACCGCGATCGTACCGACCGCGCTGCGGAACGCGACGTCTATTTTCCCGACGTCCACCGCCGCGCCGCTGTACCCGATGGCGCACAGCACGCGCCCCCAGTTCGCGTCCGCGCCGAACATGGCGGCTTTGAGAAGGCTGGAACAGATCACGCTTTTGGCGACTGTTTTGGCCGTTTGGACGTCCGACGCGCCCGTGACCTTGCATTCGAGCAGCTTCGTCGCCCCCTCGCCGTCCGATGCGATCAAACGGCAAAGCTGCACGGTCACGGTATTGAGCGCCAGCATAAATGCGGTGAAATCTTCGCCCTCGGAATCAATGACAGCGTTGCCAGCCATACCGTTAGCCAGCACCGTGACCATATCGTTGGTGGACGTATCGCCGTCGATGCTCACCATATTGAACGTGTTGGCAATATCGCCCGACAGCGCCTTTTGCAACATCTGCGGCATGATGGCCGCGTCGGTCGTGATGAAGACCAGCATCGTCGCCATATTGGGATGGATCATGCCGCTGCCCTTGGCGATCCCGCCGATCCGGCACGTCTTGCCGCCGAGCGTAAACTCCACGGCGACTTCCTTTTTAATGGTGTCGGTCGTCATGATGCCCTCGGCCGCGTCCGCGCTGCCGTCGAGCTTCAATCCCTGCACGAGCGCGGGGATGCCGGCGGCGATGGGGCCGATCTCCATCGGCTGCCCGATCACGCCGGTGGACGCCACGACGACGTCATCGGTGCGGATACCCAGCGCCTCGGCAAGCAGCGAACTCATCTGTTCGGCAATCTCCACGCCGTTCGCGTTGCAGGTGTTGGCGTTGCCGCTGTTGCAGATCACCGCCTGCGCCGTTCCGTCGGCAATATGCCGCTTCGTCACCGTCAGCGGCGCGCCCTTGACAAGGTTGGTCGTATAGACCGCCGCGCAGCTTGCAGGAACCTCGGAAAAGATCAGCGAAAGATCCTTTTTCGTCCTGTTTTTACGGATGCCGCAATGCACCCCGTTGGCCGAAAAGCCTTTTGCAGCGCAAATGCCGCCCTGTATAAGATTCATATGATTTGCCTCCTTACACATTCAATCCCGTATCTTCCGGAAGACCGAGCCGGATATTCATATTCTGGATCGCGGCGCCCGACGCGCCTTTGCCGAGGTTGTCAAACCGCGCGACAAGCGTAAGCCGTCCGTCACTGCCGCAGGCCGTGATCTGCATATCGTCGCGTCCCGCAAACGCGCCCGCGGACAGGAAACCATCCTCCTGCACATCCGCCGCGAACCGGACAAGTCCCGAGGAATAACGGCTTCGGTAAACGTCCTCGACGTCCTTTTTCGCAAACCCCGTCAACGGGACCGTGACCTGCATCCCGGCGTAATACGGCGCGACGACCGGGCAGAACACCGGATCGGTCGATAGGCCGCAGACCTTTGTCATTTCAGGCAGATGCTTGTGCTTTTGCGCCAGGCCGTACATCCGCGGCGCGTCAAGCAGCGCGTCATGCTCCGCTTCATACTGCGCGATCATCTTTTTGCCGCCGCCGGAATAGCCGGTCAGCGAGAAACAGGAAATCTGCGCATCGGCGGAAAGCAGACCGGCTTGGACCAGCGGCGCGACAAGCGCGATAAAGCCGCTGGCATGACAGCCGGGATTGGCGATCCGACGGCTTTTGCGGATCGCGTCCCTCTGTCCGATCTCGGCAAAGCCGTATGTCCAGTCCGGATGCACGCGATGCGCGGTCGACGTGTCGATGATGACCGCATCCGCATCACCCGCCAGCGCGACTGCTTCCCGCGCCGCGTCGTCGGGCAGGCACAGAAACACCACATCCGCATGATGGATCGCGTCCGCGCGCGCGGCAGGGTCCTTGCGCTGTCCATCCGGCAGACAAATACACTCGAGATCATCTCTTTCCCGAAGCCTCGACACGATGCGAAGGCCGGTCGTTCCGGCGCTGCCGTCCACAAATACTTTCTTCATTTTCTGCCTATCCTTTTCCAACATAAAAATATCCTGTATACTATACATTCTATAATCGAATTTGTCAAGTCTTTTCTGAAACTTTATTCAATATTTTTGAATATTTATATAATAATGCTTAAATATATTCATTTTCGTTGTATATTACAAATCTTTTATGCGTAATCATCAATCAAAGCGGCCGCGACGGGACGTCGAATTCGACTCCAACAGTTTCAAGTGCTGTCAGATGACAACCGCTTATCCCCGACGAAACTGTGTCGGACACTCAAAGGGACCGCTCGCCTGCACTCGACAGGTTTGCAGTCCCTTTCGGTGGTTTATTGTTTAATTAGTATCCCCATGTCATCAGCTTCCGTTCGCCGCCGTCGGAGCGTCCAAGCCACCAGTTCCAATCCGTGTATTCAAATAAACATGACCGCGTCAAGAAGAATGGCGACATTCTTTTTCATCGGCATGCGCCTCTTACGCCTCGGCCATCCAGCCGCAGATCAGACTGCTGATCTCGGTCGGGTTATCGATCGGCATACCCTCGATCAGCCGCGCCTGCGCGTACAGCACCTTGGCATAGTCGGCGATCTTGTCTGGATCGGACGACGCGAGCGTCGTGAGCTTGTCGGCGATCGGATGGTTTTCGTTGATCTCCAGGATCAGCCGCGCGTGGACGTTGCCCGCGTTCGGCAGAGAATTGAGCACCTTTTCCATCTCGACGGAAAGGTCGCCCTCGCTCGTCAAACATACGGGATGGTTCTTCAGCTTGTTCGTAAAGCGGACGGCCTGTACGCCGTCGCCGATGGCTTCCTTCATTCTTTCGAACAGATCCTTCGCCTGTTCGTTCTTTTCCTTGAGCGCCTCTTTTTCCTCGTCCGTGGAGAGATCAAGCGAATCGGCGCAGATATTCTTGAAGTGCTTGCCCTCGTATTCCATGAGCATCTTGACCGCAAACTCGTCGACGTTCTCGGTCATGTAGAGGATCTCGTAGCCCTTGTCGCGCAGCTGCTCGGTCTGCGGCAGAAGGTCGATCTTATCTGCCGTTTCGCC
Source organism: Clostridia bacterium (assembly GCA_017449935.1). Lineage (GTDB taxonomy): Bacteria > Bacillota > Clostridia > Oscillospirales > Acutalibacteraceae > UBA1425. The sequence goes on from JAFSYP010000109.1 coordinate 11,718, forward strand.
GCAGGCATAGTAGATGTCGCTCTGACTTTCCGGCATACGGGAAACGTATTCGGACAGCGTGACCGGCTTTTTCTCCGCGGAGGAAACGAACATAAGCAGATCCTGCACGGCTTCCTTGTTCTGTCCGTAGTTTTCATACACGCCGTATTTCAGCTGCGTTCCGAACGCGGAGAAGAATTTCTCATAGCTTTCGCGGTCGTTCTCCATGAGCTTTTTCAGTTCTGTGCGGATCTTCTTTTCAAGGCTCTTGGCGATCACCTTGAGCTGCATATCGTGCTGGAGCATTTCCCTGGAAATGTTCAGCGAAAGATCCTCGCTGTCCACCAGGCCGCGCACAAAGCTGAAATATTCCGGCAGCAGGTCGGCGCACTTGTCCATAATCATCACGCCGCTGCTGTACAGCTGCAAGCCCTTTTCGTATTCCTTGGAATAATAGTCGAACGGCGCGTGCGACGGGATATACAGCAGCGCGCTGTACGTTACGGCGCCCTCCACCTTGCTGTGAATGACCTTGACGGGCGGTTCGTAGTCATAGAATTTCTCGCGGTAGAAGGATTCGTATTCCTCGTCCGTGACTTCGTTTTTGTTCTTCTTCCAGATGGGCACCATACTGTTGAGCGTGCGCGTTTCGGTCACGTCCTCGTATTCGTCCTCCGTTCCCTCCTTGTGCTTTTTCGTCTGCACGTCCATGCGGATGGGATAACGGATATAATCGGAGTATTTTTTGACGATCGAGGAGATCGTGTATGTTTCAAGATAGGTGCTGTAATCCTCTTCGCCTTCATCGGGCTTGATATGAAGCGTCACGACGGTGCCGTTCTCAGCCTTTTCACACGGCTCGACGGTATAGCCCTCGGCGCCTCTGCTGGTCCACTTCCACGCCTCGTCGCTGCCTGCCGCGCGGCTGACGACCGTCACGCAGTCGCTAACCATAAATGCGGAGTAAAAGCCCACGCCAAACTGTCCGATGATGTCCACGTCTTCCTGCTTCTCGCTGCTCTGCTTGAAATCGAGCGAACCACTTCTGGCGATGGTGCCGAGATTCTTCTCCAGCTCCTCCTCCGTCATGCCGCAGCCGTTGTCGGAGATCGACAGGATACGGTTTTCCTTATCGACGTCGATGCGGATCTCCAGATCGTTGCGCGAAAGTCCGGTGTTTCCGTCCGAAAGCGAATGATAATACAGCTTGTCCATCGCGTCGCTGGCGTTGGAGATCAATTCGCGCAGGAAGATCTCTTTATGGGTATAGATGGAATTGATCATCATATCCAACAGTTTTTTGGACTCCGCTTTGAATTGTTTGGTACGCATAAAAATCACCTGATCTTTAAAAATTAGCACTCTGTTGCTCGGACTGCTAAGCGTAGTATAGCGCATTATTCCAAAAAATACAAGTATCCATGCATAGAATTTACACATTGATACAATAGAATTCATAGTTTTTTAATAAACTTGCAATTCATTGGAAATAATGTTATAATACATCGAATCGATTTAAAAAGAAGGGATCTGTTTGCTTATTCAGCAGCTTGCCGAACGGCAGGCCAAAATAGCCGTAGTCGGGCTGGGATATGTCGGTATGCCTCTCGCGCTGGCTTTTGCAAAGCATTATGACGTGATCGGATTTGATTCCAACGCGCAGAAAATAAAGCTGTACCAAAGCGGCGTCGATCCCACCGGCGAAGCGGGCGACGACACGATTCGCAGCACCGAGATGGTATTTACCGCAGATGAAACGCGCCTGAGCGAAGCAAAATTCATCATCATCGCCGTACCGACGCCGATCAATCACGACAAAACGCCCGATCTGACCGCGGTCGAACAGGCAAGCGAAACAGTCGGCAGGTATTTATCCCAAGGCGCAGTCGTCGTCTATGAGTCCACAGTCTATCCCGGCGTCACGGAAGACGTGTGCATCCCGATCCTTGAGGCGCAGTCCGGTCTGCGGTGCGGCGAGGATTTTGCCGTCGGCTATTCGCCGGAACGCATCAATCCCGCCGACAAAGTGCATACGCTGCCGACGATCTGCAAGATTGTTTCCGGCATCAACGAGGAAACCTGCGCGCTCATCGCCGCCGTATATAACACGGTGATCGATGCGGGCACATACTCCGTCTCGAATATCAAGACGGCGGAGGCCATCAAGGTCGCAGAAAACAGCCAGCGCGACATCAATATCGCCTTTATGAACGAATTGGCCATGGTCTTTGACCGCATGGGCATCGACACCGGCGAAGTGATCGACGGCATGAATACCAAATGGAACGCGCTGGGCTTCCGTCCCGGACTCGTGGGCGGCCACTGCATCGGCGTGGACCCGTACTATTTCCTGTATCAGGCCGACCGTTTAGGCTATCACAGCCGCATCATCCAGGCCGGCCGCCAGATTAACGACGGCATGGGACAGTTCGTTGCGGACGCCGCCGTGCGCGAAATGACATTCTGCGGCAAGACAGTGCGCGACGCAAAGGTCGCTGTTTTGGGACTGACGTTCAAGGAAAACTGTCCCGACATACGCAACACAAAGGTCGTGGACGTCCTCAAACGTCTGCATGAATACGGCATCCGTCCGCTTGTGACCGATCCGTATGCAGACGCGCAGGAGGTCGAACTCGCTTACGGCGTGAAGCTGTGCGCACTCGACGAGATCCGCGATATGGACTGCGTGATCCTTGCCGTGGCGCACAACACATACAAACAGGCCGGAACGGACGGTCTGCTGCGTCTGTTCGGCACGGGCGACAAAGTACTCGTCGACGTAAAAGGCATGTTCTCGCACAGCGAAACTGAACCGCTCGGCATCCGTCATTGGCGTTTATGATTTGAGGTAATCCATATGATAAGATCCATTCCCGGCGGCGTCTATCCGACCATGGTCACGCCGTTTACGCCGGATAACAGAATTGATTTCAACGCAGTGGAGCAGATGCTGCACTGGTACGACGGCAAAGTCGACGGCGTTTTCGCCGTTTGCCAGTCAAGCGAAATGTTCTTCCTGTCGTTTGAAGAGCGTCTGTCGCTCATGCGGTTCATCCGCGAACACGCGCCGAAGGGCATGGCTGTCGTCGCCTCCGGCCACACCGCGCCGTCGATCGATCGGCAGATCGAGGAAGCCAAAGCGTTCATCGACACGGGCGTTGATTCCTATGTGTTCATCTCGAATCGATTCGCCGGCGAAGACGAGGGCGACGACGTGTTCCTCGAAAATGTGGATTACGTCGTCAACCGCATTCCACAGATCGCGCTGGGCATTTATGAATGTCCCGTCCCCTACCGCCGCCTGCTCTCGCCCGAAACGCTCGGCGTTCTCGCAAAGGGCGGACGCTTCACATTTCTCAAGGACACCTGCTGCGACGCGGACGTCATCCGCGCGAAGCTCCGCGCCGTGGAAGGCACGCCGCTGAAGATATTCAACGCCAATTCCGCCTCGCTTCTGCCGACGCTGCGCGACGGCGCCGCAGGCTTCTCCGGCGTAATGGCCAATTTCCATCCCGAACTGTACTTCTGGCTTTGCCATAGCTTTGATAAAGAACCTGAAAAGGCGGAGCTTGTGCAGAGCTTTCTCGGCTTTGCGTCGCTCTCCGAACGGCAGATCTACCCGCCGAACGCAAAATACTATCTCTCGCTCGAAGGGTTGGACATCACCACGGTCACGCGCTCGAAGAACTACAACATGTCCAAAAGCGAGATGCTCGAAATGCAGCAGCTTCGCGCCCTGACGGCAGATTTCAAAGCGAAGCACGCGTTATAAAACGCGTTTTGCCGCGCTGACATAAAATAAATCATAATAAAATAAAACATAAAGGAAAAAGCCTGACTCGAACAAAACGAATCAGGCTTTTGTTTTGATTTCTCTTATTTATCGAGATTGTAGCGCTTCTTGAAGCGGTCTACACGTCCGCCGGTATCGACGAGCTTCTGCTTGCCCGTGAAGAACGGATGGCACTTGGAGCAAATATCCACGCGAAGGTTTTCCTTCGTGGAGGAAGTCTCGATGACTTCGCCGCAAGCGCAGCGGATCGTGGTCTTCTCATACTTGGGGTGGATTCCCTGTTTCATTCTTGTCACCTCTTCATAAAAACAAAATGTACAACACTCGGATTATAGCACAGCGATTTACAAATTGCAAGTACTTTTTTTAAGTTTTTCAAAAAACCGGCAAAATTATGACGCATCCGGTTCAGCTTCCGCAAAGGAATCTCCTGTTTTCCTAAGGTAAACCGTATAAATGTCCGGGATCTCCATCCCGTAATCATTCACGCCGCGGCATAATACTTCGATCTGGAGCGTGTCGGAAAACTCGGCGACGATCTCGGAAGACACAACGGTCGCCTGTTCTTTATTCTTCAAACGCGAAACCGCGATCTGTTCGGCAGATTCCACGGGATCGACGCCGCTTTGCACGGCAGGCTTATCGTCGTCCTCCGGGAGAACGAACAAGGAGTACGCGTCAACGACATCGTCGATCTGCTCCGACGCGTCAAACGCCAAAGAATCCGATTTCTGAACGCCGACGTCACAGGAATACCCGCTGGTGATCTGTTCGCCGGATTCGACCGTATAGGTGCCTTTGAGTGAAAAGCTGTAAAAAACAGCTTCACCGTTATCCGCGCAGTTAAAAACCGATGCGTTCAAAACCTTTAATGTATCCGGCATCGAAACGGAGCCGCGAAAGGAAGACAAGGCGGAAGAAAAAGCCGCGTTCTCAAACACATAGGAATCCTCCGTGCGGTACAGAACAGACATATCCCTCACAGTGATCCCGTCGATCTCCGTTTTGGTATCGATTGAATCATTGGCAGGCTTTCCTTTGCGGGTCGGTTCGGTCACGGCTGACTTGGATGTTTCATCCGTCTCCGCGGTCGTTGTCGCAGTATCTGCGCCGGTCCCGCAAGAGGATAACAAAAACAGAAGAATGAAAACCAGCGGCAGAACGATCCTTTTCATCGCGATTACATCAACGCCTCAAAGATCTCGCGGCGCGGATTCGGGATCACGACGCTGGAAACGACAAAGCCCTGTTCCTCGGCGGTCGCCACGCCGGCCTTGACCGCCTCGCCGACCGCGGCAACGTCGCCGGTCAGCACGACGAAAGACTTGCCGCCGATGCCGGTCCCTAAGCGTACGTCCATCAGATCCACTTCCGCGGCTTTGACCGCGGCGTCGGCCGCATATACGGCGGCCGTGATGCTGTAAAACTCCATCACGCCGACCGCATTGACGTCCGTAACTGGAGACGCAAGATTGATCGCGGCGATCACCTGAGGATGTACGCGAGGGATCACGACTTTATCCACGACAAAATGCTCCGCGGAACGTTCTCCGGCCTCCAGAGACGCCGTAACTGCGGCGACCTCACCGCAAAAAAGGATGTTATATTTGCCGGGACAAACCGGCTTTGCAAACAAAAGCTCGACCTCGGCCGCTTTCAGAATAAAGTCCGCTGCCTCAACGCCTTTGGCAATACTGTTTGTTTCAAGAAATCCGATCGTTTCCATCATAACTGCATCTTCCTTTCACTTAACGCACGATCCGGATGGATGTGCCGATCACGGTTGCGGTCCCGTCGATAGACGCGTGAAGATTTGTACCGAGCTTGCCGTCCGGGCACTTGCCGATCAGTTGGCCGCGATGTACAAATTCACCGTCCTGCACGATCGGATCGCACGGCGCGCCGATATGCTGCCGCAGCGGAAGATAGACCTCCTTCGGGTCGGCGCAGACAAGATCTGTGATCGTATAATCATAGTATTTCAGCACGCCTGCTCTGGCCGCCGCCTTCTTGGACGGGACCTTGCGCGCCTCGCGCGAAGGATTCTCCTCGCCCATGCCCTCGCCCTTTGTGTAGCGGATCCCGGCCTCGCCGAGCGCACGCTTGAGCATCGCGTTGATGCGGCGCGGCTGCAGTCCCATCGGGCAGGCATAGATCTCACAGACGCCGCATTCGCAGCAGATCAGCGCATTACGGATCTCGGGATCAGACAGCAGGCCGTCCAAGCTGCCGGAAAGCGCCGTCTTGCGCATAATCATATGCGGCCGCAGCGGATGTCCCATCAGATGACGCGGACACATCTGCGTGCAGTAGCTGCACTGGATGCAGGCGGAATGCGCACGGTTGAGCATATGCGAAATGGGGATCTGACTGTGATTGGAGAGATACCCGTCTTTCGGAAGAACAAGGATACCGGACGTTGTTTTGGTAACAAACTCCCGATCAAGCTGCTCCTGCGGGATAGACCGGCCCATCATCGGGCCGCCGGAAACGAGAAAGTATTCGTCGCACAGAGCGCCGCCGGCAAGCGCGATGCATTCGCGGAAGGAGGTGCCGAGCGGGACCTTCAAGACCGTCGGATGCGCGACCTCGCCCGTAACGGTCAAATATTTATCGACAAACGGCTGATCCTCAAGCGCATGACAGATACACAGCAGCGTCGCCACGTTCGTCACGGCGCAGCCGACGTCCAGCGGTATCCCGGCAGGCGGAACCGTCTTGCCCGTCACTTCACGCACAAGCGTTTGTTCGTCGCCGGCAGGATAAAAGCTCTCCATGGTATGTAAAAAGATACGGTTTCCGACCTTCTGCGATTCGATCTCGGCAGTCAGGGCGGAAATCTCACTTTTGTACCCTTTTTTCAAACCAAACGTACAATCCTCCGCGCCGAGCTCCGCGCGCACGGTCTCGGCCGTCTTCACCAGATCTCGTGCGAAGTTTGTCATGATATAGCGATCTGTGCGCAGCAGCGGTTCACACTCTGCGCCGTTGATGATCAGATGCTCTATATTTCCGGAGAGTTTTACGTGGGTCGGGAATCCGGCGCCGCCGCACCCTACTACACCCGCCGCAAAGAGTTTATCTTTCAGACTCATCAGGCTCTGTCCTTTCAAATGCTGTTAAATATGCAGCTTGGGATTATTTTCACGTTTCAATTCGATGGAGTCAATGATCCCGACGATCGCGCAGTCCACCACAAAATCGTCGCCGCCCAGCGCACGACGCGCGGTACTGCCGTCCACGACAAGCACATGCTCGCCGATCCCGGCGCCGACGGTATCCGCCGCAACGAACGTATCGCCGCGATGGGTGTTGGTTTCCACTTCACGCACGACCATAAGTTTGAAGCCTTCCATGCCTTCCTGCTTTTTAGTCGCCCAAACGTGACCGATCACTTCACAAATCAGCATAGCTTATCTCCTTCTCCCTCATACCATTTCCAGAACTTTTCCGGCGTGCAGGAACACGTCCTTGGCGGACGGCGTTACGACCGTGCCCTTCTTGAGAAGGATCACGGGATCCTTGCACTTATCCAGCATGGCGACTGCCATCGCCTCGGTGATGATGCCCTCCGGCAGATCGTCGCCCGGTCCGGAACGCACGGTATACTTGTCGATCGGCGTCTGGCCGTTGACGAGCTTGATCCCGAAGCTCTGCAGCGTACGCACATAGCCCTCGAGAAGCTGATAAAAGCCGCGGCTCATCGTCGTGGACTTTTTGCGGAATTCCAGCGCGCATTCCATCAGAAAGATCTCCTTGCCGCATAACAGGCCGCTGATCACGGCGCACTGCACGGCGCGGGTATTTCTGCCGAGCGCGATATCCGCCAGCTCAACAAGGCTGATCTCGGTTATATAGATTTTTTCAAACTTTTCGATATCCGCCTCGCAGGTATAACACTCGATCGATCGAAGATTATACTTTTTGCGGATATGTACAGGGAGCTTCTCGCACGCGCCGATCACAAGCACGTCGGGACATCCTGTCTTGTCCGCCGCATCCGGCTCCACAGTGTCCCCCATCAGACGCATGACCTCGCGCGTTATCAGCTCCACAAGCTGCTCTTTGGAAAGCTCCGGCATCCGAGCCACCTCTTTAACTAATTATTTCACTATATATGCCTTAGCCGTTTTATCGAGCAGACAGGCATTCGCTTCGTCAAAATCAATATGCATCGCCAGCGAAAATTTTTCACTGACACGGATCACAACGTCGTCAAATGTGACGGGGCGGGCGCTCTGCACACGAACCTTGACGTGCTGGCCGTCAGACACGCCGAAACGTGTCGCGTCCGATGACGTCATATGGATATGCGCCTTGGCAATAATGACGCTGCGTTTCGCCTCGATAAAGCCGCTGTCGCCGTAAATACAGACGTCCGCGGCGCCGTTCAGATCGCCGGACATATTGACCGGCGCTTTCAAGCCGAGCGAACGGCAATCGGTCATGGACAGTTCGACCTGTGTTTCGGGGCGTACAGGCCCCAGCACGGCGACGTTATCGATCGTACCCTTACGCGTCACCAACCGCACCCGCTTATCCGAAAGGAACTGGCCGGGCTGCGAAAGATCGCGCACGGGATTGAGCGCGGCGCCTTCGCCGAACAGACGAACCACGTCGGCCTGCGTCAGATGCACATGCCTTGCGGAAGCCTCCGCAAACACGGAACCGTCCGACGACGCAGCCGGAACAGACTTGCCCGTCGCGCCGGCATACCGCTCCAGCACGCTCGATATGATCTGTTGTATTTCTTTTTCGGTCATGGTGGATACACCTCCGCAATTACTTCGAGCCGTACTGTCCGACCAGAAATCTGCAAAACAGAATATGCATACAGCTGGACAGACGATTCATCGCACGGATAATATCCACACGATCCGGCACCGCTTTTGCCGCAGCAAGCTCCGTCTGCCGCACAAGCGCGCGCAGCTTGTTGAGCACGGCAGGCATTTCGCCCATCGTGTAATCCGGCATGGGATGCGTCTTGAGTCCCAGCTCCGACTTGATATCATGCGATACGCGGCGAAGCTCCGGAATCGTCAGGCCGAGCAGCGTATCGTTTTCGTCGAGCGGACGTTCCAAAACCTCGCTGGCCAGGATGTTGCGCGTGAAATCGAGCGTTTCGCCCAAATCGCGCGTCATCTGACCATACCCCAACCGTTCCGACACGATCTGTGCCAGAATGATTTCAGACTCCAGCAGATCGAGCTTTCCGCGAAAGTCGATCACAGGATCCGTCTTTTTGACAAGGACGTTGCCGCGCAGATGCGTCATGTCCTCGGGTTTTTGGTCGTAGGTCTTTCCGGTCTTCGCGTCGACAAACATATGCATGACGGAGGACGTCGTCTCCGCACGTCTTGTGTCGTCGTAACAGGTTTTGACGCCACTCTTCACAGCGATCCCGATCCCGCGGACGGCAAGATACTCTCTTGCCGCCGGCGTGATAAATACATCGGGAGGAACTGTGTAGATTTTGATTCCTTCAAGCGACAGCGAGGACCGTAAGTCCGCTTCTGTCAGAATCCTCATCTATCCGAGTGCTCAAGGGTGGGAAGGATGTACTCCACTTCGCTGTGCGGTCTGGGAATGACGTGGACGGAGATCAGCTCGCCGACCTTGGACGCTGCCGCAGCGCCCGCGTCCGTCGCGGCCTTGACCGCGCCGACATCGCCGCGCACCATAACGGTCACAAGACCGCCGCCGACGTGTACCTTACCGATCAGGTGCACGTTTGCCGCCTTGACCATCGCATCGGCCGCTTCCACGGAACCGACGAGGCCCTTCGTCTCGACCATGCCTAATGCCAATAATGTTTCTGCCATTTTGTTTTCCTCCTGGTATTCAGAATTTCTATTCTTCAAAAGGGTTTCCCCTTAAGGAAGCAATGTTTCCGCAAGCAATGCGGTGATCAGGTTGTTGTAATTGTCGTTGACCGTGCGGAAGTTCAGGAACTTCTCCCGGCTGTAATACTTCTTGCCGGTCACGGCGTTGAACAGGTCGCCGCCGGAATGATCGATGTAGCACGAATCATTCTCGAGCTTGACGCCGTCGTGATCGGAAATGTGGCGATACGCCGTCACCGACGTCTTCCACGCGCCGTCCTCAAACGTCTC
>JAFSYP010000110.1 GCA_017449935.1 Clostridia bacterium
ACGGACGTCTGTTTCTGATCGCCGTACCAGATGTGTTTGCCGTCCTTGCGCCAGCCCCAGATGATCGGCTCCATGTTGAACTTCCAATCCGTCCGCATGAACGGCGCTCTCGGTTTCTTCCACACGAGACCCGCGCCGACCTTAAATCCGGCGTCCTCGAATGCGTCGTAAAACACGCGCGTCTTCATGGTCGCGTAGAATTCGTATATCGACGCGTCCTTCGCCATAGCCTCTTTGAAATTGGTAAACACCTTGAGCAAAAAGGCATACGCTTCTTTATCGTCCAGGTCGTCATTTGTGATCGTGCCGGATTTGTTTTTTAGCGAAACGAAATACGGCGCGTCCGTGCAGACAAGGTTAACCTTCGTGTCGCCGAGCAGAGCGCGGAACGTTTCCGGGTCTGTGGAATCGCCGCAGATCACACGATGGCGTCCGAGCATCCAAACGTCGCCGGTCTTGGAAACACACGGTTTCTCCAACTCGGCGTCAATGTCGAAATCATCTTGCTGCGCCTCGGCGCCTGCGTCGAGCAGTTTTGCGATCTCTTTTTCGTCAAAGCCTGTGAAAGACACGTCAAAGTCCATGCCCTGCAGTTCTTCGATCTCAACGCGCAACAAATCGGCGTCCCATCCTGCGTCCAGTGCCATGCGGTTGTCGGCGAGAATGTACGCTTTCTTCTGCGCTTCTGTGAGATGTTCCACAAAAACACACGGCACGCGTTCGATGCCTTCCGCTTTCGCAGCGGCGATTCTGCCGTGACCGGCCAGTACGTTGAAGTCCTTATCCACCAGGATCGGATTGATAAAACCGAACTCACGCAGCGACGCGCGCAGTTTGTTGATCTGTTCCGGCGAATGCGTCCGGGCGTTGTTTACATACGGGATCAGCCGGTCGATGTCAACGAGCTGCATTTCTGTTGTCGTCTGCATCACACCAGCCCCCACATCGCAAACTTCTCAAAGCCGCCGACGGAGTCGATGTATTTTTTTGCGATCCCCACGATCTCCGCATACGGCTTGCCGTCCACGGTTTCGTCGCCGATCGCGCAGGACAGTGCGACCGACTCGCCGGTTTCCTGTGCTTTGAGGAATGCGTAGATGTTTACGGAAACATCGGCCTTCGACAGATCCTTGCCGTGCAGCCCGCCGCCTGTGACGGAGTCCGCCATATCGGAGCCGAGCTTTCGGTTGGTCGCGCCTGCGTCCACGTCGGTGCCGCCCGTCCAATCACCGATCGGGTTGATCTCTGCGCCGGGGAACAACTCCTGCAATTCTGCGGTCGGGACGTTGCTCTGGCAGATCACGCATCGGCTTCCGTCCGCGATGTACTTGCCGTCATACGGATAGCGTTTGTAAATTGCCCGCGCGATGCGGGAGAGCGTTTTCTGCTCGTCCGTCAGCGGAACACCTTTGAAGATGCCGTTGTCGCCGCAGCGCACACCGTCCGCCTGATTGTCCGCGAGGTGCGGATCCTGCGGCACTTCGATATACCGAACATCGGAAATGCCCGCGATACGTTCAACGGCGGCGCGGACAGCGTCCTCGGAAAGCGCAACGCTCGTCTCCGCGATAATCGTGCAGGTGCCGTGACCGAGCAGAACCTCCACGGCGATCTTCGGGGTACGCTCATTTTGATACGCCATGTCGACCAGAGCGCCGGCAATACGGTCGGCGAGTTTGTCAGCATGTGCGGGATTGACTTTTTCGTACATTTTTCAGCCTCCTGTGTTTTGGTTATTTACACGCCTCTTGCCCTGAGCAGACGTTCCATCGCGTCATCCTGCGGTGTGACGCCGCCGTAGTCGGACAGCGAGTTTTCTTTCACGACCTGAAAAATCTGCATCCACGCCTGGTTGGTCTGTTTCATAAAAGCCTGCGACATGGATACGTATGGAGAGGCAATCGCGGCGCCTGTTGTCGGGTGCTTTGCGAGGAATCCATACTCAGATATTGCCTCTTCACACTGGATCCACCGCGACACGCTCATCGCGTACTGTTCCACAAGCTGCGGATTGACCACTTTGTCGCAGCCGCGCTCGGCAAGCCAGCGCCACGTTGTGTTGTAGATTTCTTCGGCGCAGGTATCGCGTCCGTCTTTCTGCCGCCGCTTCATAAATTCTCTGGGCGGCGGTACGTCCGCACCCTGAAACACCGGCGCGTCCGGCAGCTTTGGGACGGCCATCTTGCCCTCCAGAACTTTATCTTTGAGCGCCTTGGGTTTGCGTCCCGCGCCGACCCTTGCGCCGCCTCGGTTTGTTCCGTCTTTCGCCATATTCTCACCCTCTCGAAAATGTTTGAAAAAAGCCCTTTTGTTTGATTTCTTTGAAAAATAATTCAAACAAATAAGCTCTCCTAAGCCTTGACGCGTATTGTTTTTTTGCGGGGTCAATACCCCCTTTGAAATCGAAAACGAGAACACAGAGCTCCGGCGCGTCGGGTTGAGATTACACTTTTAGAGATTTAGAGGGGGGCACGGTAACCTTTTCCATCAACGTTTTATACTTTTCGTACTTCACACGCCAATAATTGTTCTCTTTTGCTTTCTCTTCCCAGTTCAACGCATACTCCTCATGACTTCTGCACTTCAGGGAGTTGCAAATTCGATGCGCCAATTGGCAGTTGCTCACAGAATGTTCACCGCCGTCCGACAGTGGGACAATGTGGTCAATCGTCCCGTCCCAGTTGTTGTCTATTCCTTTGGTCGGATGCACCGGTAAGCCGCATATCTGGCATACGCCGCGGTCACGTCTATAGATGCTTTCGTAATCGACAGGTTCAACAAAAGCAGAAGCAATCTGCTTTTCGCGTTCAATGTTCATTTGCCGCATGTAACTCTTATGGCGTGCGGTTTGATGTTCTTTCCGTCGATCATGTTTCTCCGCACACTGCTGGCAGCAAAAAGAAGAGCGCGGATGACCGCACTCCGTGGTGAATACAGTTCCGCACTCTTTGCACGTGAATTGCTTTGGCTGAAACTCGTCTGCCCATTGTTTTCTTTTATCGCGCTTTAATCCGTTGTATCCACATTCTCTGCAACAATACTTTTTGTGAGACATTGTTGTTGTAAATTCTTTCCCACACCAAAGGCAATGCTTTTCATAAACAGTCGGCTGCACAGGCGGCTTTGGAACCGCACGCGCATGCGCCGCAGCCGCCACGCACTCGTGACTGCAATACTTCATACGATACGCATTGCGTCTCCAGAAGGGCTTTCCGCAATACTGACACGTGTTATACCTACGTGTAGTCATGCCCGCTTTCTTTCTGGAACACTCTGCTCCACAGCACTGTTGTTCGGTATGCTTTGGAATGAACGGCGCTCCGCATATGACGCACTGTTTATATTCCATTTTGTGGTCTCCTTTACCTTTCTCTCGCTTTTCTGTTTGTTTCCGCCATCGTGATCGCGCTGTGGCAACTCTTGCACAGAGACATGAGATTGCTGAAGTCGTGCGTCCCGCCGTCAGAGAGCGGCACGATGTGATGTACCTGTTCAACCGGCGTCGTGCGGCCGTGCTTCAAGCATTCCTCGCACAGCGGGTGCGCCTTGACGTACAGCGCGCGGATTTTGCGCCACCGCGAGTCGTACCGTTTCTTGGTTTCCGGGTCGCGGCGGTAATGTTCGTATTCGTATCGCGCTTGTGATATGTGTTCCGTGCAGTAGTCCCGGTCCGTCAGGTTGGGGCAGCCGGGATACTTGCACGGTCGTTTTGCTTTGTATG
>JAFSYP010000111.1 GCA_017449935.1 Clostridia bacterium
ATCCCCAAACAGGAATTGTTAGATTGGGCGGAATATGAATTAAAACCCGCCGCACAGAAAGCGTGGAACGGTGAAGGCGAATATGCCTGCGGCGACTGGTGCCAGTTCTGCAAAGCGAAACAGGACTGCCGGGAACGCGCAAGAGCGAACCTCGAAATGCTCCGGTACGATTTCCGCGATCCCCCGCTGCTGTCGGACGATGAGATCGAGGACGTGCTCGCCAAAGCGGACGAGCTGATTGCCTGGGCGACGGACGTCAAGGATTACGCGTTCAAAGCCGCGCTCGACGGCAAACACTGGCGGGCGTTCAAGCTGGTCGAAGGTCGGTCGATCCGCCGGTACACCGATGAAGCCGCCGTCGCGGTCGTCGCGGAGAACGCGGGATACACCGACATTTACAAGAAAACGCTCATCCCCATCACGGAGATGGAGAAAGCGATGGGCAAGAAGAAATTCACCGAACTGCTGAGCAGTTTCGTGATCAAACCGCCGGGGAAACCGACGCTCGTACCGCGTTCGGACAAGCGCCCCGAAATGAACACTACTGATATTAAGGAGGATTTTGACAATGAGCAAAACTGAAGCACCCGTATCCGGCACGAAGGTCGTGACCGGTAAAGACACCCGCTTTTCGTATGTGAACGTGTTTGAGCCGAAGTCGATCAACGGCAGCACGCCGAAGTATTCCGTTTCCCTGATCATCCCGAAGTCGGATACGGAAACGGTGAGCAAGATCAAGGCGGCGATCCGCGCGGCGTACAAGGAGGGCGAAGCGAAACTGCGCGGAAACGGCAGAAGCGTGCCGGCGCTGGAGAACCTGAAGACGCCGCTGCGCGACGGCGATATCGACAGACCCGACGACGAGGCGTATGCCGGCTGCTGGTTCATCAACGCGAACTGCACGCAGGCACCCGGTCTTGTGGACGCGCACAAGCAGGACATCACGGAACCCTCGCAGCTGTACTCCGGCTGCTACGGCAGAGCGAGTCTCAACTTCTACGCCTACAACTCCAACGGGAACAAGGGCATCGCATGCGGTCTGAACGGTCTGCAGAAGCTGCGCGACGGCGAACCGCTCGGCGGCAGAGGCAACGTGGCGAACGATTTTGACGACGAAACGGATGATGACGATGACGACGATTTCCTCAGCTGAGGCACGCACCTTTTCGGGCGGCGGAGTTACGGCTTCGCTGCCCGCCGCTCCGGCGGCGCCGATCCGGGAACTGTCGATCGATATTGAAACATACTCCCCGGTCGACCTGACAAAGTGCGGCGTGTACAAATACGCCGAGGCGCCGGACTTTACAATCACGCTGTTCGGATACGCAGTTAACGGCGGGAAAGTAAGGGTGGTCGATCTGCTGCAGGGCGGCGCGATTCCCGAAGAGATACTCGCCGCGCTGACGGACGACCGCGTGACCAAATGGGCGTTCAACGCGAACTTTGAGCGCGTGTGCATGTCCCGGTTTCTCGGTTTGCCGCAGGGAACGTATCTCGCGCCGGAAAGCTGGCGATGCACGATGGTGTGGGCGGCGTATCTGGGACTGCCGCTGAAACTGAAAGACGCGGGCGCGGCGCTCGGTCTTGAGAAGCAGAAGATCGAAGAAGGCAAAGACCTGATCCGGTATTTCTGCGTGCCGTGCGCACCGACTGCAAAAAACGGCGGCAGGACGCGCAATCTTCCCGAACACGCCCCGGACAAGTGGTTCCGGTTCAAGCAGTACAACCTGCGCGACGTCGAGGTGGAAATGGCGATACAGCAAAAGCTCCGCCGTCACCCCGTGCCGAACACGGTCTGGGACGAATATCATCTCGATCAGCGCATCAACGACAGAGGCGTTGCGCTGGACATGGACCTTGTGAACGCCGCGATCCGCATGGACGACAGTTCCCGCAAAGACCTGACGGCGCGTATGCAGAAGATCACCGAACTGGAGAATCCGAACTCCGTGCAGCAGCTTCGCATGTGGCTTGCCGACAACGGACTCGAAATGGAAACGCTCGGCAAAAAAGCGGTCGCGGAGCAGATGAAAACGGCGCCGGAAGATATCTACGCCGTGCTGCGGCTCCGGCAGCAACTTGCCAAATCGTCCGTCAAAAAGTACATCGCCATGCAGAATGCGGTGTGCGCAGACGGCAGAGCGCGCGGCATGTTCCAGTTCTACGGCGCCAACCGTACCGGACGGTTCTCCGGGCGCAACGTACAGTTGCAAAATCTGCCGCAGAACCATCTGCCCGATCTGGAGGGCGCGCGTAACGCGCTCAAGACCAGCGGCTATGAAACGATGCAGAAGCTGTATGACGACGTTCCCGATACATTGTCCCAGCTGATCCGCACGGCGTTCGTGCCGCGGCAGGGACGGAAGTTCATTGTAGCCGATTTCAGCGCAATCGAAGCGAGGGTACTCTCCTGGATCGCCGGTGAAGAGTGGCGTACCGAGGTGTTCCGCAGCGGCGGCGATATCTACTGCGCGTCCGCCAGCCAGATGTTCGGCGTTCCGGTCGAAAAGCACGGACAGAACGCGCATCTGCGGCAGAAAGGCAAGATCGCCGAGCTCGCCCTCGGATACGGCGGGTCGGTCGGAGCACTGAAAGCGATGGGCGCTCTGGAGATGGGGCTGACGGAGGCAGAACTGCCGGAACTCGTGTCCGCGTGGCGCGACGCCAATCCGCACATCACGGAATTCTGGTGGGCGGTCGACGCCGCGGTCAAGGAAGCGATCACAAAAAGGGACAGCGCCGAGCTCGGTTGTCTGACCTTCACCTATCGCGGCAAGTGCCTGTATATCACGCTCCCGTCCGGCAGACAGCTTGTGTACGCCAGACCCCGTCTTGAAGAAAACGACTACGGCGGACACTCCGTTACATATTTCGGCGTCGGTCAGAACAAGAAGTGGTGCAGGCTCGAATCCTACGGGCCGAAGTTTACGGAGAACATCATTCAGGCGATCTCCAGAGATATCCTCTGCTACGCCATGATGAACCTGCGGCGGCACGACATTGTGATGCACATTCACGACGAGGTTGTGATCGATGCACCGCCGGAACTGACGCTCGAAGAGGTCTGCGCCGTTATGGGACAAACGCCGCCGTGGACGCCGGGACTGCTGCTCCGGGCAGACGGCTATGAATGTGGTTTTTACAGAAAGGACTGACAAATATGCAAAACGTTTTCGGAAACAGATTGAAAGCCGCGCGAAAAGCAAAAGGAATGACGCAGACCGATCTCGGAAAGGCCGTCAACGTGACAAAAGGGACGGTATCGTCATGGGAAACAGGCATGCGGCTCCCGAACATAAACACGCTGGTTCAGCTTGCCGATCTGCTGTCCTGCACGACCGACTATCTGCTCGGACGCGACGGTCACGGCAGCGAAGAAAGGACGGATTACTATGCCGACACTTTTTTCTGAAAGGATCACGGCGCTGCGGAAAGCAAAGGGCATGACGCAGACCGATCTCGCCGAGACCCTGCACGTATCAGGCGGCACCGTCGCCATGTGGGAAACCGGAAAACGCACGCCGAAAGCGGAAATGCTGATACGGATTGCCGACCTGTTTTCCTGTACGCTCGATTACCTGCTCGGACGGTCCGATACCGTCAACATCACAAAATCAGAAAGGACTGAACAACAATGCCGGAAAATACAAATGACAAATACCCCGTGTGCCGTTTCGGACTCCGGAACTGCCACGCATACGGCAACGGGCACTGCATGGCGCTGGAGTCGCTCGACCCGAAATGGACGACGCGCTGCCCGTTCTATAAATCCAACGAACAGTATGCGGCTGAAGACGAAAAGGCGCTCGCCCGTCTGCGCGAAAAGAGGATGACCGGACGCCTTGAATACTACAGAAAGGAGAAAGCTAACGATGTCGATAAACCGCAGAAACAGTGAAATGTACTACGATCCGACCGCCTATGAGGCGTTGTCAAGAGTGGATCGGGAGGAACAGGCAAAGCAGAACCGTCCGCTCGTTTACATGGCGGTCGGCGCGGCGGAGGAATTCCTTGATCTGCAGCTGGCGGACGCCGAGAGTCAGGTCGAGATCGCGATGCAGGCTTTGGAGGATATGGGACTGACGCGTGAGGACATCATGACCGGAGGAAAGAGCTTCGTCACGAACCTCACCGACGAAGGACGCAAGGCGTACCACCGTCTGGCGGCGGCGATCTCGTACAAAGGGTTCGTCATGCGTCGGCGCGACATGAAATACATCTCCAGCGCACTCTCCGCGCTGAAGCCGATGGTGCTGATGAACGTGCAGGATTTCGACAAGGACGGTTTTCTGCTGAACACGCCCGGACAGACCTATGATCTGCGCTCCGGCGGCAAACGCGGATACGCGCCGCAGGCAAGCGACTATATCACGAAACAGACGCTGGTCGCGCCCGGCACGGAAGGAAAAGAACTGTGGGACAAGGCGCTCGACGTCTTTTTCCAGAACGACCGCCAGCTGATCGAGTATGTGCAGCTCATCGCCGGTCTCGCCGCCATCGGCAAGGTATATGAAGAGCATCTGGTGATCGCTTACGGCGAAGGACGCAACGGCAAATCCACGTTCTGGAACAGCATCATGCGCGTGCTCGGCTCGTACAGCGGCACGTTCTCCGCGGACGCGCTGACGGTCGGCTGCCGCCGCAACGTAAAGCCGGAAATGGCGGAACTCAAAGGCAGACGCCTGATCATCGCCTCGGAATTGGAAGAAGGCATGCGCCTGAACAACTCCATCGTCAAGCAGCTCTGCTCTACGGACGAGATCCAGGCGGAAAAGAAGTTCAAAGACCCGTTCCACTTCACGCCGTCGCACACCATCGTGCTGTATACGAAAGAATATACAGGAAATTGATATAAAATTTCGTCCCTGTGTTCTTTGAATGTGTGGCGAGTTCTGTTACGTCTATTCTCGACGTTATCGAGGTTGAGCACTTGCAATCTTCCGTAAAGTGGCGAAATACGCCTTTACGATAATATGTCTCTTTATCAATTACTTTATAATTCATTTTCTTCACCCTACAAACTTCAGTAAATTCGTTTGATGTCCTTCGGTTCGATCCCGACGCGTTTGCAGAAAGCATCCACGTCGCCCTGGCTGCGCGCCAGCCCATATTCCCGGAACTTTCCCGTCTTGCGGTCAATGAATCCCACGGTCATTTCACCTGTGCAGACGCTCGACCGCACGGCAGGCTCCTGTGTTGCGGGATCGTAGGGGATGGCAGGCGGGCCTTTCTTGCGGAACAGCCTCATGTCGATGCCTCCGATTTCGTGTGCCGTGCCTTGGAGAATGGGCAGCGCTTCCCGATGCACTGGTTGTTCTGCGCGGAATGTGTGCAGACGATCTCCGGCTTCTCCATCTCCACGCCAAGATGCTCATACGTAAAATCAACCGCCGCAAGGATGGAGAGGTACGAATCGCGCTTGCAGCAGCGCGGACCGCCGACCTCCGCGATGGCCTCCAATGACTTTGCGGTCATGCGGTGCGATAGAGCGAACGGCTCCTCCGACAACGGTGTGGAGCCGGAGACGATAGACACGAACATTCCGGAGCTGATGCCCGCGCCGCAGGCGCCCCAGAAGCCGCAGGCCCCACCGGGCACGCTCTTTCCGCGGTTCATCATCTCCGTCAGCGCGGCATTCAGGTCGAGCTCGCCGCCCGCGTTTTTGTACGCCGTCAGCAGCGCCGCGCCGACCATGACGTGATGCTCCGGCCCGTGCATGTGGCAGAACGGCAACGCCATCATCTTTTCGAGAATGGAGGCCGGGTCCTTTGAGGTCTCGTCGAGGCACAGGGCAAGAATCGCATCCAGCCCCTGCGTGTGGCACTCGTTGCAGACATAGTGACCGTTGACGCAGCGCGTTTTGCTGTTTTCGCGCTTGTGGCAAATGGCGCACTCCATCGGCTCGTCCGCCTCCAGGTAGACAAGCGGCGCTTTGCAGATAAGGCATTCGTCGTTCATATCACAAAATCCGTGCTTTCCATTCCTCTTCCTTGAACCCCACCAGCACGAAGCCGTCGCCCACGAGGAGCGGGCGCTTGACGAGCATCCCGTCAGACGCGAGCAGCTTGAACTGCTCCGCCTCACTCATGGTCGGGAGCTTGTCCTTGAGGTGCAGCTCCTTGTACTGTAGGCCGCTGGTGTTGAAGAACTTCTTGAGCGGCAGACCGCTTTGCCTGTGCCACACCTTCAGCTCGGCAAGCGTGGGCTTCTCGTCCTTGATGTGGCGCTCGTCGAAGGCGACGCCGTTCGCGTCCAGCCACTTCTTCGCCTTCTGGCAGGTCGTGCAGTTGGGATAGCAGATGAATTTCATGGTCAAATCCTCCTCGCTTATCATTCCG
>JAFSYP010000112.1 GCA_017449935.1 Clostridia bacterium
AAGAAATCGCAAACGAGTCCATCGAATGTACGATGTATATGTTCGACGAGGACGAGTTCGACGCCGATTGCCTTGAAGAAGCGTTCGAGCTTTTTCTGGACAACATCGGAATGGCGAACAGCGGTTTAACGCTGAGCGACCTGCACTGCGGTGATACGCTTACGATTGGCGGTTTTGACAACTACGGCAATTTCTCCTTCTGAGCTGTACAGCGGCGGAGAGCCCTTCGGGGCTTTCTGCGGTTACAGCTTTTTCGCAAAAAGACCGCATTCCCATCGTATGCGAGTATACCATAAAAGTCCTTATTTATCAACGGATTTAGCACACATAAATCCACCAAAGATACACCGCAAAGATCGTGTACTATTCCAACTTGCTATTCCGCACACATGACGGTAATATGTGCTCACAACGAAGGGCACACAGCCCTCGGAAAACGAAAGGAGCGCATTACCATGTCAATCAAAACCATCGAGGACAGACTGAACGACCTGTTCGAGGAGCTTGTCCCGGCGTCGGGAAAAGCCGACACGCTTGCCGGGGAAATCGTCCGCGCCATTTGCCGGATCGGTTACCGCAACTACAACGACGGCGACCACCTTGGCGTCGGCTACGGCCGCTGGACATGCAACCCCGCCGGCCGGTTCCTTGCGAAAAAGTGCGACGACAATGTCGCGCGCCGCGTCTGGGACGCATGGGGCATTTTTATCGACGACCTCTACGATGAGGCACTTGAAAAGCTGGAGATTGCGGTTTTCGAGTACCTTGATGCGCATCCCGAACTGAAAGCGGCGCCGAACGATGAGGATATGTTCGACAGCCGCGATCCTGACGAGGACATCGACGACTGCGACGATGACGACGAGGATTGGGATTGAAGGGAGGGATGCGAAATGATCAGACTCAAACAGTTTTATCCGCTGCTGAACCGCAGCGCGGCCGTGACACTGAAAGATCACACGGGCACAACGGTTTATTTCGAAGGCATGGTCAGGGACATTCCCGACCGTTACGATGGCTGCGCAGTTGAGGAATTTCAAGCGCCGTGCGGAGAAAACGTGATGTTCCGCATCATGGCGGAGCCGGGATTTACGGGAACCGACAAAGGGTTGTGGCACGAAGGTTCGCTGCGCGTGTGCGGAGTCAGCTTGAATTACTGGATGAAGCAGTACCCGGAAGGTTCCGAATTCGGTATCAACGGCGGCCGTATCAGTAAACTGATGATCAAACGCGGCGACGAAATCGTTTGCAACTATGACCGCGGATGGGATGTGGTGCCTGTCGGTCTGGTCGCGCAGAGCGCATTAGAGTTTCTGCTGAACACAGAAAATCAATGATCCCGCCGCGCGGCGCGGAGAGCCCTTCGGGGCTTTCTGGCGTTCTGGCACCGGGGCCCCGACTGTATGCCCGGCTGCGGTGTGCGTGATGTGTATTCTACATATTACACACATTTTGCCGCAAATGATCGTGCAATATCCCGTCTTGATATAGTGTGAAAGTGACGGTAACATGTGCTCACAACGAAGGGCACACGCCCGGAAGAAAAGGAGCAAACGACATGAAATTCTGGAGACCCGACACACGCATCCACCTTGACCAACGCGCCATTGACCGCGACGACCCGCAGGCAGCGAAAAATGCAATCGAGTACGAGCTGCCGACCGGCTTTTCGGAAAAGGCAAAACGCTTCTGGGAGTACCTTGAAGGCACCGCGTTCATCTTCAGCTACAAAGGACGCCTCGTGGTCACGGACGAATCCTTGGCGCTGACCGACGGCGGCGACGGAACATGGGAAAACCCCATCCGCTGCATCCGCGGATCATTCAAAAACTGGAAAGCCCTTGAACGTTGGCTGGAAGCCGAATGCGACGCCGCAGAAGCGGATGGCTGGCTGTAAAGCCGGACGCCGGGAACGACCCTTCGGGGTCTGTTTCTCGTTGGACGTTTTTCGTAAAAAGGCCGCTCTCCCATCGTGTGTCATTTTACCATAGAAATCCTTATTTATCAACGATTATAGTACACATATATTGCACAAAGATACACCCGAAAGATCGTGTAAATTATGATGCGGAAATGACTTGATAATATACACTTTTGACGGTAATATGGAGCCACAACGAAGGGGGAACACCCCGAAAAAAGGAGAGAGCAACATGACACTGCACGATTTCATTTTGGAGCACGCCGAGGACCTCCTCGACCTGCCCGAAGAACCGGATCGCGAGGAGTTCGAGATTTGCCGGTTCGTCAGCGACCCCGGCGCATGGTACGGTTACCACGAGGAAACGGGATTCGACGAGGAAGCCTACGAAGAAGCCTACCGCGATTGGGAACTCGAATGCGAGCGGATTTACGCCGAAGTCGAATTGAGCGACATGAGCGACCTTTACCTGATCGTCGACGGCGAAACGATTGAGGACTTCGACGAGATGCTCGCCTACCTCGAAAGGCAGGTCGAAAAGACGGAAGGCTACAACGTTTGGATCGCCTGACCGAAAGCCGAAACCCCAGCCAGCACGGAGCCGAAAGGCTCTGCTGCTCGTAGAACGGATCGCGCGAGGCGGTTCTTTTTTTATGCCTTTTCACACGGCGCGACACGGCGCGAACGTGGCGCTTTTGCGGCGTTTTGCGGTAAGTACCACATGCTGCGGAAAACGCGACACAGGGCAAACGTGCGCGTCACACGGCAAGGCGCCGACGAAAAAAGCCGGACGGCGACCTCGTTCGGATCAGACCTCCAGCATAACGGATTTTACCATACTATTCCGCGTTTATCAACTGTTATTTCTATCATAATTTACACGATCATTTTGAAAAACAGGCGCGAATCATTGTGTAAATTATGATGCGAATAACGCTTGACTATACCGCACGGTGACGGTAATATGGCGTCACCAAAGCAAAGGAGGGCAAACGAAATGGAAGCAGCAGTGATTGGCGACATCGTGAAGATCAAAACCGAATGGCTCGGTCCGCACGAAACGCCCGGCAAACTGTACCGAGTGATGTACGCCAACTACGAAACGAAACGGGTGTACATCGAACCGCTCGAAAGCAGCATGGTTTTGAAACCGCAGGAACCGGCGTCCTTCGAAATGCTGGACTTGGTCGAGCATTCGCCCGCGGTTCCGCATCGAAAGTAAAGGAGGGAAACGAAATGCGCGTCACGATCAAACTGGAAGGCAAGACCATCACGCAGAAGGAGGCCAAAGAGATCCTCGGCGAGGAACGCTTCGAGCGGTACAAGTTTGAAGCGGAAGCCGGATTTTGGGAAGACCCGCTGGTCTGCCAGGACTTCTTCACGCCGAAAGGCATGATGGAATTCCGCTTCAGCTAAGGCCGACGCCTGCCTCGCACGCTGCCCGACACGGCGGCGCTGTGGGGCTTTCGCGCTGTCCCGGCATCCGTTGGCCTTGCCCGGCAGAACGCGACGTGCGGCGACTGTTCGCGTCACACGGCGGCGGATAAATATGGGAATTGCGGCTCCGGTATCAGGTCGGTCGGCATTGTGTATAATTCACACTTTATGCGCCCGAAGATCGTTCAATATCCCGACTTGATAGTGTGTGCAAAAGACGGTAATATGGGCACAACGGAACGGGAAAACACCGCTCCGAAAAAACGAAAAGGAGCCAAAGACCATGACAAACGAGCTTTTCACCACCATGCGCGCGCTGCGCGAAACGACGTCCGCAAACGGCGCAGTCGTCCGCTACGGAGACAAGGTTTTCCGCGTCGACGGAAACGAGCACGACGGCTACACGGCGGAGGTTTACGAATTTCCCGACATGCCCGCCGAACTCGGCTACCCCGAAGACGAATGCCGCCTGGAGGGCGTCGTCGGCAAGGGACGCCGCCACCCGGACGCGGGCAGCGCACTGCACTGGTGCATCCGCCTGCGCTGACACGCGGCGCACACCCAAAGCACGGAGCCTTCGGGCTCTGCTGCTCGTATACGGACTGCCGCGGCGGTTCTTTTTTTATGTCCGCGCACACCGGCGCGACACGGCGCAAACGTGGGGCTTTTACAGCCTCTGCGTATACGTTTGCCTTTCCGCACAGAACGCGACACAGGGCAAATGTGCGCGTTTTACGGCATTGGATGCAATAGCAAAAGACGGATAATTATGGGAATTGAAGCCCCGATATCAGGTCGGTCGGCATTGTGTATAATTCACACTTTATGCGCCAGAAGATCGTTCAATATCCTGACTTGATAGTGTGCGCGACAGACGGTAATATGGGCACAACGGAACGGGAAACACCGCTCCGAAAAGCCGAAAGGAGACAGCATCATGGCACTGGCATTTTTACACAGCACGGACACGGACGGCAGACACACCGCACCCAAGCAGGAGGTTGAAGTTCTGCAGCAGATGCCGGACGGCAGCTACATCGTGCGCACCCCGGCGGGCGTCAAATGCACGGCGATCTTCAACATCTTCACGGGATGCTTCTTCGCCGACGACGTCTACGGCGTGCTCGACGACTGACCGACCACACACCGCGCCGAAGGAGCCTGCGGGCTCTTTTGGTCGTAGCGTGAGTAAATAAAAATATATACACACCGCGTCCGGGCATACCATTTCGCGTCCGGTATCAGTGCGGTCAACAGCTTTGCGATACGCACAGCTGTATTTTTTTTCACTTTTTCAGATAGGAGATGATCATTTTTGGCACGTTTTTTCAGCCGGTTCCGCAGCCGGGACAAGCCCGTCAACCGCACGGCAGGCAGTTCGTTCACGTTCTATATGGGCGGCAGTTCATCCGGCAAGCACGTTAACGAACGCAGCGCCATGCAGATGACAGCGGTGTACGCATGCGTCCGCATTTTGTCGGAGGCCGTGGCGGGTCTGCCGCTGCACCTATACCGCTACAACGACGAGGGCGGCAAGGAAAAAGCCGTCGACCATCCGCTGTATACGCTCCTGCACGACGAGCCGAACCCGGAGATGTCGTCGTTCGTGTTCAGAGAAACGCTGATGACGCACCTGCTGCTGTACGGCAACGCCTATGCGCAGATCGTAAGAAACGGCAAGGGCGAAGTGATCGGACTGTATCCGCTGATGCCGTCGAAGATGACGGTCGACCGTGACGAAAACGGTCATCTGTACTACAGCTACGTGCACTCAAACGAAGAAGCCGACACGATGAAGGACGAGACCGTGATCCTGCGTCCGTCCGATGTGCTGCATATTCCCGGCTTGGGATTTGACGGCTTGGTCGGCTACAGCCCCATCGCTATGGCGAAAAACGCGATCGGCATGGCTATGGCGTGTGAGGAATTCGGCGCGAAGTTTTTCGCGAACAATGCGGCGCCTTCAGGCGTGCTCGAATATCCCGGTACGCTCAAAAACCCAGACCGCATCCGTGAAAGCTGGAACGCGCAGTACGGCGGCAGCACCAACTCGCACCGCGTGGCCGTGCTGGAGGACGGTCTGCATTTCACGCCGATCTCCATCAGTCCGAACGAGGCGCAGTTTTTGGAAACGCGCAAATTTCAGATCAACGAGATTGCGAGGATATTCAGGGTTCCGCCGCATATGGTGGGCGACCTCGAAAAAAGCTCGTTCAGCAATATTGAACAGCAGAGTCTGGAATTTGTGAAGTATACGCTCGACCCGTGGATCGTGCGATGGGAGCAGTCGCTGTTCAGATCGCTGTTTAATACCGATGAGAAGAAGCTGTACTTCTTCAAATTCAACCTGGACGGCCTACTCAGAGGCGACTACCAATCGCGCATGAACGGATATGCGGTCGGCATTCAGAACGGCTTTATGTCGCCCAACGACATCCGGGAACTGGAAAACATGGATCTGATCCCCGACGAAGCCGGAGGGAACCTGTACTTAACGAACGGAAATTTATGCCCCCTGTCGATGGCTGGCGCGGCCTACAGCAGAAATATACAGAAAACGGAGGAAAACACTGATGCAAACGAAGAAGTTCTGGAATTGGCTGACCCCGGTTCGGAACGAAAACGAATCGGACGCTGAGCGCGTGCTGGAACTGTACGGCACCATCGCGGAACAGAGCTGGTTCGATGATGAAGTTACTCCGCAGATGTTCAAAGACGAACTGTTCAGCGGAACGGGTCCTGTCACGATCTGGCTGTCCTCGCCTGGCGGCGACTGCGTGGCGGCAAGTCAAATCTACGCCATGCTGATGGACTACAAGGGCGACGTCACCGTCAAAATCGACGGCATTGCCGCATCCGCCGCAAGTGTGATCGCGATGGCGGGCACGCGCGTTCTGATGGCGCCCACGGCAATGATGATGGTGCATAATCCGGCTACGATGGCGTTCGGAGATCACAACGACATGAAGAAAGCCATCGAGCTGCTGGACGAAGTAAAAGAAAGCATCATCAACGCCTATGAGCTGAAAACAGGTCTGCCGCGCAAGGATATCTCCAAACTCATGGAGAACGAAACGTGGATGAACGCCCGGAAAGCGATCGAGCTCGGTTTTGCCGACGGAGAACTGACCGACGAGAAGAAAACGGTCACAGACGCGGCGGCGTTCTCTTTTTCGAGCAAAGCCGTGGAAAACGCGCTGCTCAACAAGTTAGCCGCGAAGTATGACCGTGAACCGGATCCGCAAACAGCAGCTGTAAACGATATGCAGCAAAGCGTATCCGTAAACAACACACAGCCGAAAAGAGGTCGTTCCATCGATGAACTGATGGGACGGCTTCAGTTAATTCAACACTAATTTTTGGAGGTAAAATCTATGACTATTCAGGAACTCAGAGAGAAAAGAGCTCGCCTTTGGGAACAGACCAAGGCATTCTTGGACTCCCATCGTGGTGAGGACGGCATGCTGTCTGCGGAAGATGACGCCACCTACAGCAAAATGGAGGCAGATATCACCGCGCTTGGCAAAGAGGTCGCCCGTCTGGAGCGGCAGGAAGCACTGGACAAAGAGCTGTCCCGCGCCGTGAGCGAACCGCTGACCGAAAAGCCGATGACGGCAAAGAGCGAAAAGACCGGCACGGCGTCCGACGAGTACCGCACTTCGTTCTGGGCGCGTATGCGTTCGAAATCTCCGCTGCCGGGCGTGTTGAACGCGCTACAGATCGGCGACGATTCCGAGGGCGGTTATCTCGTCCCGGACGAGTATGAACGCACCCTGATCGACGCTCTGCAGGAGGAGAACATGTTCCGTCAGCTGGCGAACATCATCCGTTCCGAATCCGGTGACCGCAAGATTCCCGTTGTCGCATCGCACGGCACTGCGTCGTGGATTGACGAAGAGGGCATCTATCCGGAGAGCGACGACACCTTCGCACAGCTGACGATCGGCGCCCACAAGCTCGGAACCATGATCAAAGTGTCCGAAGAGCTGCTCAACGACAGCGTGTTCGATCTGGAGTCGTACATCACCCGCGAATTTGCCCGCCGCATCGGTACCAAAGAGGAAGAGGCGTTTTTCCTCGGCGACGGCGTGGGCAAGCCGCTCGGCATCCTCGCGGACGTTGGCGGCGCACAGCTCGGCGCTACGGCAAACAGCACGACGGCGATCACGGGAGACGACCTGATCGACCTGTACTACGCGCTGCGCACGCCGTACCGCAAGGGCGCGGTTTGGGTCATGAACGACGCGACCGTCAAAGCCGTGCGCAAGCTGAAGGACAGCACCGGTCAGTATCTGTGGCAGCCGGGTCTGCGCGCGGGTGAGACCGACCTCATTCTCGGCAAGCCCGTCCGCACGTCGGCATATATGCCGTCTCCCGCGGCAGGCGCAAAGACCATCGCGTTCGGCGATTATTCCTACTACTGGATCGCCGACCGTCAGGGTCGTTCGTTCAAGCGTCTGAACGAGCTGTTTGCCGCTACGGGTCAGGTCGGTTTCCTCGCCACGGAGCGCGTGGACGGCAAGCTGATCCTGCCGGAGGCTGTGCAGGTGCTGCAGCAGAAGGCGTGATCGTGACTTCGGGCAGTATAGCGTGATGCTGTACTGCCCCTT
This sequence comes from Clostridia bacterium, assembly GCA_017449935.1. GTDB lineage: Bacteria > Bacillota > Clostridia > Oscillospirales > Acutalibacteraceae > UBA1425. Next base: position 7,969 of record JAFSYP010000112.1, read on the forward strand.
TTCGGAGGTGACAGTATGTACAACACACAAAACCACGGCGAACAGGGCGGCAGCCGCACGGTGATCGACGGCGAGCTGATCGTAAACGGCAAGCTGATTATCGGCGAAGACGCTGTTGTGGAAGGGCTTTTGCCGGTTCCGACCGTGATCGAAGAGCCGCACAACGACGGAGCCGCCGCACCGATGCCGTCGCCGATGCTGATGCAGCCGTGCGAAAACCAATCGCTGTCCCGCGCCACGACCGTCGCCGCTCTGCGGGATGAGTTCAATCTCCTGCTGACCAATCTCAAGGACGCCGGGCTGATGGAGCCGGACGGTGACCCGGATGCATGATCTGCTGCATGATCTCAAGAGCAATCTGGTGCTGGAACACGATGAGGACGATCTGCTGCTGCGCGGTTATCTCACAGCGGCGATCGACTACGCCGAATCGTATCAGCACCGGGAACCGGAATACTACGACGTCAACGCCATGTCTGCGTCAACCCGGCAGGCTGTGCTGCTGCTCGCGTCGCATTTTTACGAGAGCAGAGACGGCAGCACGGCAGGCTTTTTTGGGGACGGCGTCGAGGCGGGGCGGAATGTGTGGAAGACCGTAAACACGCTGCTTGACATGGGTAAGGAATGGGTGGTGTGATATGCCGATTTCGGAACTCAACACGCCTATCCAGATACTGCGTCTCCGCTTTGGACGCGACAGGGACGGCTTTCCGACCGTATCGGAAGATTTAATTGCCTGCGTCCGCGCCAGAGCGGAGACCAGAAACGCCACGGAGCGCTGGAACAACCGCACGGTTCTCCGGGAAGCGTCCGCGATCTTTACGTTTCGACACATTCCGCATATAGACCTCACGACCGACATGGTGATCGTCTGCGGCGCCGATCGGTACAATATCGTTTCTGTAGAAAACATCCGCGGACGCAATCTGTACACACAGGTCGTGGCGCGTTTGGAAAGCGAGGAATCGTAATGGCGACGATGAAGCCGAAACTGCCGGAGGATCTGATGAAAAAGATCGACCGGCTCGGCAAGGAGACCGACCGCATCTGCGAAAAAGCCTTGACAGAGGGCGGCAAGGTGATGGAAAAATCCGTCGCGTCGCATCTGTCGCAGGTGGTCGGCAAAGACACTGTTGTCGAATCCCGCTCTACGGGCGAGCTACAGGCGTCTCTCGGCGTCAGTCCGGTTCGTGTCGATAAGAACGGCAACCACGACGTGAAGATCGGCTTCCGGGAGCCGCGTTCGCAGCAGACGGCGGCGAAGGGAAAACGCTCGTACAGGCAGATCACGAACGCCATGATCGCCAACGTGCTGGAGTACGGGCGTAAAGGACAGGCGCCGAAACCGTTTCTCGCGCCGGCAAAGAAAGCGGCGAAAAAGGATACCACGGCAAAAATGGAGTCCGTGCTGCGGGAGGAGATCGATAAGCTGTGATATTAGATGAACTTGTCACGCTGGCGGACGGTCTGCGCATCCCGGTCGAGACGGCGTCGTTTTCCGGCAAGGTTCCCGACCAGTACGTCGTGCTGACGCCGATGGAGGACGTGTTCGATATCTTCGCGGACAACGCGCCGCACATGGACGTCTGCTCCGTGCGCATCTCTCTGTTTTCCAAGGGCAACTATCTGTATACCAAAGACCTGCTGGTCGACGCGCTGCTGACGGCGGGGTTTACCGTAACGCTGCGCCG
>JAFSYP010000113.1 GCA_017449935.1 Clostridia bacterium
GCGGTTTGCGAAGCAAGATTTTTCGTCAGGTTGTACAAAAAGCTCGAAGGCTTGCTGACGCAAGTCAAGAGATTTTTGCGCAGCATGACGGAATAAGATTCGAGCAAGGCGTGCATCGCGAATTGTGCGGTGTCGCCTTAATCCGCCGGCTCCAATATCCGGTATTCGCCGGGATCGTTCCGGTAATAAATGGACAGGAAGAAGTACGCTCCGGTCTCGTCGTCGAGGAACACGGCCCACGTTTCGTTATACAGATACGCCACCGATATGCGCGCGCCGTTCGGCAGCTCTTTTTTGACGTCGCTTGTCAGATCGGGCGCCTCGCGGCAGTTGATGGACGAGGTCTCCGTTTTCAAGCGGACTTCATACTCTCTGTTCTCGGGCGCCAGCCCGTCTGCATACGCTTCCAGCTCCGGCGGGATCCCCGGTTCGGTTTCCGGCTCTGTCGTTTCCGGCTCTGTCGTCACTGCCGGTTCGATCCAATCGCCCGACTCTATGACGTAAGAAGCGTGCGTGGTGACGTCATCCTTGTTCGGCGGCGGGATCAGATGGCGGATCACAATAAACAATACGACCAGCGCGAGCGCACATCCGGCCAGCACGGCGGCTGTCAGGATATACTTGCGGCGGTCGCTGCGCGGCGGTTTCCCGTCCGGCGGCAGGTCGTCGCCTTCGCCGTAGTATTCGATTTCGTCGGCGGGCGCATACGGTTCGGATTCCATCGCGTCGCAAAGCCGCCGATACAGCTCGCCGGCGCTCTGGATGCGTTCGCCGGATTCGACGGCCATCCCCTGCAGCAAAACGTCCTCGACCTGCCGGGGGATGCTGATGTAGTCCGAGATCGGGCGCAGCACGTCGTTCGCCATGCGGTCCAGACTGCTTTCCGGCGTTTCGCCCGTCAGCATCTTGTACGTCGTTGCGCAGACCGCGTAAACGTCGGTGAACGGGCCTTGCCGGCCGTGCGTGCTGTACTGCTCGATCGGCGCAAAGCCCTTTTTCAGCATGACCGACAGCGTCTTGTGATCCAGCCCGCTGACGATGCGCGCCGAACCGAAATCCAGCAGCTTTACCGTGCCGTCGCGGCACACGAAAATATTGTCCGGCGAGACGTCCCGATGGACCAGTCCCGTGCGGTGGATCTTGTCCAGCGCGCGGAGGATCGGCAGTATGACGTCCATGGTCCTGGCGAGCGGGATCCTTCCCTCGCGGGCCAGGATCGCCTGCACCGTTTCTCCGCGCAGAAGCTCCATAATCATATACGCCGTGCCGTTCTCCTCGATGCAGTCCAGCACCGTCACGACGTTTTGCAGATCGTCGAAGCGCGCCAGCAGACGGCTTTCGTTCATCAGCTTTTTCAGTCCCGCCTTGAAATACTGGCGGGACTCCTCGTTATAACAGAAGATCTCGTTCTGCCCCGTCATCCGCGCCGAAAACGCCGTGGGGAAGAACTCTTTGATGGCGACGGGCTTTTCCAGACGCTGGTCCCAGGCGATGTAGGTGATGCCGAAGCCGCCCTGACCGAGCACCTTGCCGAGGATATACCTGTGCTGGAGCACGGTCCCCGGCGCCAGATAGCTTTTGCTCCTGGGAGGCGTACCTTCCCGATAGCCGCAGTACGGACAGACGGCATACTGCTCGTCATATTCCTGCATACAGCCCATACATCTACGCATCATCTTTCACTCCACCCACAGTTGTTTTTGCAGTATCGGACGTCTTACCGATCCAAATCGGAAATATTCAGGTTCGTCCACGCCTTCGGGAGATCGCCCGCAGACAACGGCGCCAGTCGTTTCGGTATATCCTGGAAAACCTGATCGTTCACCAAGGCTCGCCGTTCTCTGTGATATTTTTCAGTCACAGCGCCGTTTGCGTCATAGACCGTCAGGGATTGGATCGTGCCGCGCTGATCGAATACACGGATGCGCACGTCGCTGCCGTCCGCGTCGGAAACGGTTTCGGTCCATTCGCCGCCGTCGGCTTTCGTCTGCGTTTTTTGCGTCAGCGCGCCGTTCTCGTCGTATTCATATTCGGTTCTTTCGGTCAACTCGCCGCCGTCGTACGCTTTCGCGCAGACAAGAAGATCCGTATTGCTCTTTTCATTGTGTTTGTACGTCTCGGCGCGCTTCATCGTTTTGCCGTCCTTGCTGAAGACCTCCCTGCCGGAGAGGCTGCCGTTTACATAGAAGTCCGTGACGACCGAACCGACCTGCTCGCCCTTTTCGGTGTATTCTCTCTGACTGTGTCGGTTTTCGTCGCCAGTGTACAAATAGAAATGTCCGCTGCCCAGATCGACCTTCCATTCCGGGGCGTTCTGCTTCGTCTGAGAACCGACAGACGTCAGCTTTCCCTTTTTGTCATACGCAAACAGGAGGGCGCCCGTCTGCGCGTCGGAAGCGTCCAGCACGGTGTGTTTCAGCAGCTGTCCGGACTTTTCGTCATACTCCCAACGCTGCTTTCGGATCTGGCTGTTGTACGAATACTCGACGCATTCCCTGCATAGCTCGGCCTTTTCTGTATCGTATTGACGGACCGTTCGGCTCTCTTCGTTTCCGCCCTCGTCTTTTTTGATCTCTTCGACTTTATTCAACAGCTTGTTTTGCGTTTTGCTGTAAATCTCCCGGCCGGCCGTGTTGAAGCGCTTTTCGACCAGCGCTGTGTCATTGTCCGTGTACGTCACGTTTTCTTCGGGGCCGTGCGCGTATTGGATGAAGCCCGCCACGGGATGCTCGTGGTTGTATTCCGGGATGACCTGCACGGATTCCCATTCGGCGCCCTTGTATACGGCGTGCGCGAACAGCGCGCCGTCCGCCTTGTTGTAAAAGAACCGCTCGGCGCGTTCGATGCTGCCGTCGGGCGCATACCGGACCTCGGCGGTCTGTCGGCCGTCTTCGTATGCATACAGCGTACAAGCGTCGATCACGCTGATCGGCGAAACCTTTTTATCCTTCTGCTCCGCGGCATCCGGCGTGGACGCGCTCGGAGAAGATGAGATCTGTTCGCGCAGCAGCAGCTCGCCGTCGGCGTTCCGGTACTCCGCAAACAGGTTGCCTTCGTCCGCCGTATAGGACAAAGAATCCGCGTATTCTTTTTTTATGCTTTCCCGCTCCCCGAACGCCGGAACGGACTGCGTCGGCAGCTTCTGCTCGGCCTCTTGCAGCATCTCCTTTTGATAGGGCGTCAGCTCGGCGCGGGCGGCTGTCACGGTGGGTTTCGTCGTCGTGGTCGTCGCGGTCGCGGTCACGGGGTCCGGCTTATGCTGCCACCAGCCTGCGTCTTCCCCGACCTTATATACAACGAGCCCCATGGCGGCGGCGAGCAGCACGGCCGCGCAGGTGATCGCGATCCTGCGCACCGGATCGTTCTTTTTCGTTTGGGCGGACAGCTTTCGCTTCGCCTTTTTCTTGAGCTTCACGACGGGCGGGATCTCCTCGCCGCTGTCCCGCGAGAATATCTCCAAAAGCGGCTCGACGGTCCGGAGCCTGTCCGCGACGTCGATCGCAAGTCCCTGCATGATGGCCTGCGCCGCATCCGCCGGGATCGAGACCAGCTCGTTGATCGGCTCCAATTTGTCCGCCTGCACGCGCCGTTCCAGACTGTCGATCGGCGTAAGGCCGGTCAGCATTTTGTAGGCGGTGGCGCACACCGCGTAGACGTCCGTGCCGGCGCTCTGCGAAGCGGACGAGGAGTACTGCTCCTGCGGCGCGTAGCCGGGCTTTAAGATGATCGACAGGCTCTTTTCGTCCTCGCCCGACGCAACGCGCGCCGAGCCGAAATCGAGCAGCTTGACCTTTCCGTTATGGCACAGGAAAATGTTATCCGGCGAAATGTCCCGATGGATCAGGCCGGTCGCGTGGATATCGCGCAGCGCCCGCAGCACCGGCAGCATGATCTTCACCGTTTCCGCATAGGAGAACGGGCCGTTTTCCTCCAGAATATCCTTGATGTTCTCGCCGTCCAGATATTCCATGATGATATACGCCGTCTGGTTCGCTTCAAAGCAGTCGTAGACCTTGACGACGCTTTCCAGCTCGTTGAACTGCGCCAGCCGGCGGCTCTCGTCGAGCATCCGGCGAATGCCGTTCTGGAACCGTTCCTGCGCCTCGTCGTTATAGCAGGTGATCTCCATGCGCCCCGTGAGCCGGGACGCGAGGCTCGTCGGCATAAATTCTTTGATCGCGACCTTTTGATACAGGCGCTGATCCCACGCGATATACGTGATGCCGAAACCACCCTGCCCGAGACACCGTCCGATCAGATACCGATCGATCAGGACCGTGCCGGGGGAGAGGTGGTTTTTGGATTTTTCCGCCGTTCCTTTTTTGTACCCGCAATACGGGCAGACGTTTAAAGCGGCGTCATATTCTTTCATGCAGCCCAGACAGCGTTCCACAAATAGCACTCCTTACACGTTACTGTTCATCACGACGATCGCGGAATAATTGTCCATGTTTTTGCCGACGCCGTTTTCCAGCACGACGGCCTGCATCCTGTTCAGCCACTCATCCGCGTCCTTGCTCTTTTGCAGCAGCTTTTTCATCTGCTTTTCGTCGATGTACTCCCAGAAGCCGTCGGAGCAAAGCAGGAACGCCTGGCACTCGGCCAGCTTGTACGGCGAGGAAACGTCATAGCGAACGGGGTCCTCGTCGTTGCCGAGCGCACGCAGCAGACGGTTGCGGTCCGGATGGAAACGGATATCCTTTTCCTTGATCGTCCCGGAGTTGACCAGCATCTGCGGCACGCTGTGATCCATCGTGCGGCAGGTCAGGTCGTTGTTCTGGAACAGATACAGCCGGGAGTCCCCGATATGGCACCACGTACAGTACCCTTTGCACACCAGCAGCGCGACCAGCGTCGTCTTCATGCCGCCGGCGAAGTCCTCGGTCTGCTGCGCGGCGAGGATATCCCGGTTGGCCTGCGCGATCGCTTCCCGGAAAAAGGAACGCGGATAGAACTCGAACGTGCGCTCGAACACTTCGCCGAACGCGTGGCAGGCGATCGAAGACGCACGGTCCCCTTTGCCGTGCCCGCCCAGTCCGTCGCACAGCACGAAGCAGCAGGCGTCGTCGCGCTTGAACACTGCGATCGAATCCTCGTTGCGCGCGCGATCTCCTTTTTTGGAAATGCCTTTGTAGTAGGTTGTCAAAGCTGTACCTCCCGAAAAAGGTTCTGCACGGAAAGCCGTGCGATAAAACAAATATGTTGTCTCAGAAACGCTTGATGACCGTTACGACCAGCAGCGCCAGCAGCGCCGTGAGCACTACGGCCAGACCGCAGATGACGGCGATCTGTTTGCGCCGCTCGATCTTATTCAGCTCGTCGTCGACGTCTACGGGCGGCGTGAGAGCGAGCAGCACGTTTTTCATGTCCGTCGTGCTCTTATAGCGTCTGTCCTTGTTCATATTCATCGCCTTGAGGATCGCCAGAACGATGTGCTCCGGCAGACCGGTCCCGGTGAGATCCTCCTGCAGCGTATCGTCCTCCATGCGCGCGACGGCGTCCGCCGGCGCGCGGCCGAGCAGCATCCTGTACAGCACGGCGCCGACCGAGTAAATATCGGTGTACGGGCCGCGCCGCTCCTTGCTGACGTACTGCTCATACGGCGCGTATCCCGGAGAAAAGTAGACGGTCATTTCGTTTTCTGTGTAAGGCGTCGATTCCTTGAGGAAAACGAAATTGATCAGCTTGACCGTATCGTCGGAGGTGATCACGATGTTCTTCGGCGTGACCGCGCGGTGGATCAGATTGTTTTTGTGCAGCTGTCCGAGCCCGTCCAGGATCGGCAGGATGATCTTCAGCGCCGTGTCCGTATCGACCGCGCCGCCGCACTGGCCGAGATAATCCTCCAGCAGCATCCCTTCCAGATACTCATTGACGACATAGACCGTCCGATTCGCCTCGAACGCGTCGTAGATATGCAAAAGCCCTTCGCACTGCGAATACTGCTTCATCGTCTGCGCGTTTTCATAGATCCTGCGCACGCCGCTGCACGGCCAGTCGGTGTCGCCCGAAGAGAGCGGCACCAGCGTCACGCCGTCGTCTGCGCGCATGACGATCTCTCGCGGAAAATGCTCCTGGATCTCGACGATCTGCTGCGTCTGCATATCGAAGCCCTTATAGCAGACGCCGTTTTTATCCGTGGAAAGATGCTCGCCGACGATATACCGATTCTGCAGCACGTAACGCGCAGGCAGGAGCGAGCGCTTGCGCTGCGCCGTCTCGATATACCCGCAATGCGGACACGCGCGGCTCGCGCCTTTGTCATGGAAGCAGGAAAGACAAATGTGTTCGTTCATGTGTTCTCCTTTTTGTCAATTCAATCGGAACGTGTTGCTTCTGTCTCCGACCGCCAGGATCGAGCCGCGCGGCGCTTCGACGGGTTCGCCGAATGCGATCCGCTCACCGTTGAGGAACGTGCCGTTGCTGGAGCGGTCGCAGACCGTGTAGGTCCCGTTCGCGCCGTTGACGGCAATGCTGCAATGCGTTCTGCTGACGCGCTCGCAGCTCTCGTCCATGACGATCTGGGAGGTTTTCGGATCGCGTCCGATCGTTACGATCTCATTGTCGTCCAGACGAAAGATCGCTTCGGCATATTCGCCCGAAAGGCCCATGATCGACCCGATAAAGGCGCTGTCTCTTTTTTTGAAAATCTTCATTGTCAGTCCACCTGTTTCAGAGCTTTCCCGTATTGTGCGGCGTTGCCCTTAGTTTTCCCAAGTATACAGCTCTCCGCAGAAGGGCACAAAGATCAGGTCCGATTCCCCCGCAGACAGTTTGTCGCCCGCGTTCAGCGTCGTGACCTCCAGCAGAGGTTTATCGTTGAGGTAGCTGAGGATAGACGTGTCTCCCGGCTGCGCGAAGAACATGTTGTGCTTCGGGTCGTATGTGACGATCAAATGCTTCTCGCGCGAAACGGCGGTGTCGCCGCTCAGGCAAATATCCATGGAACCGCCGCGACCGAGGAAATTCCGGCCGGCCTTGATGCGGAAATCTTCGCCGCGATGCACGCCCTTCACGCACACCAGCCAGCCGACGACCGGCTCGGTGCCCAGCGTTTTCTGATAGTACTGGATCGTCATGCTGTCGTCCTGCGTGCGCGCGTAGCCGCCGACAAACGGCGACGTCTGCTTGGCGGGACGCGCGGCCGGCGTGTCCGGCTCGTTCTGCTGTACGGAGAGCTCGCCCGCCCACTGCTCGGAGAAAGCGGCGTCGTCCGTCGCTTTCGGCGTGTCGAGCGGCACGGTCATCGGGAAGTCGTCCTGCGCTTCAAACACGGTTCGGCTTTCCGCGGCGGACGGCGTGAGCGCCGCATTGTCGGCCAAACGGTCGATCGACGCCGAGATCGCATTGTCGTCGATCTGTCCGAACGACGTGCCGAACGACGCGTCGCTGCGGTCGAGGGTCCAGTCGATCTGCGTGACGTTGATGTCTTTGGTGGTTTCACAGTGCGGGCAAACGTCGAATTTTGCGGGATCGTAAAAATGACCGTTCGGGCACCGCGACAGATTCGTTCCTTTCATACTGACTCTCCTATTCTTCGATTCCGAGATATTTCATAAACTGTTTTTTGACGCCGGGATACCGCTTCTGGCTGACCGGAACGAACAGGTCGTTCGTCATCATCAGACCGTCGCGCGTCAGTCCCTTGATATATTTCAACTGGACGATGTAGCTTTGGTGCACCCGGATGAACTGCTCCGGGTCCAGCTTTGCTTCCACCTCGTTCAGCTTTGCGTAGAACTCGTTATCCATGCCCTTGTTGACGATGCAGCACTTTCTGCCGTTGCTCATGAAATAATAGATGTCGTCCAGCCGGATGCGCTGTGCGGCGCCGGACGCCTTAAAGGAGAAGAAGCCCTCCGTCTCTGCCGTGCAGTAGCAAAAGTACCGGTCGATCGTTTCCGAAATCGTCTTGATCGGGATCGGCTTGATGAGATAATCGAACACGCGCAGCCTATATCCGAACAGCGCATAGGAATCATCCGTCGAAGTAAAGACGATCTCCGTGCGGATATTGCCCGTTTCCCGGATCTTTTTGGCGATCTCGACGCCGGAAAAGAATTCCGCGTTCAACTCGATAAACACGAGATCGAACCGGAAGTCGCGTTCAAAATCGATCGCGGCGATCTCGTCCCGCGTGGTGTATGTTTCGTACCCGAATTCGCACTTGTCGAACAGCAGACGCACCAGCACGTCTTCCAGCTGCTGCGCGCTTCTTTCATGATCAAATACCGCAATTTTCAGCATAGCGTTCCCGTCCTCATCCCCGATCTGTTTTTATAGAGCGGTCACCGAAGGAGCTTTTCGCTCTTTAACATCCGCACGCTCAGAACCCCCAGCAGCGCCGCGTACAGCAGCGACGACGCTGCCGTGAACAGGATATGGCGCGGCTCCGCCGTACCCAGAAAGATCATCTTGATGGAGATGATCGCGTTGAAGATCGGTATCCACACCGATCCGTCGCCGACGTTCACGCTGTCCATGAATAAAACCAGACCGCCCAGCAGCGTGGGGAAGATCGTGAGCAGGCTCATCTGGGACTGCGCTTCCTTGACGGTTTTCGCGTGCAGGCCGATCAGCGTCATGCACGATACGGCAAAAACGGACAGCGACAAGCAGACTGCCGCCAGACGCAGGACCTGATCGAACTGCAGGGAAAGCTGCGCGTCGGTCTGTCCTGTTCCGCCGGTCATCAACGCCAAAGCGTTTTTAGAGATCTTCAGCGAGATAACATACGCCAGAACGGACATCAGCATACTCAGCAAGCTGACGCTCAGCGTCGCGGTATACTTCGCGGCGAGGATGCTGATGCGGCTCGCCTGCGTGGTCAACAGGCTTTCCATCGTGCCGCGTTCCTTTTCGCCGGTGAACAGATCGACCGCCACCGAAACGCCGCCGCTCATGATCAGCGCCACCAGCAGCATCGGCGCGATCGACGCCAGGGTCGAGTTGCCGGTCTGCATTTGTTCGGGCACGAGCCGGAACGGCAGGAGCTGTTCTACGTTCACGCCGTACTGCGTCTGCAGCGTTTGGTAAAGGGACAATTGACTGACGGTGCTTAATTTATCCACAAGGTTTTTCCATGCCTGCATGGATTTGGTCGAGGAATTGTTGCACTTGACGAAGACGGTCCCGTCGTTAAAACGGATGATCGCGTAAACGGCGCCTCTTTCCAGCTCTCTTTCCGCGGTCCTGCCGCCCGTCGCTTCTTTCGGGTCGATCAGACCGGGACAGGCCTTATGAAACAGGCTGTCATAGAGCGCGCGGTCGGCCTCTTCCGTTTTCGCATTCTCGAACTCCACGATGCAGGGGATGTTGGCCTCCAGGTTTTTCGTGTCCATCTGCGAGCCCATAAGCGTGAACATCAGGGGGAAAAGCAAAACCGGCACGAACATCATGACGAAGCTGCGCTTGTCCCGCAGGATGTCCTTGAGCTCTTTTATAAGGACCAGTTTAAAATCACGCATGGCTGTTTCCCTCCGCAACACGGAAAAACATTTCCATCACATCGTCCGTTCCCTCGCCGGCAAGGATCGCCTGCTTGGTGTCGTTGCGGATGATCCGCCCGTCGGAGATGATCACGAGATTGTCGCACAGCCGCTCGATCTCATGCATATTATGCGTGGAAACCAAAACCGTCTTGCCCTGTTCCTTGCAGGTCAGGATGAAATCCTGCACGTCGCGGATGCTGTAAATATCCAGTCCGGTGGACGGCTCGTCCAGCAGGATCGTCGACGGATCGTGAACGATCGACTTGGCGAACGCGACCTTTTGCCGCATACCGCGCGAAAAGCCCTGCACGCGCCGGAACAGATAGCGATCCATGTCCAGCAGATTGGACAGCACCTTGATCCGTTCCGCGGCCTCGTCCTCGTCCATGCCCTGCAGCTTGGCAAAATACAGGATGTTTTCCCATGCGGTCAGCCGGTTGTACAAAGATACGTCGCCGCCGAAAAGCACGCCCATCTTTTTTCTTGCCGCGTTCGGCTCGCGAAGCACGTCCGCGCCGTCCACGACGATCGAACCGGAATCCGGCTTCAGGATCGTGGAGATCAAACGCATGGTCGTCGTTTTTCCGGAGCCGTTGGCGCCGATAAAACCGGTGATCTGTCCGGACTGTGCCGAAAAAGAAACGTTCTTGATCACCTGCGTTTTCCCGAACGACTTGCAAACATTGGAAAGATTGATCATAGATTATACTCCTGTCTTGCCAAAGACGCATAGATAAAAATATTGTAGAATAATTGCGGATAAAAGTCAATATTTCAAAACGAAAAACTCCGGCGCGTCCGCCTGTTTTCCGGCCTGCCCGGAAGCGGTCCGGCAGCGCCGTATATATGCGAAAAGACGCCGGAGCGTCTTTTCTTTGCGGCAGGATTTATCTGCAAACGATCGCTGCGACGGCGACGGCTGCGGCTGCCAGAATGGAAGTGACGATCACAAGGGTCATGACGAAGCGCTCCTTTCAAAAAATATTCCGTGTCAAATTCAGCGGGTGGCGATCAGAGCGACCACGACGGACGCGGCGGCGATGATGATAGCAGTGACGATGAATTCCATGTTCGTGCTCCTTTCTTTCCGGATTTCTGCGGGAGGCTGTTGTCCCCCGTCGACGTCCTTACAATATCACAACCCGCCCGAAAAAAGGGCGGGTTGTCATTATTAACGAGTTTTTTGTAAGATTTGCTTCGGGCCGGATCAATAGGGGAATTCCGCGAACTCCACATTCCGACTGCCGCTGCTTTTCAGGTAAACGCCGTCGCCCATTTCGGAATAAAACTCCGCGTCGGCCGTATAGATCTCCGCCGTGCCGTTTTTCACATACAGGTTGACATATCGTTTGCTCGGGACCCCATACCCGTCGTCGATCGTCAGGTTGACGTTGACGATGCCGTTCCCGCGGTAGAAAGCGGATTGGATATTGTAGGACGGGGCGCTGTCCGTATATTCTGTGCGCATGGCGGATTTGACGCAGGCTTCGGCGTTCTTGATCCGGAACAGCTCGCTTTGTGAGATCTCGACGCCGCCGTATTCCGTCAGCGCGTTTTTGTTTTCGTCATAATAGAAAAAGTATGTCTTCCACGTATGTCCCGTGCCGTCGGCGTTCGCGTCATACGCAGAACACGCGATCTCCAGCCATCCGGCTTTCCCGAGCTGCGGCGTGCCCTGCATCGTTTTGTCCGCGTCGATCTCGATCATCTTCCCTTGCGCGTTCACGGTGTACAAGGTCAGCAGACCGCCCGAACCGCCGCTGTGTCTGTAAACGCTGTATCCGTGCAGGTTTTTCGCCTGGCTCAGCGTAAACTCGGTCCCGCCGGCATACGGCTCGGTAAACTTCAGGATCTTCGTGAGCGTGTCCGCATTCACGAATACGACGGTCCCGGATTCGTACTGCATTTCGTCGTCAAAATCCGGCACCTGCTTTCCGACCAGCGCGAACGCTTCCAGCAAGCCGTCATGATTGTAGTCCTGGCAGGCAAAACACTGGATATCCGAACCCATTTCGCTTTCGATCCGGCTGCGCAGACTGTCTGCGGTCGCCTTCGGCGCGGCAGTCGCGGTCGTTTTTATACCGGTCGTTTCCGCCGCGGCTTCGGTCTGCGCCGATGCTGTCGCTGCCGAAGTGCGCACGGCGTCGACGGACGGTTCCGTCGTATGCTCCACGGGCGGCCGCTGACGGCGCACGGCGGCCGCGACGCCGAACACAACGACCAGAACGCCCAACACGGCCGCGAGCGCGGCAAGCCGTTTGGTGAGCCGGCGTTTTTTATAAGCGTCCAGAAACTGCGTCGGGTCGATGCCCGCGACGCCTTCCGACAGATCGTTCTGAAGCCGGCTCAGCAGCTCCCCTGCGCTCTGGATGCGCGCGGCCGCGTTCTGCGCCATGCCTTGCAGGAGCACGTTCTGTGCCGCCGGCGGCGCGTCGCTGGACCGCAGCCCGTTCAGCGCGTCGCCGTCCACCTCGCGGCTCAGGCTGTCCGGCGGCGTTTCGCCCGTCAGCATCTTATACATCGTGGCGCACGCGGCGTAGACGTCCGTATACGGACCCTGCCGGAGCTTGCTGCTGTATTGTTCGATCGGCGCATATCCTGCCTTGAGCACGACCGACAGCGTCTTGTCGTCCGCGCCGGTAACGACTCTTGCCGCGCCGAAATCGAGCAGCTTGATCTTGCCGTCCTCGCAGACGAAAATGTTGTCCGGCGCGACGTCGCGGTGGATCATTTTGGCGCCGTGCATCGCGTCGAGCGTTTGCAGCACGGGCGTCATGATTCGCATCGTTTCCGCGAACGTCAGCTTGCCGCGTTCCTGCAGAATATCCTTGACCGTCCGGCCGCGCAGCAGCTCCATGATGATGTAGGCCGTGTTGTTCTCCTCGATGCAGTCATACACCTTGACGACGCTTTCGAGCGTGCCGAACTGCGTGAGTGCGCGGGATTCCTTGCGCGTTTTTTCCAGGCCCTGCCGGAACTGCCGCTGCGCATCTTCGGTAAAGCACGCGACTTCCTTTTGGCCCGTCATGCGCGACGCGAACGCGTTCGGCATATATTCCTTGATCGCGACAGCCCGTTCGAGCTTTTGATCCCACGCAATATAGGTGATCCCGAAGCCGCCTTGCCCGAGCGCTCTGCCGAGCGTGTAGCGTCCCTGAAGCACCGTGCCCGGCGCAAGATGATTTCTGGCGGCAGCCTCTGTGCCGACGACGTATCCGCAATACGGGCAGACGCCGACGCCGTCGCCGAATTCCCGCATACACCCCAAGCATCTGTGCATGTTTTTCTCTCCTTCGCGTTTCATCTTTTATTAAGTATACCAAATCGCCGGCCGTTGTCAACCGATAAATATTAAGGCAATACCGCACAATTCGCGATGCACGCCTTGCTCGAATCTTATTCCGTCATGCTGCACAAAAATCTCTTGACTTGCGTCAGCAAGCCTTCGAGCTTTTTGCACAACCTGACGAAAAATCTTGCTTCGCAATCCACACACCGGAATTGTGCGGTATTGCCTTAAACGTATTCACGGCTTTTTGAATATATGAACAGCCCCGCGGCCGATCGTTCGGCTGCGGGGCTGCGCTTAATCAGTTTGCGTTATGTTATCTGTTCAGGAAGTAGCGGAAAAGGTTTGCGATCTGTCTGGGAAGCCATGTGATGATCCACCAGACCGCCTGGCCGAACGTGAGCTTGTAGGACTTGGTCTCCTTGGCGCCGCATTCCTTACAGACGCGCGTCTTGGTGCCGGAATGGAACGGTCTTGCTTCGTCGGTGGTTGTCCAGTCGCCGAAGTTATGTCCGGATGCCGGAATAGGCGTCTTCGGCACGCCATACGCGCCGCAATCCTTACACTGCGTGTAATCGGAATAGCCGGGATCCGTGCAGGTGGGCTCCACACCGTCCTTCTCCACGAAGGTGTGACCGGTCGCCGGGATAACGACCTTCGTTTCCTCGCCGTAACCGCAGCGGGCGCAGGCGACGTAAGTCTCGTAACCGTCCTCGGTGCAGGTCGCCGGCTTGCGCTCGTTCGTCTGCATCAGATGGCCGAGCGCCGGGATCGATTCGGCTTCCTTCTGTACGTAGGTGCAACCGTCGCGCTTGCAGTAAATCTTCTCCGTGCAGCCGGGTTCGGTGCAGGACGGCTGTCTCGCGGGCAGCGTGGTCATGATATGGCCGAGCTGGTTCGACTGCTGGTTATAGACCTTTCTGTAAGGACAGTTCTTGCACTGCTCATAGGTGTAGGAGCCTTCCTCGCAGGTTGCAGGGACGTTGATCGGTCTGCCGTACTGGTGGCCGGCGACCGCGACGTAATCGTAGGGCGCCTTGGTGTCGCCGCAGCGCGAACAGGTCGCAGACGTGTAGCCGGGCTCCGTACAGGTGGCCAAAACGACCGTTTCCACATAGTCGTGGCCGAGCGCTTCCAGGATCTCGCCGTCAAAGCGGCCGCAGACCGAGCAGATCATGCCGTCTCTGCCGTTCTCCATGCAGGTTGCATCCTCATGAACGGGCGAATCCTTGTGCGGGCGCAGCGCGAGCGTCTGGTACGTCTTCTTGGCGACGTCGCCGCAGTACTCGCAGATCTTGACCTTGATGCCTGCCTTGGAGCAGGTGGATTCCTTGATGGTGGTTTCTTGATAGTTGTGCGTCAGTTTGATGTCGGTCTGCACGTCGACGTAGTAGTCGCACTTCGTGCAGTAGGTTCTGTCGTAGCCGTTCTCATAACAGGTTGCCGGGAAGGTCTTGGTCTTCAGCGTATGCGAACCCTGCTTGACGAGCGTCGGCTCCTTGAGCTTCATGCAAACGGCGCACTGATAGATCATGTTGCCATCGCCTTCGATACAGTTGACCGAGGTGACCGCCTTGTCGCCGACATATTCGTCGCCGGCCACGGGCGTGTGTCCGTCATAATGATCGACGCGGTACCAGCCGTCTTCCCATTCGTCGGTGTTCGTCGCGGAATCGCCGGTAGCTCTTTCTTTTGCCTTCTTGCAAACGGGCACGAACTCGTTATTGATCACGATGTAGCCGAAGGTTACGACGCCGTCTTTGTCCTCGTCGATATCATAGCAGCGGACCCAGTCATGGCCGTCTGCCGGGATCTCCTCTTTCGCCAGCGCCTTGTTGGTCACCTTGGCGATCTGATCTTTGTGATTCGCGATCACATCGGCGATCTCGCTGTCGCCGAGATTCTCCCATGCCTCGGTCAGGATCGCGACGACGTCGTCGGTGGTGTTGATCACGCTGTCTTTGGCGATCAGCAGTTTGACAGCTTCTTCGACGATCTCGTCGAACACGAATCTCGCTTCGCTCTTGGCTTCGCCGACGCAGTTGTAGCCGTACAGGAAATCGGATTCCGTCTTGTAATTGAACTTATCATAGAAGAAGGTTTCCAGACCGTCTTTGTCCAGACCGCTGAAGCCGTGGTGGTCCACCGCGGTCACAAAGATCTTGGTGAGCTCCGCTGCCAGCTTAGTACGGTCTTCTTCAATCAGATTGCCGTCCTTATCGAAGGTACCGTTCTGGAAAGCGGCGAGGATCGCCATGTTCAGCTCGTCGGCGACGTCGTATACACGCTCGTCCGCGTTGACGGGAGAGATGACGTTCTTTTCGCTGTCCGGATCAAAGCCGGGCTCCACAGCGGCATCGGCCGACTGCTTGACCTCGTAAGGTGCATAATGATAATGGTCTTTGTTCAGATCCTTCGTAACGGCGATCAGGTGATCGAGTGCCTTGCGTTCGCTGATCTTGACGACCTTCTTGCCGATATCCGTATCCGAGAAATAGGGGCAGCCGCGGACCGTGCAGATCTTGATCTGCTCGCCCTTTTCGGTGCAGGTGGGCTTCAGCGTGGTGAACCAGCGGGAAGCGGTATGCACGTCCGGCGTGCTCGGAAGACGCTTCTGGACCTTATCGCCGTTTTCGTCGTAGATCCATTCGCCGCAGTAGTTGCACTTCAGCCACTGATAGCCGTCCTCAACGCAGTTGGGGAGCTTCTGGGTGACCCACGTGCCGGAATAGTAGCCGGGGGTGTGGTTGTTCGGAATCACTTCATAGGACAGCACGTTGCCACAGTCCGTACATCTTGTGCCTCTCTCGCCGGGGTTGACACAGTCGGCGGGAATGACGTACTCGACCACATTGTTGTGTCCGGTTGGATCGATGGGGAAGTTGTCCGTATAACCGGTACACCATGCGCAGGTGACCAGGGTGTTGCCGGGCTCCGTGCAGGTGGGTGCCTTGTCGGCGGTATATACGTAATGGTGCACGGCCTTTTTCGGGTTCTTGTTATCCTCAAGGATAATGGTGTAATTATACAGCCACTGGTTGTACTCGACCTCTTCGGCGTTGACCACATTCTGCTGCTGCACTTCGGTCAGCAGGGAGAAGTTCGACTGCTTGGAGTCGACGATGACGTCGCTGTCCGCGCTTTCCTTATATTTATAAGTAAGCTGCTGGAACTGTGCGTCCGTGCTGGCGACCGAGCAGCCGTCGTATGCGCAGTGCATCACGATATGCTTGCCGATGTGTTCGTCACACAGATCCACCTTATCGGCGTCGAGCACGACCCACTTGTGTTCGCCCGTTGCGGGAACGACGACCATGGAGTCATAGTTGTATGTGCCGCAGTAGATACAGAACTTCGCCTGATAGCCGTCCTTGCTGCAGGTGGGTTCCTTGCCGGGGACGATGGCGTAATCGTCCGACCAGACGTGATCCACCTTATCCGTGGTTTTACCCACCTTGTAGAAGGCGCCGCAAAGCGAGCAGTACAGGTCGCCTTCGTAGCCGGGCTGCGAACAGGTGGCCTCAGCCTGATGCTTCGGGACTTCGCCGCCGCAGACGTGTCCGAAGTTGACGCGGATGCCGGCGGGCGTCGTGATCATGGCGTTCCACTGCGCGCGCGTGCCGCCGTAGTAGATCTCCTTGATCTGGGAGCCGGTGAACGCGGCGGCGTCGATCGAGGTGACCGTCTTTGGGATGCCGAGCACGGCGGGCTTGAGACCCTTGAACGCGTTGGCGCCGATCTTCTTGACGGTGTTCAGGATGGTGATCGTCACGACGCTGTCGGCGACGTTCATCGAATGGCCGTTCTTGTCCGTCACGACCCACGGCGTCTTGTCGGCGTCCGTGAGGGCCTTGATGTCGTCCGTGAACTGGATCTCGCCGTCATTGTAGTAGTTCCAGTATTTTCCGAGACCCTCAAGGGGATTGCCCTGTCTCTCCTCGGCGGCGGAAACCAGACCGACGAAGCTCGAGAGCGGACAAGCGCCGAAGATCATACACAGCGCAAGCGCAAACGCGAGCAGGGACTTGACGTGTCTGTTGTGCGTTTTCATGTCACATTTTCTTCCTTCCTATAAATGGTATACGATCTTTCGTGAACAAGGTTTTCGGCGCATAGGCGCGCCTCCCTTGCTAACAAAGGCTCTTGTGCATTGTAGCACAAACATGTATAATTGTCTACCATTTTGGCCAAATCTTTAACAAATTTTAAACTTTGTAACAACCGTGTAATCATCGCGCGGGCGGTTATGTATCAACAGATGTGAAAAAAATACATGCCGCAGATCCGGCCGTTTTCGGCCCAATCACAGCATGTAGTGTCCGCTTGTTCGGACGGCCCGCATATCTCGTATACGCGGCGTTTTGTCAATCGTTCCGGTCGGGCGATCCGACGTCCGCAGCGCCGCGGCGAAGCTCGCCTTTGCTTTCCTCAAGTTCCCCCAGCAGATCGCGGAGCTCCCTGTGTTCGGTGCAGAACCGCTCCAGCTTTTCCGACAATTTCTCCCAATACGCGTCCGCTTCCAGCTCGCGCGCACGGCAGCGCTCCTGCGTTTCACGCAGCATCGCCTCGGCCTTTTCGCGCGTCTGCCGCTCGATCTGCGCGCAGTTGTCGTGCTGCTGCTGCGTGAACAGCCGGATATTTTCCAGATACTGCGCCGCCGCCTCGTCCGCGGCCTTCAGCACGCCGTTCATCTCCATCGCCGCGTCCGCCATCGTCCCGGCGCGTGCGGTCACGATCCGGCGGTCGCGCAGCTTCTCCTCCGCCGCGGCCAGCTGCGCGTGCAGACGTTCGATCTCCTGCGCCTGCTGTGCCGCCAGCGCCGCCAGCTGTGCGCGGCTGTATTTCTTTTTCCGATCCTCCATGGCGTTTCCTCCCTTTTGCTGTGTCCGGTCTTCACGTACCATACTAACAACTTTTCGCGGATTCGTCAATTTGTTTTTTGAAAAAGCCGAAAAACAAATTGACAACGCCGGTTTTGTCTGTTATAATTTGTAATACATAATGGTTTATTATGGGATTATGTGGAGAGAAGCGCCTGTTTTTTCTTCACCGGAATAATTCAAATTCAGTAAGGAGATCAACAACATGAAAATCACGAATCGAATCCTCGCGCTCGTGATGACGATGCTGATGCTTGCGGGCAGTTGCGCCGTCGCGGCCTCTGCGGCAGGCAGCCTGCAGGCCGCGATCGATGACGCGGCCGCGGGCGACGTCGTCGTCATGTCTGCGGACACGACAGAATCCGTCGTGATCCGCAAGGATCTGACACTCGATCTGGGCGGGTATACGCTGACCGGCGTTCCCGGTTCTGCCGCCATCGTGATCGAAAACGCAAACGTCACGGTGACGAACGGTCAGGTCTACTCCCGCTTTGCGCAGGTCAAGAGTCTGACCATGATGGAAACTGTTGTGAACCACAGCCCCGCCGCGATCCATGTCGACGGCGGCAGCGTTTCGGTGGAGGGCGTCCGCGCAGTCGGCAGCTGCACACGCATCCCCACGACGCAAAACAACAGCATCCCCACCGGCAGCGCCATTGAATTGATGGGCGGCGCGACCGCCGTCGTCAAGCAGTCTGCTCTTGTCGGCCGCTACGGCGTCAACAACAAGGTCAACGCGAATTCTCCCGGCGGCGACGTCACGATCGAAGACGCGATCCTGATGGGCTTCATGCGCGGCGTGAAGGATTCCTCGAAGGAGATCGTTCCGGACGACACCGAAAAGGTCAACGCGGCGGATCGTATCGAGGGATACCTCAACAACGGCATCAAGCTCGAGCCCCGCGAAAAGAATCTGCTTAAGCGCGTGTTCGCGGAGCGCGTGATGGTCTACACCAAGTCCGTGCAGGACGACGCGACGTTCTCCACCTCCGAATGCTCCGATCTTGTGACCGTGACGGCGCATGAGGACGACGCAAACCTTTGGCAGAACAACACCAGCACCGACTGCTCCTACAAGTACGTTCCCGAATACGTCGTGCTTGCCGACGGCACGCTGGTCAAGATGACCGAGGGAGCCGACGGCTACACGGCGCAGATCGATCCCGCGAAGGTTGACGGCATCAAGATCAAGTACCGCCTGAACTTCGAGATGCTGCCCGACGTGAAAGAGTATGCCGAAAACTTTGACGAATTCATCGAGAAGCTCTACGACAGAGCCCTCGGTGTGATCGAAGCGACCTACGAATACGCGCTGGAAAAGTACACGAGTTATGTGAACATGGCCGCCGACATCCTGAAAAAGATCGACAGCATCGGCAACAAGAAGATCGGCAGCCGCTATGTGGACGAGATCGACGAGTACAAGCGCCTTTGCCGTGCGATCCTCGATCTGGGCGGCGCGACCATTTACAACGTGGGCCATGAATTCCCGTTCAGCGAGAACCAGATGCATTATTATTACGGCCCCGACGCCGAGATGCCGGCAGACGGCATCGTCGGCACCATCGACCGCGTGACCAAGCTCAAGAACGAGCTGGAAGCCTTCCTGCCCTTCAGCGATCAGAGCAAGTGGGCGGATCTGGGCTACTGGGCCTATGAGAATTATACCGAGGTCATCGACATCATCGACGAGGCGCAGGAGCGCATCGCGGCGCTGCAGACCATCCTGGACGGCGAACTGGAGAGCGAGATGATCCGGTTGGCGAAGCTCGAAAGCAAGCGCGCCATGCTGGACAAAGTCCAGGATATCCTGGGCAACGGCAAAGCTGCGCTGGATAAGTTTATGTCCAGCAGCACCGTCCAGTACGTTCTGTCCAAGGCGGACAGCCATAAGAGCGAGTTGAAGCCCTATATCAACAAGTTCATCTCGATCTACAACCACCATGACCGGTACTTCACGCCCTCCAAGTTCCTGAACGACGGCTTTGTGAAGGCATACGCCGTGTACGGCGACGTGGAAGAAGGCGATCCGATCACGCATGATTTCGGCGATTGGGAAGCCGATCCCGCGGACGAGCAGAACCAGCATATCCGCACCTGTTCGCGCTGCGGCGAGACCGAGACGGAACCCCACGCGTTTGAAGAAGAGACGACGCCGGCGACCTGTACCGAGCCCGGCTCGACATTCTACACCTGTACCGTCTGCGGTTACAGCTATGACGAGCCGATCGCGCAGCTCGAGCATGACTGGAGCGCGTGGACCTCGGCAGACGAGAATAACCACATCCGCACCTGCTCTGTCGGCGGCGAGACCGAGACAGAAGCTCATGCATTCGACGAAGAAACGACTCCGGCAAGCTGCACGGCAGCCGGCAAGACGGTCTACACCTGTTCCGTCTGCGGTTACAGCTATGAAGAGACGATCCCGCAGCTCGAGCATGACTGGAGCGCGTGGACGAAGGCGGACGAACAGA